>NZ_JBIBVY010000015.1:0-64852 GCF_043080665.1 Streptomyces sp. NPDC014991
TTGCCATGGCTCCGCCATGGCGCCCTCCTCCGCCGTGCGACGCACGGCACCAGGACCCGCTCCCTGATCCGGCCCGATCCGAACGAAAGACCCTATTCCGTTCCGCTCATCCGCGCACGTACAAGGGCTCGCCCGGAGGCGTGGTCCCGGCCGGCAGCAGTGCCAGGTCGAGGCCGCGTACCAGGCGGGCCCGCAGTGTCTCGTCGGCCGCCAGACGCTCGGCGACCGCCCGGGCGGCCTCCGCGGGCGGAGCCGCCGGGTCCAGGACGAGCGCGAGGGTGCCGTCGGCCCGCCCGGGCCCGAGGTGGGCGCGGAGCACGGCGGGTTCCGCCGCCACCGCCGTACGGACGGCGTCGACGACCGCCGGGTCGGCCAGCGGGTCGATGCTGGTGCGGCCCTCGGCGAGGGCGAGCAGCGCCGGGCCGGTCAGCTCGAACGGCACCGGGCCGGCGAGGTCCAGCACGACCGTGTCGGCCTTCTCGTGCGCGGCGGCCTCCAGCGCCTGGTGCAGGGAGACGGCGACCGGGCGGGCCCCGGGGTCCCAGCGGGCCAGGGAGTCGGTGGAGGTGAAGGCGGGCAGCGCGGTGCGGTCGCCGGCCTTCAGGGTGGGTACGGCCATGTCGCTGGTCTTCTCGCGGCGCAGCCCGTTCTCGTCCTCCTCCACCTCGCCGAGCACGGCGACGACGGGGACGAGCAGGCGGGCGCCCTTGAGCGCTTCCAGGACGGGCCCGAGGGCGTTGCGGTCCTCGGCCCAGGCGGCGAGGGCGGCGCTCAGCCGGGGGTCGGCGGAGCCGTCGTCGTCGGAGAAACCGGGGTCGGGGATGTTCTTGTTCGCCACGGTCACCGACCCTATCGGGGGGAGGGCGCCGGCCGGCCGCGGGGCCGGTGACACCCCGCTCACAGGAGTCCCCGGCATTCCCTGACGTGGCGCCCGTCCCGGCGCCAGGGTGGCCGCGAGCGGGGTCACCGCCGGCGGCACGGTCTGCTTGCGGGAGCGGGCGTGCTCCGGGACCGCGGCCGTATCGTCGGCGGCCGGTCGCCCCGGCCCTCCCCCCTCGGCCGGGGCGGGCGTGGAGGCGTCCGTGGAACCCGTCACGCAACCCGCGGTGGACCGGGGCGCGCTGCTGTCCGGGGCGATGGCGCGGGTGACCGTGCCGTCCGGGGCGCGCATGCCGGCGGTCGAGGTCGACATCGCGGCCGCGCTGCCGCTCCGGGCCCAGGACGCGGCGCGGGGGCTGACGGCGGCCGAAGGGGCGTCCGCCACGAAGGTGATCGAGAACAGCGGCAAACGCGTCCGCGACGGCGCTGTGGCACACGATCAGGGGCGTCGGCCGGCGTGGACGCGGCCGACGCACGCTTCGGCCTGAGCGCGACCTCCGGCGCTGCGGGCAGGCTGGGGGGGCTGACCCGGACGACGGCCGCGGACCAGCTCGTTCCGCTCCCGCAGGTGCTCGGGAGCACCTCCGGCTGGACGCGGCCTCCCGCACGTGCGGGGGCCGGATGAAGTCGGTCGAGGCGGACCGGCAGTGAGGGGCGTCGGCCGCCGCGCGTGACAGCTCCTGGGCCCTGAAGAACGGTTGGCCGGCGCGCGGCAACGGGGCTGTGGGACGTCGACAGCGTCGGCCGGGTGACGGCGGACGGTACGGGTCACCTGGTGGCCGTGCTGTCGGACGGCAGCGGGAGTCAGGCGGAGGGCATCGCGCTGGTGGAGGCGGCGGCGAAGGCGGCGGTACCGGTGATCACCGCCGGCTGAGACGTCTCCTTCCGCGGGTCCGCCACAGGGCGACGCCCGCGACCAGCAGGACGCCGCCGGCGCCGCCGGCCAGCGGGCCCGCCCAGCCGGAGGCCGAGGAGCCGGCTCCGGGGGTGTCGGGACCGGTACCGAAGTACCGCTCGCCGTACGACGCCGGGCGCAGACCCTCCGGCTTCAGGCGGGCCGCCGACTCCAGGGCCGCCGCCGGGTCGATCGTCCCGAAGCCCCGGGAGTCGTCCCGGCCGCCGACCGGGGCGTCCCTCGCGGTGTCCTCCAGGAGCTTCTTGATCTGGGCCGGGGCCAGGGCGGGGTGGGCGGATCTGATGAGCGCGGCCGCGCCGGAGACGAACGCGGACGCGGCGCTCGTGCCCCAGCCCTCGTAGTACTTGTGGTCGGGGTCGGCGATGATGATGTTGACACCGGGCGCGCTGACCGCCGCGTACCAGCGGCGGGTGGAGAACGAGGCGCGGGTGCCGTAGCGGTCGACGGCGGTGGCGGCGATGACGCCCGGGTAGGCGGCCGGGTAGGAGACGTGGTCGCCCTTGTCGCCGCCGTTGCCGGCGGAGGCCACGACGACCACGCCCTTCTTCAGGGCGTACTGCACGGCCTCGTCCTCGCCGGGCTCCGGGTGCGCGGAGTTCGAGTCGTCGCCGAGGGAGAGGTTGATGACGTCGGCGCCGTGGTCGGCGGCCCAGCGGATGCCGTCGGCGAGGGCGCTGCCACGCTCGGTACGGGCCTTGGCGCGGGCGGAGTCGCCGTCCTCCAGGATCACCCGCACGGGCAGGATCCTCGCCTCGGGGGCCACGCCCATGACGCCGTCGGCGTTGCCGGGACCGTGGCCGTGCCCGGCGACGATGCCGGCCATGGCGGTGCCGTGCCGGGCCCACGTGCGGTCTCCGGGCCCGGCACCGAAACCGATCATGTCCTTGGCGGGCAGGACGTTGCCGGCGAGGTCCGGGTGGTCCGGCTCGACGCCGGTGTCCAGGACGGCGACGGTGACACCCCGGCCCCTGGTGGTCTGCCAGGCGCGGTCCAGGTGGAGGGCGGACAGGGCCCACTGCCGGTCGCGGATGCTGTCGGCGTGGGCGGTGGTGGCGGGCAGCAGGGCGAGGGAACCGGCGAGCAGCAGGCTCAGCGCCGCTGCGCGGATGTGCGTCATGCGGGCTTCTCCGAGGCTGTGCCGACGGTCTTGCGCAGGCGCCGTTCGATGCGGTCGGCCAGGCCCTGGGCCTCGTTGCCGAGGCCGGCCTGGGCCGGTGCCGTGGTCGCGCCGGAGCCGACGGCGTCCGCGGCGGGCTGGGGGGTGTCGACGGTACGGCCGTCGGCCCAGCCGGAGACCGCGTAGGCGACGACGGGGGCGTCGGTGAGCACGGAGACGGTCCAGGACGCGCGCTGGCGGTCGCCGAACGCGGCGGCGGCCGTGCCCGGGGCGGCGTACGGCCGGGGCATCAGGTCGGCGCGCCGGTCCAGGTGCTCGGTGCGGAAGCGGGCGGCGAGCGCCGACATGGCGGCGGGGTCGGCCTCGGTGAACAGCAGGCCGACGGTGGTGACGTGGCTCTGGGTGGCGTCGGTGTAGGTGGCGCGGAGCAGCCGCCGGCAGCCGACGGGGGCGAGGACCTTGCCCAGCAGCGGGTCGAAGGCGTGGGCGCAGCCGCTGTCCGGGGCGACGGCGATCCGGGTCCAGGTACGGTCGGCTCCGCCGGGGCCGGCCCCGGTGCCCTGGACGGTGGGCGGGAACAGTTCGTCCACGGGCACGCTGTGCCAGAGCGTCCCGGCGGCCGTGTACGCGTTGACGGAGGCATGGTCCCCGCCGTCCCCGGTGAGCCAGCTCCCGGTGACGGCACCGCCGATGAGACCGAGACCGAGCACGAGGCAGGCGGCGGCAGCGGCGGTGCGCGGCCCGAGGCGGCCGGGTGTCCGCTCGCCGGACGTCTCGGGCTCCGCGAACGTCACGACGGGGCGGGCGGCCGGCGCGGCACTCCAGGAGTGGGCCGCGTCGGGCGGGGAGCCCGCGGGGTGGGCGGGTGACCTCGGACTCCAGGCGCCGGCGCCGGACACCGCGTTCACGGCGGAACCGGTCCGGGCTCTTTCGGCTCCGGCGTCGGACGTCCCACCGGCGCCGCCGGGCGCGGACACCGCACCGTCACGACGGCCCCGCGCGGTCCCTGCGGACGCCGTGGCAGCGGGCCGCCCCGGCGCGGGGAACGCGGCCGGCCTGGACGAGGCGGAAGACGCGGACGGCACCGGGGGCGCCGAGGGTACGGGGGGTGCGGACGGCACCGGTGGGACGGTGGGCGCGGAGGTGGGACGCCGGGGATCCGAGGACGCGGAGGACGCCGGGCGGGGTGCGGAAGGGGGCGACGACGGCGAGGGCGCCGAGGCGGCCGAGCGGATCGGGCGGAGGCGGGCCGTCGTCTCCGACGGGGTCTCCGCCGGGGCGCCGCCCTGCCGCCCGGACTCCCTGCCGGGGCGCAGCCGGGCGGTCGCCGCGGAGGCCGTGTCCGACGGCGTCTCCCCGGCGGCGGCCGGAGCCGCCTGCGCCGCTGCGCGCCCTTGGCCTGCCGGGGCGGAAGGGCTCGTAGGAGATGTCGGGCCTGCCGGGGCCGTCCCGTCCGCCGGGGTCATCGGGTCCGGCCACGCCGGCCGGTCCGCCGAGGCCGCCTGGCCCGCCGGGGCTTCCCGGTCTGCCGAGGTCCTGGAAGCGGGCCGGCTCACCGGGGCCGTCGGGCGCGTGCCCGGCGCCGCTGCCTGCCGGACGGGGTGTCCGGCTGGACGGGGTGGGGTGGGGCCGCCGCGGTGGGGTCCGGTGTTCGGCGGGGCGTCGGGGAAGCGAGCCGAGGCGGGGGGCGGCGGCGGGCTCACGGGGTCGGCGACCTCGGGTACGGCCCTGCCGGGCCGTGGGCGGGGGGCGCGGGGGGTGAAGACCGAGGGTTCGTCGTCGGGGTCGCAGGGGTCGCCGGTGAGTGGCCCGGCGTTCGGGCGGGTGGGGGTGGTGCGGGTCGGCGGGTGCTGGGGCGGGAGGCCCGAAGGCGTGCCCGGCGGGAGCGGCCCGGTGCCGGTTCCGGTGGGCTGTCCGGGTGGGGTCGACGGACGTCGCGGGACGGGAGCGTGCCGCGCTTCCGTGCTCATGCACTCCCCGTTTCCTCGTGCCCGGGCCGTTTGTCGTACGCGGGCCGTTGTGCTGCTCGGCCGCGCCCGGTACGGAAGCTCCTGCCGGGCACGCATACCCGTACGGCCGGACCGGCATCCCGGTTCAGACGGGTCTGCCGGGCGCGTCGCGCCGTACGTGCGCGTCACTCTACGGGTTGGCGCAGGCCGGGACGGAACCGGTGCGCGGGCCCGCGGCATCTGCCCGGAACGTCCCCCTACCCTGCGGTAATCCTGTCTGGCAGGCTTCCGCCATGACTGCGCGCGCCGCTGACCGGGCCCGTTACGACCGGGCCACCGCCCATCTCGACGCCCCTCTCGCGATCGTGGACCTGGACGCGTTCGACGCCAACGCCGCCGACCTGGTCCGCCGTGCCGGGGGCAAGCCCGTCCGCGTCGCCAGCAAGTCGGTACGCTGCCGGGCCCTGCTGGAACGGGTCCTGGCCCGGGACGGCTTCCAGGGCGTCATGTCGTTCACCCTGGCGGAGTCGCTGTGGCTGGCGCGGTCGGGGTTCGAGGACATCCTGCTGGCCTATCCGTCGGCCGACCGGGCCGGGTTCGCGGAGCTGGCCGCCGATCCGAAGCCGGCCGGTGCCGTCACGGTGATGGTCGACGACCCGGCGCAACTGGACCTCATCGACGCCGCCCGGGACGGCGGGCGGGAAGTGGTGCGCGTGTGCCTGGAGTTGGACACTTCGCTGCGGCTGCTCGGCGGCCGGGTGCGGGTGGGCGCCCGGCGTTCACCCCTGCGCTCCCCCGCCCAACTCGCCGAGCTGGCACGCTCGGTGGCCCGGCGGCCGGGGTTCCGGCTGGTGGGGATCATGGCGTACGAGGGGCATGTCGCCGGGGTCGGGGACGCGGTGGCCGGGCGGCCGCTGCGCTCGCGGGCGATCCGGCTGATGCAGGCCGCCGCCCGCCGGGAGCTGGCCGAGCGGCGGGCCGCGGTCGTGCGGGCGGTGCGGGCCGTCGTGCCGGACCTGGAGTTCGTCAACGGCGGCGGCACCGGCAGTGTGCAGCACACGGCCGCCGAGGAGGCGGTGACGGAGATCGCGGCCGGCTCGGGGCTGTACGTGCCGCGCCTGTTCGACAACTACACGTCGTTCAGGGGCCGTCCGGCCGCCCTCTTCGCCCAGCCGGTCGTACGGCGGCCCGGCGTGGGTGTCGTCACCGTGCTGGGCGGCGGCTATCCGGCGTCCGGCGCCGCCGGCCGTGACCGGCTGCCGGTGCCGTATCTGCCGGAGGGGCTGGCCTACGACCCGCAGGAGGGCCCCGGCGAGGTGCAGACCCCGCTGCTCGGCTCGCCCGCCGACGACCTGCTCGTCGGTGACAAGGTGTGGTTCCGGCACGCCAAGGCGGGTGAGCTGTGCGAGCGGTTCGACGCGCTGCACCTGGTCGAGGGGGACGCGGTGACGGCGACCGTGCCGACCTACCGGGGCGAGGGGCGGACCTTCCTGTGAGGGCAGGTCAGTGGACCGTGTCCGGCTGGTCCGGCACCACCGAGCCGTCCGTGCGGCGGAGCGGTCCGCGCGTGCCGTCGGGCGCGGTGTATGCGGTGGTCGAGCAGGGGTAGGGGGCTGCCCGGCGCGGCAGCGGGTCGACGAGAGGGCCTATAGGTGGGTGCCGGTGGCGTCCCCGACGAAGGTGACGTCGGTGTCGGCGTCCCCGGCGGCGAGGGCGGGCCGCCGCTCGCGGGGCTGCGGCTGCCAGGCCCGCGCGCCCCGGACGCCGTACACCTGCTCGTCGATCCAGCAGCGCTTGCCGTCGATGTACGGGATGACCGCACCCCGGCCGCCCGGGACGCCGCCGCAGCCCTCGGTGCGCACGGTGATCCGGCCCCGGCGGTCGAGGACCGGGCGTGGGTGCCGAGGGCGCGGGTGGCGCCGACGGGGGCGGCCAGGGCCTCGCGGCGGGCGGCGCGGGCGTAGGAGGCGAGTTCGGCGGGGGCGCGGCCGGCGAGGAGCGGGGACACCCAGGCGTACTGCGGAACGGTACGGCGGTGGTTCCAGTGGCCGGCGAAGGCGGGGGCGCCGCTCATGGTGGTGCCGTTCTCGCGGATCTCCACGATCTCGTCCGTGCAGCGGGGCCGGGCCGAGGTCGGCAGGGACGTGCCGGCGCCGGTGCCGCAGGCGGCCGTGAGGGCCCGGTCGGCGGCGTCCGTCAGCCAGGCGCTGGTGTCCTTCCAGCGTGCCGGGCGCGGCAGGCGGTCGTGGCGGCGGACCGTACACCTTCGTCCCTACAGGGGGGTGACGTACGCGCCCGAGATGCCGCCGTCCACCAGGAAGTCGGTGGCGTTGACGAAGGAGGAGTCGTCGCTGGCCAGGAAGGCGACGGCGGCGGCGATCTCCTCGGCCTCGGCGAACCGGCCGGCCGGGATGTGCACCAGGCGGCGCGCGGCCCGCTCGGGGTCCTTGGCGAACAAATCCCGGAGCAGCGGGGTGTTCACCGGGCCCGGGCACAGGGCGTTCACCCGGATCCCCTCGCGGGCGAACTGCACGCCCAGTTCGCGGGACATGGCGAGGACGCCGCCCTTGGAGGCCGTGTAGGAGATCTGCGAGGTGGCCGCTCCCATCCGCGCCACGAAGGACGCCGTGTTGATGATGGAGCCCCTGCCCTGGCGGCGCATGTAGGGCAGGACCGCCTTGCAGCACAGGTAGACGGAGGTGAGGTTGACCTCCTGGACGCGTTTCCAGGCCTCCAGGCCGGTCTCCAGGATGGAGTCGTCGTCGGGCGGGGAGATGCCGGCGTTGTTGAAGGCGATGTCGACGCTGCCGTACGTGTCGTACGCCGTCCGGAACAGCGTCTCGACCTGCCCGGGGTCGGTGACGTCGGTCCTCACGAAGAGCCCGCCGGTCTCGTCGGCGGCGGCCCCGCCCCGGGCCTCGTCCACGTCGGCGCAGACGACGTGGGCGCCCTCGGAGGCGAGCCGGCGGGCGGCGGCGAGTCCGATGCCGCTGCCGGCTCCGGTGACGACGGCGGTACGGCCGGCCAGGCGGCGGCAGACGGTGTCGGTGCGCTGAGAGGTCACTGTGCGGGGCCCTCCGTGCTGAGGAAGACGTTCTTGGTCTCGGTGAAGGCGGTCAGGGCGTCGGGGCCGAGTTCGCGGCCGAGGCCGGACTGCTTGAAGCCGCCGAACGGGGTCCAGTAGCGGACGCTGGAGTGGGAGTTGACGGACAGGTTGCCCGCCCGGACGGCCCGGGACAGGCGCAGGGCGCGGCCGAGGTCCCGGGTCCACAGGGACCCGGAGAGGCCGTACGGGGTGTCGTTGGCGAGGCGGACGGCGTCCTCCTCGTCGGTGAAGGGCAGCAGCACGGCGACGGGGCCGAAGATCTCCTCGCGGGCGGCCCGGCCGCCCGGCCGCTCGCCGGTGAGGACGGTCGGCGGGAACCAGAAGCCGGGGCCGCCGGGCGCACTGCCGCGCAGCGCGGGGGCGTCCTCGGGGACGTAGGAGCGTACGCGGTCGAGTTGCCGCCGGGAGATCAGCGGGCCCATCTGGGTCCTCTCGTCGGCCGGGTCGCCCACGACGACGGCGGCCAGCGCGCCGGCGAGCAGGTCGCGGGCCTCCTCGTACACCGTCTCCTGGACGAGGATGCGGGTGCGGGCGCAGCAGTCCTGGCCGGAGTTGTCCAGGAAGGAGGACGGGTCGAGAGCGGCTTCGAGGTCGGCGTCGGCGAAGACGACGTTGGGGCTCTTGCCGCCGAGTTCCAGGGTGACCGGTTTGACCAGGCGGGCGCAGCGCTCCATGACCTCGCGCCCGGTGCGGGTGGAGCCGGTGAACACGATCTTGGCGACGCCGGGGTGGTCCACCAGGGCGCGGCCGGCGGTGTGGCCGTGGCCCGGCAGCACCTGGAAGACGTGCTCGGGCAGGCCCGCCTCCAGGGCGAGCGCGGCGAGCCGCAGCGCGGTGAGTGGGGTGGTCTCGGCGGGCTTGAGGACGACCGTGTTGCCGGCGGCCAGGGCGGGGAAGGAACCCCAGGCGGCGATCGGCATGGGGAAGTTCCAGGGGGCGATCACGCCGATCACGCCCAGGGGTTCCTGGAAGGTGATGTTCCAGCCGCCGGGAACCGGGATCTGCCGGCCGAGCAGGCGTTCGGCGCCGCCGGCCGCGTAGAGGAGCAGGTCGCGGGCGTTGCCGGCCTCCCAGCGGGCGTTGCCGACGGTGTGGCCGGCCTCCCGGACCTCCAGCTGGGCGAGCTCCTCGGTGTGGGTGTCGACGACGTCGGCGAAGCGGCGGAGCAGGCGGGCCCGGTCGGCGGGGGCGAGGGCGGCCCACCCGGCCTGGGCGCGGCCGGCCCGTACGACGGCGGCGTCCACGTCCTCGGCGGTGGCGGCGGGGACGGTGGCGACGACCTCCTCGGTGGCGGGGTTGACGATCTCCAGCTCGTGCGGGTCGTGCGCGTCGGACGACTCGTGGGGACCGGACATGTGAGGACCTTTCACGGGCGACGCCTCACCGGCGTCCCGGCGGCGGCTCACAGGCGTTCGAAGGAGCGGCGCAGCTCCCAGTCGGTGACCGCGGCGTCGAAGGCCGCCAGCTCCACGTGCGCCATGTTGCGGTAGTGGGCGACGACCTCGTCACCGAAGGCGGCCCGGGCGATCGGGCTGTTCTCCCAGAGTTCGGCGGCCTCGCGGAGGGTGGTGGGGACGTGCGCGAAGCCGGCCGCGTAGGCGTTGCCGGCGCAGGGTTCGGGGAGTTCCAGCTTCTGCTCGATGCCGTACAGACCCGCCGCGACCAGGCCCGCGACGGCGAGGTGAGGGTTGACGTCGCCGCCGGGCAGACGGTTCTCGAAACGCAGGGAACGGCCGTGGCCGACCACGCGCAGGGCACAGGTGCGGTTGTCGTGCCCCCACGCGACGGCGGTGGGGGCGAAGGAGCCCGGCTGGAACCGCTTGTAGGAGTTGATGTTGGGGGCGTAGAGGAGCGAGAAGTCGCGCAGGGCGGCGAGTTGTCCGGCGAGGAAGCACCGCATCACCTCGGACATCCCGTCCGGCCCGGCCATGGCGTTGTTCCCGTCGGCGTCCGCGAGCGAGAGGTGGATGTGGCAGGAGTTGCCCTCGCGCTCGTTGTACTTGGCCATGAACGTGATCGACACACCCTCCTGGGCGGCGATCTCCTTGGCGCCCGTCTTGTACAGGGCGTGCTGGTCGCAGGTGACGAGGGCCTCGTCGTAGCGGAAGACGATCTCGTGCTGGCCCGGGTTGCACTCCCCCTTGGCGGACTCGACGGTGAGGCCGGCGCCGGCCATGTCGTTGCGCAGGCGGCGCAGCAGGGGCTCGATGCGGCCGGTGCCGAGGATGGAGTAGTCGACGTTGTACTGGTTGGCCGGGGTCAGGCCGCGGTAGCCGGCGTCCCAGGCCTGCTCGTAGCTGTCCCTGAAGACGATGAACTCCAGCTCGGTGCCGGCCTGGGCGGTGTAGCCGCGTTCCGCGAGCCGCTCCAGCTGGCGGCGCAGGATCTGCCGCGGGGCCGCGGCGACCGGGGAGCCGTCCTCCCAGGCGAGGTCGGCGATGAGCAGGGCGGTGCCCGGGTGCCAGGGGATGCGGCGCAGGGTGGCCGGGTCGGGGCGCAGGGCGAAGTCGCCGTAGCCGCGCTCCCAGGAGGACATCGCGTAGCCGTCGACGGTGTTCATCTCGGTGTCGACGGCGAGCAGGTAGTTGCAGCCCTCGGTGCCGTGGTGCAGGACCTCGTCGAGGAAGAAACGGGCGGCGAACCGCTTGCCCTGGAGGCGCCCTTGCATGTCGGGGAAGGCCAGGACGACAGTGTCGATCTCACCGCCCGCGACGAGGGCGTGCAGTTCCTCGACGCCGAGCGGGGGTGTGCGGTCTGCCACGGGAGAGCCTCCTTCGGCGCCATCGCGCTTTCTGGGCCGGGCCGGGAACCATAAGGTATTGCCGTGAACCATTGCTTGGGAAGGGGGCACGGCGGGTGTCGCGGGAGACGGAGTGGCAGGGGGCGCGTGCGCCCGGCGCCGGTGACCGGCTCGCTCCGGTGCTGCGGCCGGTGCGGGCGGGCAACGGCTTCGAGGAGGCGCTGGAGCAGATCCTCCAGGTGGTCCGCCTCGGCCTGGTGCCGGACGGCGGGCGGCTGCCGGCCGAACGGGAGCTGGCCGGGCGGCTGGGCATCAGCCGGGTGACGCTGCGCGAGGTGCTGAAGGTGCTCCAGGACCAGGGGCTGGTGGAGGCGCGGCGCGGGCGGTACGGCGGAACGTTCGTGCTGCCGCGCACGGACGCGGGCGGCGAGGACGAGCTGCGGCGGCGTGTCGCCGGGACCGACATCGAGGACGTGCTGCGGTTCCGCGAGGTGCTGGAGGTGGGGGCCGTCGGGCTGTGCGCGGCGCACGGGCTGACCGGTGAGCAGGCGGGCCGGTTGCGGGAGGCGCTGGACCGCACCCGTGACGCGCCGTTGACGGACTACCGCCGGGCCGACACGCTGCTGCACCTGACGCTGGCCGAGCTGTGCGGCTCGCCGTCGCTGACCGCGCAGTACGCCGCGGTCCGGGCCACGGTGAACGACCTGCTGGACTGCATCCCGCTGCTGGTGCGCAACCTGGAGCACTCCCAGCGGCAGCACACCGCGCTGGTGGAGGCGGTGCTGGACGGGGACGCCGACGGGGCGCGGGAGATGACGCGGGAGCACTGCGCGGGGACGGCGGCGCTGCTGCGGGGGTTCCTGGCGTGAGCCGTTCCCGCATTGGTACGAAGACCGGCCTTTGACGGGTGGGCCGTGGACTCCGGGGAGGGCGGCATGACCGTACGACCGCTGATCGGTGTGAGCACGTATCTGGAGGCCGGGGCCCGCTGGGGTGCCTGGGAGCTGGAGGCGGCGTTGCTGCCGGCCGCCTATCCCCGGCTGGTGCAGCGGGCCGGGGGGCTGGCGGTGCTGCTGCCGCCGGACACACCCGGGCGGGCACGGGCCGCGGTCGCCCGCCTCGACGGGCTGGTGATCGCGGGCGGGCCGGACGTCGACCCGTCGCGGTACGGCGCGGAGCGCTCGGCCCGTACGGGGCCGCCCGCTCCGGAGCGGGACGCCTGGGAGCTGGCCCTGATCGACGCGGCGCTGGCGGCGGGGGTGCCGGTGCTCGGCATCTGCCGGGGCATGCAACTGCTGAACGTGGCCCTCGGCGGCACGCTCGTGCAGCATCTGGACGGGCACGCGGAACAGGTCGGCGTGTTCGGCGGGCACCCGGTCAAGCCGGTGCCGGGGACGCTGTACGCCGGGATCGTCCCGGAGGAGCTGATCGTGCCGACGTACCACCATCAGGCGGTGGAGCGGCTCGGGGCGGGGCTCGTGCCGTCGGCCTACGCGGCGGACGGGACGGTGGAGGCCGTCGAGCTGCCGGTGGAACACGGCTGCTGGGTGCTGGGGGTGCAGTGGCATCCGGAGATGGGTGAGGACCTGCGGGTGATGCGGGGGCTGGTGGGGGCGGCGTCGTGAGTGCGGGCGGTGTGCGGGTGCGGGTTCGTCGTGGGCGGGCGCGCAGTTCCCCGCGCCCCTTGCGGGGCTGCCGGGCCGTCGGCCGGTGAGGTGCGGGGGCGTGCGGGCGGGCGGTTCGCCGGTGCGGGTTCGTCGTGGGCGGGCGCGCAGCTCCCCGCGCCCCTTGCGGGGCTGCCGGGCCGTCGGCCGGTGAGGTGCGGGGGCGTGCGGGCGGGCGGTTCGCCGGTGCGAGTTCGTCGTGGGCGGGCGCGCAGCTCCCCGCGCTCCTTGCGAGGGCTGCCGGGGCGGGGCGTGAGTGCGGGGTCAGGTTTTTGTCAGGGACAGGAGGTCTCGGGCCGGCCCTGTGGGGCGGTGGCCGGTGGGCCATACCGCTCGTAGGGCTCGGCGCAGGGAGACGTCCTGGACCGGGATGCCGACCAGGCGTCGTGTCGCCAGCTCCTCCCCCACCGCCAGCTCGCTCAGGACCGAGGGGCCCGCGCCACTGACCGCGGACGCCTTCACCGCCGTGGTCGACGACAGTTCGATCAGCGGACGGGCCAGGCCGCCGAGGGCCGTGTCCAGGACCTGGCGGGTACCGGAGCCGCGCTCGCGGAGGATGAGCGGGGTCGCGGCCAGTTCCTCCGCGGTGAGCGGGCGCCGGCGGCGGGCCCACGGGTGGCCGGGGGCGGTGACGACGATCAGCCGGTCGTGCGCGATCACCGCCGAGTCCAGACCCGCCGGCATCGTCAAACCCTCCACGAAACCCAGGTCGGCCTCGCCGGCCAGCAGCAGTTCCGCGACCTTGGCCGAGTTCCCGGCGAGCAGCGAGACGGCCGTGTCCGGCCGCTGGGCGTGCAGGGCGAGGAGCCAGCCGGGCAGCAGGTACTCGGCGATGGTCATGCTCGCCGCGACCCTGAGCCGTGAGTCCCGGCGGTCCCGCAGCGCCCGTGCCCCCGCGTCGAAGGCCGCCGCGGCCTCCACCACCCGACGGGCCCAGTCCGTCACCAGGGCGCCCGCGTCGGTGAGCCGGGAGCCGCGCGGCGAGCGGTCGACCAGGGCCACTCCCAGCTGCCGTTCCATGGAGCGGATCCGGCTGCTGGCGGCGGGCTGCGTGATGCCGACCTCGCGCGCCGCCGCTCCCAGGCTGCCCAGCCGCGCCACGGCGAGCAGCAGCTCCAGCGCGCCCAGGTCCGGCACCCGGTGCGCCAGCGATTCGGTGCGTGTCTGCCGCCCCTCCACCTCACTCATAAGACCAGCTTATGCCCTCATAGGACGGAACTCCCTGGTCAGGGGCGGCCGGTGCCGACACCGTGGACGCATGGTCACCGCAGCCCAGCCCCTGCCCCTGTCCCGCGCCGCCCGGGTACGGCACCTCGGCCCGAACTGGTACGCCTCCGTCATGGGTACCGCGGTCGTCGGCTCGGCCGGTGTCGCGCTGCCCGGGTCCGCGCACGGCCCGCGCGGTGCCTTCGCGGCTGTCTGGGCGCTGTCCCTGCTCCTGCTGGTGGCCCTGCTGGCCGCCCGGGCCCTGCACTGGACCCGCCATCCCGACCAGGCCCGCACCCACCTCCTCGACCCCGCGACGGCCCCCTTCTACGGCTGTCTGGCGATGGCCCTGCTGGCGGTGGGCGGTGGCGCCCTGACGGCGGGGCGGGAGCTGATCGGCACGCGCGCGGCGGTCGCCCTGGACACGGTGCTGTTCACCGCCGGTACGGCGACCGGGCTCGGGGCCGCCGTGGCCGTCCCGTACCTGATGGCCGTACGGCACCGCGCCGGAGCCGCCGAGGCCACACCGGTGTGGCTGCTGCCGCTCGTCGCGCCCATGGTGTCGGCCGCGGCCGGCCCGCTGCTCGTGCCCCACCTGCCGCCGGGCCAGCCGCGCGCGACCCTGCTGCTGGGCTGCTTCGCGCTGTTCGGGCTGAGCCTGCTGGCCGTGCTGCTGATGCTGCCGCTGGTCTTCGCCCGGCTGATCACCACCGGGCCGCTGCCGCCCGCGCTCACCCCGGCCCTGTTCCTGGTCCTCGGCCCGCTCGGGCAGTCCACCACCGCCGTGGCACTGGTCGCGGACGCCGCTCCGGGGGTCGTACCGGACCCGTACGACCGTGGTCTCGCGGTCTTCGCCGTGCTGTACGGGGTGCCGGTCATGGGGTTCGCGCTGCTGTGGCTGGGGCTGTCCACCGCGCTCGTGGTGCGGGCCCGCCGCCACGGCATGGGCTTCACGCTGACGTGGTGGGCGTTCACCTTCCCGGTGGGTACCTGCGTGACGGGTGCCGCGGCCCTCGCCCGGCACACCGGTCTCGCCGTGTACGCCGTCCTGGCCGCCGGTCTGTACGCCGCCCTGGTGGCGGCCTGGCTCGTGGCGGCCTGCGGCACCGTGCGCGGCGTGCTCAGCGGCGAGCTGCTCCCAGGGCCGCGGCCAGCACCCGCGGCGCCCGCGCCAGCGACGGCCCGTACCAGGTCAGGTGCCGTCCGCTGACCAGGGCGCAGGGCAGCCCGGGGAAGGCCTCCGGGCCGTCGTCGGCGGTGAAGCGGTAGGGCTCGTCGGGAAGGACGACGAGGTCCGGGTCCGTCGCCCGCAACTCGTGCAGCGGGACGCGGGGGTAGCGCTCGGGGTGGGCGGCGTACGCGTGGTCCACGCCCAGGCGGGCGAGGACGTCACCGGCGAAGGTGTCCCGGCCGAGGACCGTCCAGGGGCGGCGCCAGACCGGTACGACCGCCGTCCTGCGCTCCACCGGCTCCGGCAGCCCCGCCCAGGCCGCCTCCGCCCGGGCCAGCCAGTCCGGCCGTCCGGGCGCGCCGCACGCGGTGAGCACCCGGTCCAGCTCGGTGAGGGCCTGCGGCACGGTCCGCACCTCGGTGACCAGCACCTCCAGGCCCGCCGCGCGCAGGGCGGCCAGGTCGGGGGCGCGGTTCTCCTCCTCGTTGGCGATCACCAGGTCGGGGGCCAGGGCGACGATCCGGTCCACGTCCGGGTTCTTCGTACCGCCGATCCGGACGACGTCCAGGTCCGCCGGACGGTCGCACCAGTCCGTGGCACCGGCCAGTGCTCCGGGGACGGTGAGGGCGACCGCCTCGGTCAGCGACGGGACGAGGGAGACGACCCGCACCTCAGCGGGACCGGTCCTGGAAGGCCTCGATGTGCTCGGCGACCGCCACCACGACGACCCGGGTGTCCGGGACCGTGGCCCGCCAGCGGTGGCGGACCCCGCCGGTCAGGTACAGGGTGTCGCCGCGGCCCAGGCGGTAGGCCCGGCCCTCGGCCTCGATCTCGACCGCACCGTCGGCGACGTACATCAGCTCGTCGTTGCGGTGCTGGAACTCGCGGCCGGCGTCGTGGTCGCCGGTGAACTCGGAGGCGTGCAGCTGGTGGTGGCCGCGCACCAGGGAGCGGGTCCTCGGGTCGAAGTCGCCCTCGGCGACCGGCTCGGCCCGGACCACGTCCACGCTGGCCGCCGGGTCGGCGGCGGCGAGGAGTTCGACGGCCGTGGTGCGCAGCGCGTCGGCCAGCTTCTCCAGGGAGGTACGGCTCGGACGGGCCCGGTCGTTCTCGACCTGGCTGAGGAAGGGCACCGACAGGCCGCTGCGCTCGGCCACGACGGCGAGGGTCAGTTCCAGCGCGCGGCGGCGCCGCCGGACGGCCGCGCCCACCCGCACGGGCTGCTGCTCTTTGTGGTCGCCCATCGCTCCGGCTCCCTCCCTCACTCACTCGTCGTGCCGCTGTCCGGGTGCCCGCCCGGGGGCGCACCTCTCCCGATGACTTCTCTGCACCCTACGCATGTTCGGCAAACCGTTTCACGTGCTGTCACATCCCTGACATGCCCGTGACCCCCCACCCTCACCTTTCGCGCCAGCATCGCAGGCACCGGAACCGGCCCGGGATCCGGCCCCGTCAGCGAAGGAACACGCCGACCAGCTGGGCCGGGCACCCCCGTACGGCCCGCCACCCGTCACGCCCGGTGATTGTCCTGATCCTTACCGTAGACGGCCGCCCTGCCGGAGCCGGGTCTCTGTCACTGCCGTGCGGCATGATGCGAGCGTGACCGGACGACTCATGCTCCTCGACACCGCCTCGCTGTACTTCCGCGCCTATTTCGGCGTCCCGGATTCGGTGAGGGCCCCGGACGGCACGCCCGTCAACGCCGTGCGCGGACTGCTGGACTTCATCGACCGACTGGTCCGGGACCACCGGCCGGAGCGGCTGGTGGCCTGCATGGACGCCGACTGGCGGCCGCAGTGGCGGGTGGAACTCATCCCCACCTACAAGGCGCACCGGGTCGCCGGGGAGCGCGCGGACGCACCGGACGAGGAGGAGGTGCCGGACACGCTCGCCCCGCAGGTGCCGGTCATCGAGGACGTGCTGGACGCGATCGGGATCGCGCGTGTGGGGGTCGCCGGGTACGAGGCCGACGACGTGATCGGCACGTTCACCGCGCGTGCCGGGGAGCCGGTGGACATCGTCACGGGTGACCGCGACCTGTACCAGCTGGTGGACGACGGGCGCGGGATCAGGGTGCTGTATCCGCTGAAGGGCGTCGGCACGCTCCAGCTGACCGACGAGGCGGTGCTGCGGGAGAAGTACGGCGTCGACGGCCGGGGGTACGTGGATCTGGCGCTGCTGCGCGGTGACCCGAGCGACGGCCTGCCGGGCGTGGCCGGCATCGGCGAGAAGACGGCCGCCAAGCTGCTCGCCGAGTTCGGTGACCTCGCCGGGATCATGGCGGCGGTCGACGACCCCCGGGCCAGGCTCACGCCGTCGCAGCGCAGGCGGCTCACCGAGGCCCGGCCGTATGTCGCGGTCGCGCCGAAGGTGGTGCGGGTGGCCGCCGACGTGCCGCTGCCGGATGTCGACCCCGCTCTGCCGCGCACCCCGCGTGACCCGGCGGCCCTGGAGGACCTGGCGCGGCGGTGGGGTCTCGGCGGCTCCCTCCAGCGACTGCTGGCCACGCTGGCGGAGCGGCCTTGACGGGAACCTGACCGGAATATTCCGGCAAAGGGATCTCATCAACCCCTCGGGGGCGGGGTGTTCACGGAAAGCGAGTGCTAACTTAGGTTAACCTAACCAGTATGCAGGAGGCCGTGATGGCAGAACGTCCCGGACGAAGGCCGCGCAAGCCCCGTACCGCCCAGGTGGTGCGGACCGAACGGCTGACCCCGCACATGCAGCGTGTGGTGCTCGGCGGCGAGGGCCTCGCCGGACTCCCCGCGGACACCTGCACCGACCACTATGTGAAGCTGCTGTTCGGCGTCCCCGGCGTCACCTACCCCGAGCCCTTCGACGTGGAACGGATCCGCGCCGAGTTCCCGCGCGAGCAGTGGCCGGTGACCCGGACGTACACCGTGCGCGCCTGGGACCCCGGACAGCGGGAGCTGACCCTCGACTTCGTGATCCACGGCGACGAGGGCCTGGCCGGGCCGTGGGCCGCCCGCGTGCAGCCCGGCGAGACCGTGCGCTTCATGGGCCCCGGCGGCGCCTACGCGCCCGACCCGGAGGCCGGCTGGCATCTGTTCGCCGGTGACGAGAGCGCCCTGCCCGCGATCGCCCGCGCCCTGGAGACACTGCCCGCCGGCACCCGTGCGCACGCCTTCGTCGAGGTGTCCGGGCCCGAGGAGGAGCAGAAGATCGACACCGAGGTGCCGGTCGTCTGGCTGCACCGCGGGGACCGGCCGGTCGGCGAGGCCCTGCTGGAGGCCGTACGGGCACTGACGTTCCCCGAGGGCCGGCCGCAGGCGTTCGTGCACGGGGAGGCGGGGTTCGTCAAGGAACTGCGCCGGCTGCTGCGCGTCGAACGGCAGCTCCCGCGCGAGGATCTGTCGATCTCCGGTTACTGGCGCCTCGGCCACAACGAGGACGGCTGGCAGGCCTCCAAGCGGGAGTGGAACGCCCGGATCGAGGCCGAGCAGGAGGGCACGGCGACGGCGGCCTGAGCCGGGCCGGCGGGCGCGGCGGGGCCGCCGGTCCCGTCAGTGGCCGTCGCCTCGCACGCGCGCGTGCAGGTGCATGTCGTGCCAGCCGTCCGGGTGCAGCAGGGCACTGCGCTTGGTGCCCTCCAGGGAAACCGGCCTTGACCGCGACCCGGCAGGACGCCTCGTCGGCGAGGGCGTGGGTCAGCTCCAGGCGGTGGAAGCCGATCCCCTCGAAGGCCCAGTGGGCCAGCGCGGACGTGGCACGTGCGGCGACGCCCCGGCCGCGGGCCCGCGCCACCGTCCAGTACGCGACCTCGGCGGCGCCGACCTCGAGCAGGATCTGGCGCAGCCTGACCCGGCCCAGCAGCTCGTCCGTGGTCTCGTCCGCGACCGCCCACTGGGCGTCCCGCTCGGCCTCCCATCCCTTGCGCCACCGCGTGATCCAGTCGGCGGCCTCCTCGGCCGAGTCGGATGACCTGATGTGCCACTGGTGCATCACCGGATCCTGGAAGGCCGCGTGCACGGCGGGCGCGTCGTCGGCCCGCCACGGGCGCAGGACCAGGCCGTCACCGGCCGTGAGGGCGGGCTGGGGGATGCGGGCGAGAGCCCCGGGGACCAGGACCGGGCTGCCGAGATACGGCATGATCCCCATCCTGCCGATCCCGTGGCCCGCGGCCCACCCGTTCACGGCCGCGCTCCGGGTGACCGCTCCCCGTACCCTTGGACCGGTGAGACGCCGTACGCCGCCCCCGCCCGCCCCGCTCCCCCAGCGCGACGGTGTCGACCCCGTACGGGTCCGGCTGCCCGTGGACGGGACGTGGGCGACCGTGCGGGAGCATCTGGTGGAACGGCTCACCGGCGCCGGGCCCGGGGTCGTCGCGTCGATGTTCGACACGGGGCTGGTGGTCGGCGCCGACGGGCGGCCCGTCGCCCCCGAGGCGCCGTACCGGCCGGGGATGTTCGTGTGGTTCCACCGCGAGCTGCCCGCGGAGGTGCCGGTGCCGTTCCCGGTGGAGGTGGTCCACCGGGACGAGCACATCGTGGTGGCCGACAAGCCGCACTTCCTGGCCACGACCCCGCGCGGCTCGCATGTCGCCGAGACCGCGCTGGCCCGGCTCCGGCGCGAGCTGGACCTCCCGGCGCTGACGGCGGCGCACCGCCTGGACCGGCTCACCGCGGGGCTGGTGCTGTTCACCGTGCGGCCCGGCGAGCGGGGCGCCTACCAGACGCTGTTCCGGGACCGGCTGGTGCGCAAGGAGTACGAGGCGGTCGCGCCCTACGATCCCGCGCTCGTCCTGCCCCGCACCGTACGCAGCAGGATCGTGAAGGAGCGCGGTGTGCCGGCCGCCCGGGAGGTGGCGGGCGAACCGAACGCCGAGACGCGCGTGGAGCTCGCCGGCCACCGGGACGGACTGGCCCGCTACCGGCTGCTCCCGGCGACCGGGCAGACGCACCAGCTGCGGGTGCATCTGAGCGCCCTCGGCGTGCCCGTCCTCGGCGATCCGCTCTACCCCGAGGTGACCGGCCCGGTGCCGGCCGGCGACTTCCGCCGCCCCCTCCAACTGCTCGCCCGCCGACTGGCGTTCACCGACCCGGTCACCGGCGCGGAGCACACGTTCGTCAGCGGACGCGCACTGCGGGCCTGGACGTCGTACGACGAGTGGGCCGCCGGGGACTGAGTCCGCGGGCCGGGGAAGGCGGCCCCCCGCCGGACCGGGCCCCGGCGGGGGGCCGCCCCTCACGGGAGACGCCGGTGCGTCACTCGCCGCGCCACCAGGCCAGCAGGCGGCGCCAGACGCCAGGGGGGCGGGACGGTTCCACGGGCGGAGGCAGCGGGGCCGGGGTCCGGGGCGGGCGGGGGGACGCCGGCCGGGGCGCGGCGGCCGGGGCCGGGTCGCTGCCCAGGGTGCCGATCTGCCAGGCGGAGCGCTGCGGCGGTACGGCCACCGGCCGGGGCGGCATCTCCACGTCCTGCTGCGGCTTCGGCTCGAACCGCACCGGCAGGGCCACCAGGTGCCGCGAGGCGATGGACGACCGCCAGCGCAGCTCCTCCTCCGCGCAGTCCAGCTGGATGTCGGACAGCCGCGTCAGCAGCGCGTCGACGCCGACGTCGGCGATGGCGCGCCCGATGTCCTGTCCCGGGCACTCGTGCGGTCCGCCGCCGAAGGCGAGGTGGGACCGGTTGCCCTGCATGCCGGCGGACAGGTCCGGGCGGATGCGCGGGTCGAGGTTGCCCGGCGCGGGAGCGAACAACAGGCCGTCGCCCTTGCGGATGCGCCGGCCGCCCAGCTCGGTGTCCTGCTTGGCGTAGTAACCGAAGACGGTGCTGAACGGCGGCTCGTCCCACAGTGACTGCTCGATCGCCTCCGGCACGGTCATCTGGCCGCCGTTGAGCTGGGCGCGGAAGCCCGGCTCGGTCAGGACCATGCGCAGCGCGTTGGCGAGGAGGTTCGCCGTGGCCTCGTAGGCCGCGAAGAGAACGAGCCGCAGGTGTTCGCGGACCTCGTCGTCGGTGAGTCCGGCCGGGTGGGCGATGAGGTGGCTGGTGAAGTCGTCCTCGGGCAGGGCACGGCGCCGGGTGGTGAGCCGGCCGAGCGCGTTCATGACGTACCCGTGGCTCTGGATGGCGGTCTCGGAGCCCTTGAGGGCGTCCCGCGCGGCCTGCACCATCCGGTCGTCGTACTCCTCGGGCATGCCGAGGATCTCGCACATGACGGCCATCGGCAGGTGCTCGGCGAACTGGGAGACCAGGTCGGCCCGGCCCCGCTCGCAGAAGCCGTTGACCAGGGCCTGGGTGTGGCGGCCGATGTGGCGGCGGACGCTGCGGTGGTCGATGGTGGCCATGGCCGCGGTGACCGCCGCGCGCAGCCGCTGGTGCTCGTCCCCCTCGGCGTGGGAGCAGATGGGCTGCCAGGCGATGTGCGGCATGAGCGGGTGGTCGGGCTTGACCGTGCCCTCCAGCAGCGGGCTCCAGATGCGGCTGTCCCGGGTGTACTGCGAGGGGCTGCGCACCAGTTGCAGGTTCTCGGCATGCCCGAGCACCACCCACATCGGTACGTCGTCGGGGAGCAGCACGGGCGCCACGGGGCCGTGCTGCTCGCGCAGGCGTTCGTAGAGGCTGTTGAGGTCCTCGGCGTCGGGGCCGTAGAGCCGGTGCAGTCCCCCGGGGCCGAGGCCGTGCGCCGGACAGCCCGGCGGCGGGCCGGACGCGGGGTCTGTGCCGGTCAGGGATGGGGATTCAGACGTCACGGTGTCGCTCCGGAACGGATGGTGGGGGGGGATCGGTCGGGCGGCGGGTCAGGTGCGGGCGCCCGACAGGGCAATGGAGTGCAGGAGGCGCATGAGGGTCATCAGCACGTCTTTGCTGGACGCCCGCCGGCGCACGTCGCAGTCGATGATCGGGACATCCGGTCCGAGGTCCAGCGCGGTACGCAGGTCCTCGACCGGGTAACGGGGCGCGTCGGGGAAGGTGTTGACGGCGACGACGAAGGGCACGCCGCGCTCCTCCAGCCGGCCCATCACGTCGAAGCTGACCTCCAGGCGCCGGGTGTCGACCAGGACGACCGCGCCGAGGGCGCCTTCGAACAGGCCGTTCCACAGGAACCAGAAGCGCTCCTGGCCGGGGGTGCCGAAGAGGTAGAGCACCAGCTTGTCGGTGATGCTGATACGGCCGAAGTCCATGGCGACGGTGGTGGCCGTCTTGGAGTCGGAGCCGTAGTTGTCGTCCACGCCGATGCCGGCCTGGGTCATGGTCTCCTCGGTGGTCAGCGGCCTGATCTCGCTGACGGAACCGACCATGGTGGTCTTGCCGACACCGAAGCCACCCACGATCACGATCTTCACCGCGGCCTGGGCCGTGTGCGGCAGCTGGTCCTCGGTGCGCGGGCCGGGGATCGTGTCAGAGCCGTTGAAGTCCATGCATCACCGCTTCGAGGAGTGAACGGTCGGGGACCGACCGGCGGACGATGGGGGCGCGCGCCTGCACCAGGTCCGCCCCGATCAGTTCGGTGATCAGTACGGTCATCGCGCTGAACGGCAGCTGGAGGTAGGCCGAGAGTTCGGCCACGGACAGCGGGGAGGCGCAGAGGCGGAGCACGGCCGCCTCTTCCGGCGAGGCGGACGGCTGCGGCAAGGAGCGCGCCACGACCAGGGTCACCAGGTCGAGTTCGGCCCGGGCGCCGTCGGCCGATCCCGCGATGGTGTACAGCCGTTCGGGGTTCCTGGGCGTCTCCTGGCCGTCGGCCGGCTGAGAGGACGGGGGCGGGGACGGCGGGGGCGCCACCGGCTGCGGCTGGCGCCGTTTGCGTCGTGAAGGCGTCATACGGCCTGCCCGTTGCGCCGGGGCGGGCTGGTCAGGTGGGCCCCGATCCGGACGACGAGGTCGCGCATCATGCCGCTCATCCGCCCCGGTTCGCAGGTCACGTCGGCGAGCACGGCGAGGTAGGCGTTGGCGCCCGCGTTCATGAGGTAGAAGTAGCCGCCGTCGATCTCGAAGACGACGACCTTCATGTCACCGGCGCCGGGGATCTCCTGGATGATGGCACCGGCCAGGCTCTGCACGCCCGCGCACGCGGCGGCCACCCGGTCGGCGGCGTCGGGGTCGCCGCCGTAGCGGGCGATGCGCAGTCCGTCGGCGGAGAGGACCACGATCATCTCGATACCCGGCACGCCGTCGTTCAGCTGCTTGAGCATCCAGTCCAGGTTCGCTCGCTGCTGGATCACTTGAGGTCCCCCTCGTCGTCGGCCTCGGTGGCGCCCTCACCGGGATCGGCCGGATCGTTGAGCAGATGCAGGTACTTGGTCGGGTTGAGCGTGAAGTCGGTCAGTTCCGAGGCGGTGGCGTCCGCGGGCATGCCCTTGCGCAGGCCGTCCCAGAACGCTTCCATCCACATGCCCGGCGGCCGGTCCATGAGCTTCTTGCGCTCGGGATCGATCTCGGGCTCGGGTTCCTGCCTGCTCTGGGACCAGATGGTCGGCCTGCCCTCGCGTTCGGCGCGCTCGATGGCGGCCTGTTCCGCGATCCGCTGGCCGATCGGGGTCTTCACCCGGCTGCGGCGTTGCGGCAGACCGCCCGCGGTCCACTCCGTGACCTCCGGGACGTCGTCCTCCATGGAGATGCCCGCGGGAATCTTGGGACTGGTGGGGCGGCGCTTCTTGGGCGGGCGCTTCGGGCCCTCGACGGCGCCGAGTTCGGGCTTCGGGATGCCGGTGGCGCCGATACCGTGCGCGGCGCCGACGCCGGGCTCGGTGGTCGTCATCACCCGCGGCACGATGAGGATCGCGCGGACGCCGCCGTAGGCGGAGGAGCGCAGCGAGACGTCCATGTCGAACTGCTTGCAGAGGCGGCCGACGACGGCGAGGCCGAGGCGCGGGTTCTCGCCGAGGTTGTCGGCGTCGTCGTTGTTCTTGGCGTCCTCGATCGCCTGCTCGATACGGGCGCGGGACTCCTCGCTGAGGCTGACGCCCGCGTCCTCGATCTCGATGACGACACCGGACTGCACCTCGGCGGCGGTGACGTGCACCTTGGTCGACGGCGGGGAGTAGCGGGTGGCGTTGTCGAGGAGTTCGGCGGCGGCGTGGAGGACCGGTTCGACCGCGGTGCCCTTGATGTTGATGTTGACGATGGAGCTGAGTTCGATCCGGCGGTACTCCAGGATGCGGGACATGGCGCCGCGCAGCACGCTGTAGAGGGAGACCGGCAGGGGCCACTGACGGCCGGGCCGGCCGCCGCCGAGCACCGAGATGGTGTCGGCGAGGCGGCCGATCAGCGAGGTGCCGTGGTCGATGCGCAGCAGGTCGTCGAAGACCTCGGGGTTGCGGCCGTGGTCCTCCTCCATCTCGCGCAGTTCCTTGGCCTGCTGGTGGACGATGGCCTGGACGCGGCGGGCGATGCTCACGAAGGAGCGCTCCGTGGCGTCACGCATCGAGATCTCGTGGTCGGCGCCGCGCCAGGCGACGCGCACCAGCTCGCGGTAGCTCTCGGGCAGGCCGCGCAGGTCGGGGTCCGCGTCGTAGACGTTGCTCACGGTGTCCCGGAGTGCCTCGCCGCGGCGCAGCCGGTAGAAGCCGGTGGGCAGGATGTCGGTGGTGATGCGGTCGATCAGCGCGTTGTGGGCGGCGATCCGCTGTTCCAGGTACGCCGTGTGACGGGCGTGTTCGGCCTGCGTGTCGCGGAGGCGGCGGCCACGGCGGACGGCCTCCCCGGCCGCGCCGAGGACCAGCAGCACGGCCAGCGTTCCGCACACGCCGACGGCGAGCCGGGCCGCGGGCGGTACCAGGGCGACGGCGGCCCCGGCAGCTGCGGCCATCGCTATGGCCGGCGCCAACAGGACGCGCGCACAGGGACGTTCACGGCCGCCGGGAGGCTTTTGAACACTCACCATGGATGCCTTCTGAGATGAGTCGGCTGGGTGTCGGGGGGACTTGCGAGGGGAAGGTTCACGGACGATCGGGATCTGATTCACACAAGGGGAACAAGCGCACGAATCACCTCAACCCGGTGCGCCTCGGGCGAGCTTAGTCCGACCGGATCATCGCCGTGCCCTCTTCGGCAAGCATCTGAAAATGCCCCCGCGACAGGAGTACGCTCGAAGCCATTTACACACTGTGCAGTTGTTCGAACACCCTTCGTAATGGCGAACAGGCATACGAATGCCGGTCACCGTGAAGAGTGCACCGCTCCCCCGGAGCCGCGCCCCGGCCGGTGCCCTACCGGCCCTGGACGGGTGTGGGAGACCGCGCGCTCAGCCGCGGCGCACGGTCTCCCACACCCACCGGACTGCCGGTCACCCCACCGACGAGTAGGCCACCACACCGCGCAGCAGCTGGTCCACCGCCTTGCGCGCGTTCTTCGCCACGGTCGACCCCTCCGCGTGCGCCGCCGCCGAGATCTGCCCCAGCACGTCGATGACCTGCTTGCACCACCGCACGAAGTCACCGGCGGGCATGTCCGCCTCGCGCAGCACCTCGTCGAGCCCGTTGCCCGTCGCCCACATGTACGCCGCCCAGGCGAACCCGAGATCCGGCTCCCGCTGGCCGACCCCCTCGGTCTGGCTGATCCGGAACTCCTCCTCGAGAGCGTCGAGCCGACCCCAGATCCGGACCATGTCACCGAGCGCGGCCTTCGCCCCGCCCGACGGCAGCTTCGGCGCCAGCGCGTCGTCGCCCGACCGGGACTCGTACACCAACGCCGACACGCAGGCGGCGAGTTCGGCGGGGCCGAGGCCCTCCCAGACGCGCTCGCGCAGACACTCGCTGGCCAGCAGGTCCAGTTCGCCGTAGAGCCGGGCCAGCCGCTTGCCGTGCTCGGTGACCTCGTCGCCGCGCAGGTAGTCCAGCTCGGTCAGCAGCGCCACGATCCGGTCGAAGGTCCGCGCGATCGTGTTCGTACGGCCCTCGATCCGCCGCTCCAGCTGCGAGGTGTCGCGCAGCAGCCGGTGGTAGCGCTCGGCCCACCGGGCGTGGTCCTCACGGTCGCTGCAGCCGTGGCAGGGGTGGGCGCGGATCGCCGTGCGCAGCCGGGCGATCTCGCGGTCGTCGGCGGCCTGCGACCGCTGCTTGCGCGCCCGCTCCGGCGGGATGTGCCCGGCCTTGGTGCGCAACGCGGACGCGAGGTCCCGACGGGACTGCGGCGAACGGGGGTTGAACGACTTCGGGATCCGCATCCGGTCCAGCGGCTCGACCGGTACCGGGAAGTCCATCGAGGCCAGTCGCTTGACCTGCCGCTCCGCGGTCAGCACCAACGGGCGCGGACCGTCCTGGTGCTCGAAACCGCGGTGGCCGTTGGAACGGCCGGCGGGCAGGCCGGGGTCCAGCACCAGCGCCAGACCGGCGTACTTGCCCGTCGGCACGTGGATGACGTCGCCGGCCTTCAGCCTCTCCAGGGCGACGGCGGCCTCGGCACGCCGCTGGTTGGCGCCCTGCCGGACCAGCTCCGTCTCACGGTCCTTCAGTTCGCGGCGCAGCCGCGCGTATTCCTCGAAGTCGCCGAGGTGGCAGGTCATGGAGGCCTTGTAACCCTCCAGGCCCTCCTCGTTGCGCTGCACCTGCCGGGAGATGCCGACGACCGACTTGTCGGCCTGGAACTGCGCGAAGGAGGTCTCCAGCAGCTCCCGCGAGCGGTGCCGGCCGAACTGCTCGACCAGGTTGACCGCCATGTTGTACGACGGCTTGAAGCTGGAGCGCAGCGGGTACGTGCGGGTGCCCGCGAGACCGGCGAGGTGCTCGGGGCTGCCGCCGCGCTGCCACAGGACGACCGCGTGGCCCTCCACGTCGATGCCGCGGCGGCCGGCCCGGCCCGTCAGCTGCGTGTACTCGCCGGGCGTGATGTCGGCGTGCTGCTCGCCGTTCCACTTGACGAGCTTCTCCAGCACGACCGAGCGGGCGGGCATGTTGATGCCGAGCGCGAGGGTCTCGGTGGCGAACACCGCCTTGACCAGGCCGCGCACGAACAGCTCCTCCACGACCTCCTTGAAGGTCGGCAGCATGCCCGCGTGGTGGGCGGCGATGCCCCGCTCCAGGCCCTCCAGCCACTCGTAGTAGCCGAGGACGTGCAGGTCCTCCGGCGGGATCGAGGCGGTGCGCTCCGCGACCAGGGCACGGACCTGCTCCCGCGCGTCCTCGTCGTTGAGCCGGAGGCCGGCGTGCAGGCACTGCTGGACGGCGGCCTCGCAGGCGGCACGGCTGAAGATGAAGGTGATGGCCGGGAGCAGGCCCTCGGAGTCCAGTCGCTCGATGACCTCGGGGCGGCTCGGCGTCCACACCCGCGTACGCTGTCGGCGCTCCCGCTCACGATCGGCCTCGCGCATCGACCGGCCGCGCCTGCGGTCCTGGAACGACGGCCGCGTCGCCTCCATCCGGGCGAGGCGGACGAGGTCGGGGTTGACGGCCTTCTTGTGGCCCTCGCCCTCCTCGAACAGGTCGTACATCCGGCGTCCGGCGAGCACGTGCTGGAACAGGGGCACGGGCCGGTGCTCGGAGACGATCACCTCGGTGTCGCCGCGGACGGTGTCCAGCCAGTCACCGAACTCCTCGGCGTTGGACACGGTCGCGGAGAGCGAGACCAGGGTCACCGACTCGGGGAGGTGGATGATCACTTCCTCCCAGACGGCGCCCCGGAAGCGGTCGGAGAGGTAGTGCACCTCGTCCATGACCACGTGGCCGAGACCGAGGAGGGTCTGCGAGCCCGCGTAGAGCATGTTCCGCAGCACCTCGGTGGTCATCACGACCACCGGGGCGTCGGAGTTCACGCTGTTGTCGCCGGTGAGCAGGCCCACCTTCGCGGCGCCGTACCGCCGGCACAGGTCGGCGTACTTCTGGTTCGACAGGGCCTTGATGGGCGTCGTGTAGAAGCACTTCTTGCCCTGCTGGAGGGCGAGGTGCACGGCGAACTCGCCCACGATCGTCTTGCCCGAGCCGGTGGGGGCGGCCACCAGCACGCCCTTCCCGGCCTCGAGCGCCTGGCAGGCCTCGATCTGGAAGGGGTCGAGGCCGAAGTCGTACATCTCGCGGAAGGATGCGAGCGCGGTGGCCTGCTCGGCAGCCCGCCTGCGGGCTGCCGCGTACCGCTCGGCCGGTGAGAGGTCCTCTGTCATCGTGCTTTCGAGCGTACCGGGCCCCACTGACAACAGGACGATCATTATCCCGAACGTGGGTTGATCGGCAAAGACGGCCGCCCCCGCCCCCGGAGGGGTCCGGGGGCGGGGGCGTCGCGCGTGGTGGCGTGAGGGATCAGGTCACGTCGTCGTAGCCGTTGACCCGGTCGGTGCTCGCCTGCTCGGGCAGCGCCCGGGCGGCCGGTACGGGCTCGACCGCGCCGATGTCCTCGGGCGTGAGGTCCAGCTCGGAGGCCTCGTCGTCCCCGGGGCCGGCGGCCTCGCGGCGGGCCCGGCGCCGGTCGTTGAGCAGCGCGATGGCCACGGCGATGAAGTAGAGCGCCCAGATCGGCGCCGCCAGCGCCAGCATCGTCATCGGGTCGGGGCTGGGCGTGGCCACGGCCGCGAAGGCGGTGATGCCGACGACCATGCCCCGCCACCAGCCCCGCATGCGCCGGCCGGAGAGGACGCCGGTGAGGTTGAGCATGACGAGCAGCAACGGCATCTCGAAGGCGAGGCCGAAGACGACGATCATGCGGGTGATGAGGTCCAGCAGGTCGTCCAGCGGCAGCAGGTTCTCAGCGCCCTCGGGCGTGAGCTCGATCATGAACTTCGCCGTGGTGGGCAGCATGTGGAACGCGAGGTAGCCGCCGCCGAGGAAGAGCGGGAAACCGAAGCCGACGAACGCGTAGGCGTACTTCTTCTCGCCGCGGTGCAGGCCCGGTGCGACGAACGCCCACAGCTGGTAGAGCCAGACCGGCGACGCGAGCACGATGCCGGCCATGAGGGAGACCTTCAGGGCCAGGTTGAACGCGCCCAGCAGGCCACTGACGGTGATGTGCGCGCAGCGGACGTCCTTGGCGGCGGCCAGTTCCCCGAAGGACTGGTGGCAGCCGATCTCGTCCAGCATCGGCCGGGTGATGACTTCGATGATGTCCCGATAGAAGAAGGCCGAGACGATCGTGACGACCACGATCGCCAGGACACCCTTCGCGAGCCGGTTGCGAAGTTCACGCAAGTGATCCGCGAGTGGCATCCGCCCCTCGGGATCCCTGTCCTTCTTGCGGGCAGGCTTGAGCAACCCACATCCTCATCTCGTGCAGCGGACCGGATGCCCCGGTCCTCGCGTCAGCGCTGGGTCGTGTCCGTCGGCTCGGTGACCGGGCGGGAGCTGGTCACGTCACCGGGGGCGGCCTGGATGGTGCGCGGAGGCGAAGCGGGCTCGTCGGCGGTGGACTGGGCGGTGCCCTCGGGCTGCTTGCCGTCGTCCTTCATCGCCTTGGCCTCGCTCTTGAGGATGCGCGCGGACTTGCCGAGCGAGCGCGCCATGTCCGGGAGCTTCTTGGAGCCGAACACCAGGACGATCACCAGAACGAGGAGCAGCAGGTGCCACGGCTCAAGTCCGTTGCGGAACATAAATCTTCACCTTCTCACCGAGGCGGGCACGTCCGACAGGTCGGACACTTGTCCGGACGTCATGCTGGCTGCGATCGTAACGCCTGGGGACGAACGCGGGACAATCCCCCGGCGTACTCCTGCTCTGCGGACCGCGCCTCGTCACCGGGCCGCGACCAGCACCAGCAGCGTACCTGGCCGGGTGGGCGGGGTGACAGAGCCGAGTGACCGACACCGCACCCGCGGGCCGGTACTCGCCGGCACCGCCCGGCGCGGCTCACAGCGCGTCCGCGGCACGGGCGGCGCTCACGGCCGCCCGCTCCAGATCCTCCGCGGCCCTGGTGATGCGGCGCCCGGAATCGGCGACCTGCTGCCCGAGGCGCCGCGCCTCCAGGAACACCCGGACGGCGAACACCCCCAGGACGGCGAGACCGAGAAACCCCATGGCTACCGCGAACATCGGCCAGAACATGAGGTCGAGACTAGACCGTCCGCCGGGGCGGATCCCAGCCGGCTACACCGTGGAGTGCAGCCGCAGGGTGCGCACGCCGCCGCCGGTGAGCAGCTCGACGATCCGCTCCCCCGCGGGCTTGCGGACCGGGGTGCCGCAGCCGGGGCAGGTGAAGGAGTAGAACGTCGTCCGGCTGCTGGCGCCGATGGCGAGGCGCAGCGCGCTCGCGGCGAGTTCGAAGCGGCCCCGGCAGTCGGGGCAGCCGGCCCGGAAGACCACCGGGACCGCTCTGCGCATCCCGGCGAAGGCCGTCGCCGCCGTCATCTCACCCGCACCGGACACCGGGGACTCGCTCACAGCCCTCGCTCCTCTTCCTCTGGTCGCTCTGGGTCGTCCGCCTCCGGGGCGCACGGCCTCGGCTCACGCGGGGCTCAGGTCCCGGCCGTCACCGGCACTCCGCACCGCGCCCGCCGGGCCGTCGTACGCCGCCAGGGCCTCGCGGGCCGCACGGCGGGCACTCTCGGCCAGCTCGGACGGGGAGACGATCCGGCCGTCGCGGCCGAGCCGCAGGGCCAGCCGGCGCAGGGAGGCCGGATCGGGGGTACGCAGAGTGATACGCAGTCCGCCGTCGGGAAGCTCATCGGCGCTGTCGTGCGGGTAGTACTCGGCGACCCACCGACCGCCGGGACCGACCTCGACCACGACCTCCGGGTCCTCGGCGGCCGGCTGCACCAGGGCCTCGGAGAGATCGCGCAGCTCCACCTCGGGCGGCGCGGAGGGCTCGTCGAGGATCCTGATCTCGGCGACCCGGTCGAGCCGGAAGGTGCGCCGGGCCTCGGAGCGGCGGCACCAGGCCTCCACATAGGTGTGGCCGACGCTGACCAGCCGGATGGGGTCGATCTCGCGCTCGGTGATCTCGTCGCGCGCCGGGGAGTAGTAGCGGATCCACAGCCGGCGGCGCTCGGAGATCGCCCGGTCGACGTCGGCGAAGACACCGCCCTCGGACTCGAAGGTCACCGACAGGCGGGAGCTGGCCCCGGCGGCCTCGCCGGCCGCGGTCTCGACCTTGGCCGTGGCCCGCAGCAGGGCCTGGCGGTCCCCCTCCCTGAGGCCGGGCAGCGTCGACACCGCGCGGGCGGCGACCAGCAGGGCCGTGGCCTCGTCGGCGGCGAGCCGCAGCGGCTCGGCGGCCTCCTCGCCGAGCGCGGCCGGGTTGTGCCACCAGATGCGCTCGCCGTCGGTGTCGATGTCCAGCAGATCGCCGCCGCGGAAGCTGGTGCCGCACATGGGCAGCAGGTCGAGGTCGGCGACCAGCTCGTCCTCGGTGATGCCGAAGGCGCGCGCCACGTCGGCGATGCGGGCGCCGGGGCGCTCGCGGAGGTAGGTCACCAGCGAGAGCATCCGCCGGGTCTGGTCGATGGCGTTCACGGGCCTGACCGGTTTGCCTGCCACAGTCCTGCTCCCCCTCAGCCCTTGGCCACGGCGCGCAGCCGGTCCACCACGTCCGCGCGCAGCTCGGCCGGCTCCAGCACCACCACGTCCGGTCCGAACTCCACCAGCCAGGCGTCCAGGCCGTGCCCGTACGGAATCTCCAACTCGTCCCAGCTGTCGTCGAGTTCCCGGACCGCGGTGGCCTTCGCCCGAAGGGGGTAACCGGCGCCGGAGCGCAGCCGGATCAGCGCCGAGCGGTCGGCGATCTCACCGGCCCAGCTCGCGACGGTCTCGCGCACGGTGACGACGTCCGGCACGGGCGTGGTGAAACCCGTGCCCCGTGAGCGGACCCTGCCGGTGATCCGGGAGAGCCGGAAGACGCGCTCGGCACCCCGGTCGCGGTCCCAGCCGGCCAGGTACCAGTGGCCGCGCCAGCACTCCAGCGCCCACGGCTCGACATGCCGTGGCTCGGGGTGGGCGGCGGAGGCCTTGCGGTACTCGAAGAGGACCGGGCGGCGGTCGCGCAGGGCCAGCATCAGCGGCTCGAAGGCGGCCTCGTGCACGGGGATGCGCGGTTCCAGGGCGCTGTGCGCCTCGTACGGGTCGACGTCCTCGGGCAGGCCCGCGGCCCGCAGTTTCTGGAGGGCGCCGCTGGCCGCGCCGGCCAGCCGGGCCTGCTGCCAGACCTTGGCGGCGAGGCCGAGGGCGGCGGCCTCCTCGGCGTCCAGGGTGATGGGGGGCAGGCGGTTGCTGTCGCGGCGGGCGAGGTAACCGACCTCGCCCTCGATGTTCTCGACGGTCTCGATGACGAGGCCCAGCTCGCGCAGGTCGTCCTTGTCCCGCTCGAACATGCGGTTGAAGGAGTCGTCGCTCCCCGCTTCGAGGTAGGCCTCGATGGACGCCCGCAGCTCGCGCTTGCTGAGCGGCCGCCGCGTCCCGAGCAGACACAGCGCGAGGTTCATCAGCCGCTCGGCCTTGGCAATGGCCATCGACGCCCTTCACCTTCCCTATGGTGCTTCTGACCGATGACCGTACCGCTCCGCGGGGCGGTGACAAAAGCCGAGGGCCCACGCCCGGACAGGCATGGGCCCCAGGTGATCGGATCCGGTCGGATCCGGGCCGTGAATCAGACGCCGAGCAGGTCGACCACGAAGATGAGCGTCTCGCCGGGCTTGATCGCCGGGGTCGGGCTCTGGTTTCCGTAGGCGAGGTGGGCGGGGATGGTCAGCTGGCGGCGGCCACCGACCTTCATGCCCTGCACGCCCTGGTCCCAGCCCTTGATGACCCGGCCCTGGCCCAGCGGGAAGCGGAACGGGGTGTTGCGGTTCCAGCTGGCGTCGAACTCCTCGCCGGTGCTGAAGGCGACGCCCACGTAGTGGACGGTGACGTTCTGGCCCGCCTCGGCGACCGGGCCGTCGCCCTCCCAGATGTCCTTGATCTCGAGGTCGGCCGGGGGCTCGCCGCCCGGGAAGTCGATCTCGGGCTTGTCGATGCTCACGTCAAAAGCTCCTGCTTGTGTACGACACGGAACACGGACAGTCTTTCATCATCGCGGGCCCCGTGCCCGCCTCGGGCGTCACGCGGGCTACATCGCCGCGAGGATGTCCACCGTGAAGACCAGGGTGGCGCCCTTCTTGATGGCCCCACCGCTCGGCGGGTTGTCGCCGTAGCCCAGCTCCGGCGGGACGACGATCAGGACCCGGCTGCCCACCTTCTTGCCGGTCAGTCCCTGCGCCAGGCCCTTGACCGCCTGCCGCATCTGCTCCAGGGCGAACTGACTGAGCCGGCCGGAGCCGTACGTCCGCTGGAAGGTCTTGCCGCCCTCCCAGACCAGGCCCTGGAACTGGCACAGGACCGTCTGGTCCGCCTTCACTTCGGCGCCGTCGCCCTCCAGGACGTACTCCGAGACGAGCTTCTTCGGCGGATCCGACTTGGGGACGGTGACCTTGGGCACCTGGCCGTCGGTGTTGGTGGCCACCTTCGGCAGCGCCGGATCGTCCTGCGCGACCGGCTTGCCCTTGGCGGAACTCCTGGAGTTGAAGGAGTCGATGAGGTCGATGACGAACACCAGGGTGTCGGTGCCCTTGATGCCGGCGTCCGGCTGGCCCGACTTGCCGTAGCCCAGGGCGGGCGGGACGGCGATCTGGACCCGGCTGCCGGCCTTCTTGCCGGCCAGGGCGTACCGCCAGCCGTCGATGATGCTGCCCTTGGCGAGCTGCATGACCAGCGGGCGTTTGCGGTCGTAGGAGTTGTCGAAGACCTTGGCCGTGTCCCAGATCTGGCCGAGGTAGTTCGCCTGGACGAAGTCGTTCTCCGCGACCGTGCGGCCGTTGCCCGGGATCAGCGTCCTGACCGCGAGGTTCTTCGACGGGTCGGCCGGCCCCTTGGCGATGACCGGCTTCTCGCCGAACTTCGTGCCCGCCGTGACCGCCGGCAGCGGTCCGTCCACGATCTTGGGCGGGGGCGCGGCGGACGCCGACGGCGAGGCACTGGTCTTGCCGGAGTCGGACGAGTCGTCGCCGCAGGCGGCGAGCGTGACCAGTCCTGCGGGGACAGCGGCGAGGAGAAGTGAGCGTCGGCGCACGGAGAGCCTCGTAATCGGTCGATCTTGCGGATGGCGTGCGCGCAACTCTACGGCGTGAGAAGGGCACCGTACGGGAAACGTACGGCGCCCTTGTGGCGTTCCGGGGAACCGCGGCCGGAACGCTTGGCTCCGTCCCTCGCTACATTCCGGCGATCAGCTTCTCCACCCGGTCGTCCACCGAACGGAACGGGTCCTTGCACAACACGGTGCGCTGCGCCTGGTCGTTGAGCTTCAGGTGCACCCAGTCGACCGTGAAGTCCCTGCGCTGTTCCTGCGCCCGCCGGATGAAGTCGCCGCGCAGCCGGGCCCGAGTGGTCTGCGGAGGGACGGACTTGCCCTCGAAGATCTTCAGGTCGTTGCAGATCCGGGCGGCCTGGCCCTTCTTCTCCAGCAGGTAGTACAGGCCACGACGGCGGTGGATGTCGTGGTAGGCGAGGTCTATCTGCGCGACCCTCGGGTGCGACATGGTCATGTTGTGCTTGGCCCGGTACCGCTCGATGAGCTTGTACTTCATGACCCAGTCGATCTCGGTGGCGATCCGGTCGAGGTCCTCGGCCTCGATCGCGTCGAGCGTGCGGCCCCACAGGTCCAGGACCTCGGCGACCGTGCCGGTGCGGATGCCCCGGCGCTCGCAGAAGTCCACGGCCTTGTCGAAGTACTCGCGCTGCACCTCCAGCGCGGAGGCCTCCCGGCCGCTGGCCAGACGCACCTTGCGCCGGCCGGTGATGTCGTGGCTGACCTCACGGATCGCCCGGATCGGGTTCTCCAGGGTGAGGTCGCGCATCACGGTGCCCGCCTCGATCATGCGCAGCACCAGGTCGGTGGCGCCGACCTTGAGCAGCATGGTCGTCTCGGACATGTTCGAGTCGCCGACGATGACGTGCAGCCGGCGGTAGCGCTCGGCGTCCGCGTGCGGTTCGTCGCGGGTGTTGATGATGGGCCGGGAGCGGGTCGTCGCCGAGGAGACGCCCTCCCAGATGTGCTCCGCGCGCTGGCTGACGCAGTAGACGGCGCCGCGTGGGGTCTGGAGCACCTTGCCGGCGCCGCACAGCAGCTGCCGGGTCACGAGGAAGGGGATGAGGATGTCCGCGAGCCGGGAGAACTCCCCGTGCCGGGCCACCAGGTAGTTCTCGTGGCAGCCGTAGGAGTTGCCCGCCGAGTCGGTGTTGTTCTTGAAGAGGTAGACGTCGCCTGCGATGCCCTCCTCGTGCAGGCGTCGTTCCGCGTCCACCAGGAGTCCTTCGAGAATGCGCTCGCCGGCCTTGTCGTGGGTGACCAGTTCGGTCACGTTGTCACACTCGGGGGTCGCGTATTCCGGATGTGAGCCCACGTCGAGATAGAGCCGGGCGCCGTTTCGCAGGAAGACATTGCTGCTGCGGCCCCATGACACGACACGGCGGAAGAGGTACCGCGCCACCTCGTCAGGAGACAGGCGGCGCTGTCCCCTGAACGTGCACGTGACGCCGTACTCGTTCTCCAGCCCGAAAATGCGGCGGTCCATGAGGGAACATTACGCCCGATCCCCCGAGCTGAAACGGGGTTCGACGGCACGGTTCGGATCATTTTCCGATGAAGCCGCAACGACTCCGCCCCGCGCGGGAGCCGCCAGAGCCCGTCCGGTGGCGAGCAGGACCAGCAGGGACACGGCCCCGGCCGCGCCCGGCAGGGCGAAACCCCACAGGGCGCCACCGGCCTGGACGACCGGTCCCGCCAGGCCCGTTCCGGCAGAGGCGCCCACGGTGAACGTGGTCACCAGCCAGGAGAACGCCTCGGTGACGGTCCCGGCCGGCGCGTGCCGGTCGACGATGATGAACGCGCAGGCGATGCAGGGTGCCAGGAAGACTCCGGAGACCACGCTGAGCAGCACCATCGCGACCGGGCCCGGCGTCAGCGTGAGCGGCAGGTAGCAGACCGCCAGCAGGGCCACCAGCACCGTCAGCCGCCGCTCGGGCGCGCCGGCCCACCGGCGGGCGCCGTAGACGCTGCCGCCGGCGAGCGCGCCGAGCCCGAGCCCGGCCATGAGCCAGCCGTAGACCGCGTCGCCGCCGTGCCCGTCCGCGTACGACACCGAGGCGACCGTGATGGAGCCCAGCGCGATGCCGACGAACAGGAAGGCCGCGAGCAGCGCGAGCAGGCCGGGTGAGCGCAGGGCGCCCAGCCAGTGCGCCTCGCGCGGGGCGGAGCGCCACGCGCGCGAGGGCGGCGAGAGGACCACGGAGAGCGCGCCCAGCACGCCGAGGAGGTTCAGCACGAGCAGGGCGGCGCGCTCGTCCCACAGGGACGCGCACAGGGTCACCAGCAGCGGGCCGGCGGTGAACATGATCTCCTGCGCGATCGCGTCCATGGCGTACGCGGTGTGCACCTGCTCCTCGCGGCGCAGCACGGACGGCCACAGGGCGCGCAGCCCGCCCTCCAGGGGCGGGGCGAACAGGCCGGCCGCCGCCACGGTCGCGTGGGCGAGCGGGAGCGAGCCGGTGCCCAGGAAGGCGAAGGTGGTCATCGAGAGGGCCGCGAGGATTGCCGCGGGCAGCTGCACGCGCGGCTGGCCGTACAGGTCCACGAGCCGGCCGAGGACCGGCTGGCCGACGGCATTGGCGATGCCGTAGACCGCGGCGAGGGCGCCGGCGAGGCTGTAGGTGCCGCCCTCGGCGCGGACGAAGAGCACCAGGGCGATGGCGGCGGTGGCGTTGGGCAGCCGGCCCACCAGGGTGCCGGTGAGCAGCCGGCACGCGTGCCTCGCCCGGAGGATCTCCAGGTATCCCGTGGCCATGTCCTGCCCCTCTGGCTCGCGGGACGCCTCGACGGCCCGAAGTGTTACGTATAACGTCCCCGTCCATACGTACCATGTGCGCTGTTCACACGTCCAGACGGCCGGCAGTGACCCGCAGGGCGCGCCGAGCGCCCCGGGCGGCCGACCCAAGCAGAGGAGCAGGCCCGCGGTGGCACCCAGCAGCACCCGCCCGACCAGCCGTGACGTCGCCCGGGCGGCCGGCGTATCGCAGGCTGCCGTATCCCTCGTGCTGGGCGACAAGTGGCGCGGCCGGGTGTCCGAGGCCACCGCCGAACGGGTCCGGGAGGCCGCGCGGGAGCTGGGCTACCGGCCCAACCTCGCCGCCCGCAACCTCCGCCTCGGCCACACCCGTACCGTCCTGCTCGTGGTGCCCGCCCTGACGACGGAGTTCTTCGCCGGGGTCTACACCGGCGCCGCGCGCGTGGCGGCCGAGCACGGCTTCGGTGTCGTGCTCTACCCCTCACCCGAGGGCATCGGCCCGGCCCGCGACCCGTTCGCCTCCGCGCAGGCCGCCCTGGACGGCGTCATCGCCTCCTCGATGGCCGCCGACGCCCTCACCGCGATCCGCGGCGACCAGCTCCCCCTGGTCATGCTGGACAGCGACCCCGCCGGCAGTCTCGGTGCCGCGACCGTGAACCTGGACATCACCGACGGCGTCCGCCAGGTCGCCGAGCACCTGCTGGGCCTCGGCCACCGACGGGTGCTGCACCTGGCCGCGGACGTGCCCTCCTGGACGTTCGAGATCCGCGCGCGCGAACTGGCGGCGCGCCTGGCGGCCGTCCCGGGCACGCACGTGCGTACGGCCCGGGCCCCGATCTCCATCGAGGGCGCGCTGGCCGCCACCGAGGCCGCGCTCACCGCGCCCGGCCCCCGGCCCACGGCCGTGGTGTGCGACGACGACAAGCTCGCCGCGGGCGCGTACAAGGCGCTGCGCCGCCTCGGCCTGCGCGTGCCGGACGACGTCTCGGTCACCGGTCTGGACGACCTGGCCCTGGCCACCGCGCTCGACCCCGAGCTGACGACCGTACGGCTGGACGCCGAGCTGTTCGGCGAGCACGGGATGCGGGCCCTGCTGGCGGTGCTGGAGGGCCGTGCGCCGCAGAGCGGGGACATCCCCGTCGAACTGGTCGTCCGAGGCTCCACGGCACCGCCCCGCGAGGTGTAGGCCGGTTACCGATCACCGCTGCCGGAACGGCGGGTGCCCCGGCCGGAGGACCGGCCGGGGCACACCTGGGCCGAGGGGGTCACTCCTCGTCGGCGCTCTCCGCCTCCGTGGTCGCGCCGCCCGTCTCCAGCAGGCGGCCGAGCTGACGGCCGACGATGCGCTTGAACTTGCGCTTCTGCGGGCGCGTGCGGTCCAGCACGGCGACCTCCAGCCGCTCGGCGGGGATGTCCCGCTCGCTGCCGTTGGTGTCCCGGGACAGGGCCTGCACGGCCAGCTTCAGGGCCTCCGCGAGGCTCATGCCGTCGCGGTGACGCTGGTCCAGGAAGCTGCTGATCTGCTCGGTGTTGCCACCCACCGCGACGGAGCCGTGCTCGTCCACGATGGAACCGTCGTGCGGCAGCCGGTAGATCTGGTCGCCCTCGGGGGTCTCCCCCACCTCGGCCACCACCAGCTCCACCTCGTACGGCTTCTCGGCCGCCGAGGAGAAGATCGTGCCCAGCGTCTGGGCGTAGACGTTGGCCAGGCCGCGGGCCGTGACGTCGTCACGGTCGTAGGTGTAGCCGCGCAGGTCGGCGTACCGCACGCCGCCGATGCGCAGGTTCTCGTACTCGTTGTACTTGCCGGCCGCGGCGAAGCCGATCCGGTCGTAGATCTCGCTGAACTTGTGCAGCGCGCGGGACGGGTTCTCACCGACGAACACGATGCCGTCGGCGTACTGGAGCACGACCAGGCTGCGGCCGCGGGCGATGCCCTTGCGGGCGTACTCCGCCCGGTCGGCCATGGCCTGCTGGGGTGAGACATAGAACGGCGTCGACACCGGTTATCCGTCCCTTTCTGTCATGGTCACTGGATCACCTCGATAAGAACGGGGCCGCGCTCAGAGCAGTGCGGCCTTGGGGCCGTCGGGCTCCTCCAGGCGCTTCTGGAGCACCGCGCGGGCGAGCCCGGACGACTCCTCCTCGGTGAGCCGGCGGAAGCCGTCCTCGGTGATCACGGTGATGATCGGATAGATCCGGCGGGCGACATCGGGACCACCGGTCGCCGAGTCGTCGTCAGCCGCGTCGTAGAGGGCCTGGACCACGAGCGTGGTGGCCTGCTCCTCGGTCAGGTCGTTGCGGAAGAGCTTCTTCATCGCACCGCGGGCGAAGACCGAGCCCGAGCCCGTCGCGGCGAAGTTGTGCTCCTCGGAACGGCCGCCCGTGACGTCGTAGGAGAAGATGCGTCCCCGCTCGCGGTCCAGGTCGTACCCGGCGAAGAGGGGCACCACGGCCAGGCCCTGCATGGCCATGCCGAGGTTGGAACGGATCATGGTCGACAGCCGGTTGGCCTTGCCCTCCAGGGACAGCTGAGCGCCCTCGACCTTCTCGAAGTGCTCCAGTTCGAGCTGGAAGAGCTTGACCATCTCGACGGCCAGACCGGCGGTGCCGGCGATACCGACGGCCGAGTACTCGTCGGCCGGGAAGACCTTCTCGATGTCCCGCTGCGCGATGACGTTGCCCATGGTCGCCCGGCGGTCACCGGCGAGCACGACACCTCCGGGGAAGGTGACGGCGACGATCGTCGTGCCGTGCGGCGCCTCGATGACGCCCTGCGTGGGCGGCAGCTGCCGGTTGCCGGGCAGCAGCGCGGGCTGGTGCTCGGAGAGGAAGTCCATGAAGGAGGAGGATCCTGGCGTCAGGAAGGCAGCTGGTAGACGCCCGGTGCTACGAGTGTTGGCTTCCACGCGATTCCTTCCACGTAAGCAGCAGCCCGCCTTGTGACCTCGGGCTGATCCTTGAACTGCCCCAGTGCGGCGTTGCAGCTGAAGCACAGTACGCCACGGACCCTACCCGTCTCATGGCAATGATCCACATGTGCCGGCGGAGCCGGCGGACACACACGGCGGGCGCCGCCCTGAGGGGCCGTCAGCTCGTCGCGTTCGGCTCCGGTGCGCCGTGCGGCTCGGCCTCCCGGCGGCGCCGGGAGTGCGCGGCGCCGTACTCCGCCACGCACTCCCGGCAGTGCGGTGGGAGGCCGTCGCGCCGGTTGCCGTCCCGCGCGAAGGACGCAGGGGGCAGATCGCGCCCGCGCTTCCCGCATCCCCTCGCGTTCGGCTGCTCACCCGCCCGACTCCCCCACGACCCTCACGTCGAAGGTCAAGCGACTTCCTCGCCCCTACTCCCCACCTTTCTGCACGAAGGACCGCACGAAATCCTCAGCGTTTTCCTCGAGTACGTCGTCGATCTCGTCCAGGACGGAGTCCACGTCGTCGGACAGCTTCTCGTGCCGTTCCTTCAGGTCCTCCGAAGCCTGCGCGTCCTGCGCCTGCTCCTCGACCTCCTCGGTGGAGCGCGTGGCCTTCTGCTGGCCGCCGCCCGTGTCCTTGGTCGCCATAACCCTCACCCCGCTCAGTTCGCCTGCCGATCGGTGATGATCAGACCCTACAAGCCGGGTCCGACATCGGCCCCGCAGTTTCTGCAACGAACGGGGGCCATCCCGATGATTCCCGGGCGGTGGGCTTTCCACCCTGTCCGCCCGGAGCGCACCGAGTACCCCCTCGACACTCCTCACCCGCCGGACAGGACCCTGACCAGGTCTTCCGCGGTCCGGCAGCGGTCCAGCAGCTCCTTGACGTGATTTCGCGTTCCGCGTAGCGGTTCCAGGGTTGGAACGCGCTGGAGCGAGTCGCGGCCGGGAAGATCGAAGATGACCGAGTCCCAGCTCGCCGCGGCCACGTCGTCCGCGTACTGCTCCAGACACCGGCCGCGGAAGTACGCGCGCGTGTCCTCCGGCGGCTTCGTACGGGCCCGCTCGACCTCGGCCTCGTCCAGCAGCCGCTTCATGCGCCCACGGGCCACCAGGCGGTTGTAGATGCCCTTCTCGGCGCGGACGTCGGCGTACTGGAGGTCGACCAGGTGCAGCCGTGCGGCGTCCCAGTCCAGGTCGTCCCGGCGGCGGTAGCCCTCCATCACCTCCCGCTTGGCCACCCAGTCCAGCTCGCCGGCCAGGCTCATCGGGTCGCGCTCCAGCCGGGTCAGGGTGTCCTCCCAGCGACCGAGGACGTCCTTGGTCTGGTCGTCGGCGTCGGCGCCGAAGCGTTCCTCGACGTACTTGCGGGCCAGTTCGAAGTACTCCATCTGCAGCTGGACCGCGGTGAGCGTGCGACCGCTGCGCAGGGTGACCAGGCGCTTCAGGGACGGGTCGTGCGAGACCTGGTGCAGGGTGCGCACGGGCTGGTCGACGGCCAGGTCCACGGCGATGAAGCCGTCCTCGATCATGGACAGGACCAGGGCGGTCGTACCCAGCTTCAGGTAGGTGGAGATCTCCGAGAGGTTGGCGTCACCGATGATCACGTGCAGCCGGCGGTACTTCTCCGCGTCCGCGTGCGGCTCGTCGCGGGTGTTGATGATCGGGCGCTTGAGCGTGGTCTCCAGGCCGACCTCGACCTCGAAGTAGTCCGCGCGCTGGCTGAGCTGGAAGCCGTGCTCGTGGCCGTCCTGGCCGACGCCCACGCGGCCCGCTCCGGCGAAGACCTGGCGGGAGACGAAGAAGGGCGTGAGGTGGCGCACGATGTCCGAGAAGGGGGTCTCCCGCTTCATCAGGTAGTTCTCGTGCGTGCCGTAGGAGGCGCCCTTGTTGTCGGTGTTGTTCTTGTAGAGGTGGATCTGCTGGGCTCCCGGCAGCTGCGCGGCCCGCTCCGCGGCCTCGGCCATGATCCGCTCCCCCGCCTTGTCCCAGAGGACGGCGTCGCGGGGGTTGGTGACCTCGGGGGCGCTGTACTCGGGGTGGGCGTGGTCGACGTAGAGGCGCGCACCGTTGGTGAGGATCACGTTGGCGAGGCCGATGTCCTCGTCGGTGAGCTGGCTGGAGTCGGCGGTCTCCCGGGCGAGGTCGAAGCCTCGCGCGTCCCGCAGCGGGTTCTCCTCCTCGAAGTCCCAGCGGGCCCGGCGGGCCCGGTGCATCGCGGCCGCGTAGGCGTTGACGATCTGGGACGAGGTGAGCATGGCATTGGCGTTCGGGTGGCCGGGGACGGAGATCCCGTACTCCGTCTCGATTCCCATTACTCGCCGTACGGTCATGCGGCCCTCCTTGCCCGGCGGCACCCTCGGTCGTGGGCGCCGCTCATGTACCGCTGGCGCTCCGGTGCGTGTGCGGTGCCCGTTCCCGCACGGCGCGACTCGGCGGCAGGAACGAGCCTAGAACGCCTTTGCACTGGTGGGGAGATCATTTGCGTCATTGGCTGCTCCGGTCGTGGCCCTGAAAACAGTCGGCTGCGGGTACCCGCCGAGGGCACCCGCAGCCGCCCTGCCCTTACAGGTACTGACCGGTGTTCGCCACCGTGTCGATCGAGCGTCCGGTGTCCGCGCCCTGCTTGCCGGTGATGAGCGTACGGATGTACACGATCCGCTCGCCCTTCTTCCCGGAGATCCGGGCCCAGTCGTCCGGGTTCGTGGTGTTGGGCAGGTCCTCGTTCTCCTTGAACTCGTCCACGCAGGCCTGGAGCAGGTGGGAGACGCGAAGACCCTTCTGGCTCTTCTCCAGGAAGTCCTTGATCGCCATCTTCTTGGCCCGGCCCACGATGTTCTCGATCATGGCGCCGGAGTTGAAGTCCTTGAAGTAGAGGACTTCCTTGTCACCGTTGGCGTAGGTGACCTCCAGGAAGCGGTTCTCCTCCGACTCGGCGTACATGTGCTCGACCGCCGTCTGGATCATGCTCTGGACGGTGGTGGTCTTGTCGCCGCCGTGCTCGCCGACGTCGTCGGTGTGGAGCGGCAGACGCTCGGTGAGGTACTTGCCGAAGATGTCCTTCGCCGCCTCGGCGTCCGGACGCTCGATCTTGATCTTCACGTCGAGCCGGCCGGGGCGCAGGATGGCGGGGTCGATCATGTCCTCGCGGTTGGAGGCACCGATCACGACCACGTTCTGGAGGCCTTCCACACCGTCGATCTCGGCGAGCAGCTGCGGGACGATGGTGTTCTCCACGTCCGAGCTGACGCCGGAGCCACGGGTGCGGAAGAGGGACTCCATCTCGTCGAAGAAGACGATCACGGGGGTGCCCTCGCTGGCCTTCTCACGCGCACGCTGGAAGACGAGGCGGATCTGCCGCTCGGTCTCGCCGACGTACTTGTTGAGCAGCTCGGGACCCTTGATGTTCAGGAAGAAGCTCTTGCCGGCGGCCTGGCCGGTGACCTCGGCGACCTTCTTGGCCAGCGAGTTCGCGACGGCCTTGGCGATGAGCGTCTTGCCGCAGCCGGGCGGCCCGTAGAGCAGGACGCCCTTGGGCGGGCGCAGCTCGTGCTCCTTGAACAGGTCCGGGTAGAGGTACGGCAGCTCGACCGCGTCGCGGATGGCCTCGATCTGGTTGCCGAGACCGCCGATCTGCTCGTAGCCGATGTCGGGGACCTCTTCGAGGACCAGCTCCTCGACCTCGCTCTTGGGCACGACCTCGTAGACGTATCCGGAGCGGGGTTCGAGCAGGAGGGCGTCGCCGGGGCGGATGGTGACGTCCAGCAGCGGCTCGGCGAGCCGCACCACCCGTTCCTCGTCGGTGTGCCCCAGCACGAGGGCGCGTTCGCCGTCCTCCAGGATCTCCTTGAGGGTGACGATGTCGCCGACGCGCTCGTACTCCATGGCGTCGACCACGTTGAGCGCCTCGTTGAGCATGACCTCCTGGCCGCGGCGCAGGTCGTCGAGTTCGACGCTCGGGCTGACGTTGACCCGGAGCTTGCGGCCACCGGTGAAGATGTCCGCGGTGCCGTCCTCGTTCGCCTGGAGGAAGACACCGAAGCCGGCCGGCGGCTGGGCGAGCCGGTCGACCTCCTCCTTGAGGGCCACGATCTGGTCGCGGGCCTCGCGGAGGGTGTTGGCCAGTCGTTCGTTCTGGGCGGACACGCCGGCCAGGTTCGTCTGTAGCTCGACGATCCGCTCTTCGAGAATCCTCGTGTGCCGCGGAGAGTCGGCGAGCTTGCGTCGCAGGACGGCGATCTCCTGCTCAAGGTAGGCGATCTGCCCGGCCGGGTCGTCGGACCCGCGACCCGGGCGGATGCCGCGGTTCATGTCGTCGTCGTGGGCTGCCACGGTCCTCACCTCCTCCAAGGGGAGCTGGACGCTTCCAGACCCTACCTGGGTGGGTGTCGATTGAAACCCCTAGATCACAAAGACTGTCAAGGTGTGTCGTCGGTCACCCGGCGCGCACTCCCTCGCACGGAGGGGATACCCACTGAACGTGAGGGGAAAGCAGCCGGTTCCGTGCATGGCGTGGTCGAAACCCTTCGCGGCTGGCCGGAGTTGTCCGTTCCGGGCCGATCGGCCCGGATGCGGGCAGCCCACAGGCCGCTCGCACGGTCATCACGCAGAGCGACGCAACCGGCGGCGACTGTCACCACTGGGACGGCCTGAAGTGATCGATACGGCCACCGGGACACCCCTGTCCCGGTCCGGCGCTGGTACCCGAGCGGGCGGGTCCGGAAACCCCGGACCGGCCCGGCCCGGACGCGAACGGGGCGGAGGTAGGGTCGAGGGAGTCCAACAGCCGCTGGAGCGGACCCGGCCGGCCCTCGCGGCGCCCGGACCGCCCGGCGAACCGACGGCAGGAGAGATGACCGTGCAGCAGGAGGCCCCGGGCGGCGAGGCGCTGGAGGTCTGGATCGACCAGGACCTGTGTACCGGCGACGGCATCTGCGCCCAGTACGCCCCGGAGGTGTTCGAGCTGGACATCGACGGGCTGGCCTATGTGAAGGGCACGGACGACGAGCTGCTCCAGGCCCCGGGCGCGGCCACGCCGGTACCGCTGCCGCTGCTGGCGGACGTGGTGGACTCGGCCAAGGAGTGTCCCGGCGAGTGCATTCACGTGCGGCGCGTGCAGGACCGGGTCGAGGTGTACGGCCCCGAGGCGGAGTGAGCCCGGTTCAGACGCTGTGGGCCGCGGCCCCCGTGGAGCGGACGAAGGCACCGCCGTTCCACCGCCAGGCGGCCGGGGTCCTCAGGTCGGGGCAGCAACTGGGCACGGCGTCCGACGAGTAGCCGAGCAGCGTGGCGGACACGGTACGCGCGCGTACGGCGAAGTCGGTGACCGTGAGCCGGTCCTCTGGCCTGACGAGCGTGGCCACCACGCGTGGCCGCTTGCCGTCCGCGGAGCGGGTGAGGACGTAGACGCCGTCCGGCGGGGTGCCCATGGGGGCGTCGCAGTGGACCACCGCGACGGTCTCCGGCCGGCCGTCACCGTCCAGGTCCGCGCCGGCCTTCTTGACGACCAGGGCCTTCACCGGCCCGCAGTCCAGCGGGAACTTCACACCGGCCGTGCCCGGCGCGACGGCCGCGGGCGCGGTCTTCGTCTCCGTGCCGGCGGCGGACTGGGCGGCCGTGGCCGATCCGGGCCGGGCGACGGTGGACAGGGCCACCACACCGGCGACGGCGGTGGCGGTGAGCAGCCAGTGGATGGGCCGGGTCTGGGTGTGGGCGAGCTCCGGAACGGCGGATTGCTGCACTAGGAGCGTCTCCTGTGAGGGCTGTGCCGGTGGGATGGCCTGCATGCTGCCACACGCCGCTGTGCGGGGGAACGGCGGGGACCGGGATTCCCCCGGGCGGCAGACCCGCGCGCGGGAGGCGCCGATGCCGGTACCGCGTCAACGCAAGGGCGCCGTGCCCGGGTTCCCGGATGCGGTGGGGAACTCGGGCACGGCGCCCTTGCGTTGTACGCGTGCGGGGCCGGTCAGCGGCCGGCGCCGCCGTCGGCGTTGGGTCCGGCGTAGTCCTCGCCGTACGCGCCCTTCGCGGGGCGGCGGCGGCGCATGGGCGGCTCGACGCCGTCCGCGAGGCGGCGGGCGGTGAGCAGGAAACCGGTGTGGCCGATCATCCGGTGGTCGGGGCGGACGGCCAGGCCCTCGATGTGCCAGTTGCGGATCATGGTCTCCCAGGCGGTCGGCTCGTTGAAGCAGCCGATCTCCCGGATGGACTCCACGGTCCGGGCGAGCTGGGTGGTGGTGGCCACGTAGCAGCACAGGATGCCGCCCGGGACGAGCGCCTTGGAGACGGCCTCCAGGCACTCCCAGGGGGCGAGCATGTCCAGGATGACGCGGTCGACGTCGGTGTCGGACAGATTGTCCTGGAGGTCGCCGACGGTCAGCTGCCAGGCGGGGTGCGGGCCGCCGAAGTAGCGCTCCACGTTCTGCTTCGCGATCTCGGCGAAGTCCTCGCGGCGCTCGTAGGAGTGCAGCATGCCCTGGTCGCCGATGGCCCGCAGCAGGAAGCTGCTGAGCGAGCCGGAGCCGACGCCGGCCTCCACGACGCGCGCGCCGGGGAAGATGTCGGCGAAGGAGAGGATCTGCCCCGCGTCCTTGGGGTAGACGACGGCTGCCCCACGGGGCATGGACAGGACGTAGTCGGGGAGCAGGGGGCGCAGCGCGAGGTAGGCCACGTTGCCGGTGGTCCGGACAACGCTGCCCTCGGGAGCGCCGATCAGTTCGTCGTGCGGGAAGGAGCCCTTGTGGGTGTGGAAGTTCTTCCCGGCTTCGAGCGTGAACGTGTAGTGGCGGCCCTTGGGGTCGGTCAGCTGTACCTGGTCCCCGACCTTGAAGGGCCCGCGCCTGCGGGCGGCACCGGTCGGTTCGGACATGTGACCAGCCTACCGGCGTTTCCGGAGGCCGCCGACCACGGCTACGGGGTGGGCCGGGCCATGGCCTTCACGAAAGCGCGTTCGACATCGGCGGCGGACAGGACGCCGTAGATCTCGCCGGTCTGCTCGACCACGAGGTACTCGGTGGCCGGGGCGGCCCGGAGGGCGTCCAGCAGGTCCTCCCCGGCCAGCTCCGCGGAGACCCGCATGCCGTCGGTCAGCTCCTGGGCCAGGCCGCTCACGGCCACCCAGGGGCGGCGGTGCTCGGGGACGCCGACGATGGCGGCCTCGCGGACGAGCGCGAGGGGGCTGCCGTCGGCGTCGACGACGACCAGGGCGCGGGCACCGGCGGCGTTGGCCCGGCGCAGCGCCTCGGAGAGCGGGGTGTCGTTCTCGACCGGTACGGCCCGCCGGGTGAGGGCGCGGGCGCGCAGCTCGGGGAGGTGTTCCCGCAGCCGGGCCATGCGCAGGCTGTTGCCGGCGCCGGTCCAGATGATCGCGGCGAGGATGGCGGCGAGCAGGGCGTCGGTGACGGTGTCCATGCCGCTCGTCTCCTCACCGCCGCCGACGGCGCCGGAGTGGTTGAGCAGCGGCAGGCCGATCAGGACGGAGACGGCGAGGGCGCGGCCCACCCAGGCCGCGGCGACGGTACCGCTCATCGGCCTGCCGGTGAGCTTCCAGACGACGGCGCGGAGCATGCGGCCGCCGTCGAGGGGCAGGCCGGGCAGGAGGTTGAAGATCGCGACGATGAGGTTGGAGACCATCAGCCCGGCCAGCAGCACGCCGGGGACGGTGGCGGGCTCGACGGGCTTCATGGCGAGGTAGAACAGCCCGGCCAGGGCGAGGGAGAGCAGCGGGCCGACGAACGCCAGCACGAATTCCCGGCCGGGGGTCTCGGCCTCCTTCTCGATCTCCGAGACGCCGCCGAAGAACTGGAGCTGGATGCGGCGGACCGGCAGCTCGAAGCGGATCGCGGCGACCGTGTGGGCCAGCTCGTGGACCAGGACGGAGGCGTAGAAGGCGACCGCGAAGAAGAGGGAGACCAGGTAGCGGGCGACGCCCAGTTCGGGCAGTACGCGGTCGAGCTGGCCGCCGAAGACCCAGGTGATCAGCGCGGCGACGAGGAACCAGCTCGGCGCGACGTACACGGGCACGCCGAAGGGCCGCCCCATCAGGATGCCCCCGCCGGGCTCCTTGGGCCGCGGCTGCGGCGGCTCGCCCTTGGCGATACCGGAGTGCGCGAGAGAGCGGTGCTCGGAGGAGTCACCGACGTGTGTCACGGACGCGTCCCCGCCGTCCTCCCCCGCCGGACGGACCGGCTGGTCGGCGTCGGCCGTGCCGGGCTTACGCGGTGTGCGGGCGGTGCCCTCGCCGCCCTGGTCGCCGGCCCCGCCGGCCGTGCCGTCGGCACCCGCCGCGCCGGCGGTGCCGTCCCCGGCAGCCCCGTCGGCTCCACCGGCTCCGTCGGCGTCCTGATCCGGGACGGGCCCGGCCTCCGTGCCCGCGGTCCGACCGCCGGCCGCCGCGTCGTCCTCGTCGGCCGGGTGGGCCCGGGTGGGTTCGTCGGTCGGGTGGGGCTCGGCGGGAGCGTCGCGGGGGGTGGTCCGTCGGGCGGCGGCTTCCGGTGTCGTGGGACGGGGGGTGTCGTGGGCCTGGTCCGCGGGGTGGTCGGTGGGTTCGGCCGCAGGGTCGAGGGAGTTGTCGGGCGGCCCGTCGTTGCCGGACCGCGGCTGCCCGCTCCCGCCGCTCACGTCCACGGTGTCCCCTCGTTCGAAGCGTCTCCCGCGCCTGCCGGGCGGAAGGGTCTCTGCTCGATGGTATGCGGCCGTGGCGGCACGTTCCGCCCCGGCACCCCTTGTGTTTCCCCGCGCTCGCACGGCCGACGCGGCCGGCGAGCCGGTCACTGTCGGTGCGGGGCCGTAAGGTCTGTGGACATGGACAGCAGCATCGAGGAGGCAGCGGCCCCGCCGGCCGGCGCCGAGCACACGCCACCGGACGCCCCGCCGCCCGCGCCCCCGGCGGAGGCCGCGTCGGCGGAGAGTTCCCCGGTGCCCGCGCCCACGGAGACCGGCGGGGAGCGGGTGGCCGTGGCGCCCGCCTCGCTGTCGCCGTCCCGGGCGAGTGATTTCATGCAGTGCCCGCTGCTGTACCGGTTCCGGGTGATCGACCGGCTTCCGGAGAAGCCGAGTGAGGCGGCGACGCGGGGCACGCTGGTCCACGCCGTGCTGGAGCGCCTGTTCGACGCGCCCGCCGGTGAGCGGACCGCGCCGCGGGCCAAGGCGCTGATCCCGGGACAGTGGGACCGGCTGCGGGAGAGCCGCCCGGAGGTGACCGAGCTGTTCACCGACGATCCGGAGGGCGAGCGGCTGAACCGGTGGCTCACCGAGGCGGAGCGGCTCGTGGAGCGCTGGTTCACGCTGGAGGACCCGACGCGGCTGGAGCCGGCCGAGCGGGAGCTGTTCGTGGAGGCCGAGCTGGACTCGGGACTGCGGCTGCGCGGGATCATCGACCGCGTCGACGTGGCACCGACCGGCGAGGTGCGGATCGTCGACTACAAGACGGGCAAGGCGCCCCGCCCCGAGTACACGGAGGGCGCGCTGTTCCAGATGAAGTTCTACGCCCTCGTGGTGTGGCGGCTGAAGCGGGTGATCCCGCGCCGGCTGCAACTGGTCTATCTCGGCAGCGGCGACGTGCTGACGTACGACCCCGTCCTCGCCGACCTGGAGCGGGTCGAGCGCAAGCTGCACGCGCTGTGGGAGGCCATCAGCCAGGCCACGGAGACGGGGGACTGGCGGCCCCGGCCGACCCGGCTGTGCGGCTGGTGCGACCACCAGGCGCACTGCCCGGAGTTCGGGGGCACCCCCCCGCCCTACCCGCTGCCGGTGAGGGCGGCCGGGTCCGGGGCGGTGGCGCAGGGCACAATGGGCGCGGACTAGCGAAGGAGTGTCACGTGGCCATCCGCGTCCTACTGGTCGACGACCAGCCACTGCTGCGTACCGGCTTCCGGATGATCCTGGAGGCCGAGCAGGACCTCGCCGTGGTCGGCGAGGCCGGCGACGGTCTCCAGGCACTCGACCAGGTGCGAGCGTTGCAGCCGGATGTCGTGCTCATGGATATCCGGATGCCGCGGATGGACGGCGTGGAGGCCACCCGGCAGATCACCGGCCCCGGGCGGGACGGCCCGGCCAAGGTGCTGGTGCTGACCACGTTCGACCTGGACGAGTACGTGGTGGAGGCGCTGCGCGCGGGGGCGAGCGGCTTCCTGCTCAAGGACGCGCCCGCCAACGAACTGGTGCAGGCCATCCGGGTGGTGGCGGCCGGCGAGGCCCTGCTCGCGCCGAGCATCACGCGGCGGCTGCTGGACAAGTACGCCACGCATCTGCCCTCCGGCGAGGACCCGGTGCCGGACGCCCTGCACACGCTGACGGACCGTGAGGTCGAGGTGCTGAAGCTGGTGGCGCGCGGGCTGTCCAACGCGGAGATCGCGGCCGACCTGTTCGTCAGCGAGACGACCGTGAAGACGCATGTGGGCCATGTGCTGACCAAGCTGGGCCTGCGTGACCGGGTGCAGGCCGCGGTGTACGCGTACGAGAGCGGGCTGGTGCGCCCCGGCGCGCAGTAGCGGCGGGCGGGCTGCCCACCGGTACGGCGAAGGGCGCCCCTTCCGCGTGGTGCGGGGGCGCCCCTGCCGTGACCGGCGTCAGCTCTTGCTGAGTTCCCAGAACCGGAACACCGTCGAGGCGTCCAGGCAGTACTCCAGGCCGTAGACGCCGTCGCGGACGACCGCGTACTGCTTGGCCTGCCAGACCGGCAGGACGGGCAGTTCGTCGGCGACGATGTCCTGCAACCTGCCGAACTCCTTGTCGGTCGCGGCCCGGTCGCTCTGGGCGGCGGTGGCGGGGAGGAGCGAGCCGGTGATGGTGCGGTTGCCGTAGTTGTTCTCCAGCACGTTGCCCTTGCCGAAGAAGGGGGCCGTGAAGTTGTCGGCGTCGGGGTAGTCCGGCACCCAGCCCTTCACGTACACGCCGTACCTGCCCTGGGCTATCTCCTTCTCGTACTGGTCGAAGGGGACGGACCGCACGTCGGCGTCGAACAGGCCGCTGGCGTTGAGCTGGCCGGCGATGGCCTTCAGTTCCTCGTCGGTGGCGGGGCCGTAACGGGACGGCGTGGACCACAGGGTGAGCTTCACCTTGCCGGTGATGCCGTCGGCGCGCAGGGCGGCGGCGGCCTTGGCGCGGGAGGGGCGGGCGCCGTACGTGTCGAAGAAGGCGGTGTTGTGGCCCCCGATGCCGGCCGGGATGATCGAGTACAGCGGGGTGGCGGTGCCCTGGTACACGTTCTCGATCAGGGCGTCGCGGTCGATGAGGTAGGCCAGGGCCTTGCGGACGCCGAGCTTGCCGGCCACCGGGTCCTTCATGTTGAAGACCAGGTGCTGGACCTCGGCGCTGGTGCCCTCGATGACGTCGACGCCCTTGTCGTCCTTCTGCTGGTCGAGGCCGGCGATGTCGGAGGCGGCCAGACCGCGGTAGGCGATGTCGATGCCGCCGTCGAGGAGGGACTGCTTCAGGGCGGTCCGGTCGCCGTGGAAGAACTTCAGTGTGACGCCGGAGTTCTTGACCTGGCCGGTCCCCTTGTAGTTGCCGTTGACCGAGAAGACCGCCTGGTCCTTGTCGAAGGAGTCCAGCTTGTAGGGGCCGGAGCCGACTGCCTTGTGGTCGGTGCGCAGGCCGTTCGCGTCGTACTGGCGGTGGTCCACGACGGAACCGGCGCCGGAGGCGACCTTGCTGGGGAAGGTGGCGTCGGGCACCTTCAGGTGGAAGACGACCGTCTTCGCGTCCGGTGTCCCGATCGTGCCGAGCATCGGGAACATGATCGCGGGACCGGCGGGGTCGTTGATCTTCAGGATGCGCTCGAAGGAGAACTTCACGTCGGCGGAGGTGAGGGGGTCACCGTTGCTGAACTTCAGGCCGTCCTTCAGTTCGCACCGGTAGACCATGGCCCGGGTGTCGGTGAAGCCGCACTGCTTCGCCAGTTCGGGTTCGGGTTCGGTCGCGCCCTTGGGAAAGCTGAGCAGCGACTGGAAGACGTTGTTGAACAACAGCCAGGAGCCGGGGTCGTAGCCGGACGCCGGGTCCGTGGCGAGGACGTCGTCGGACATCCCCATCACCACGGCGGAGCCGGTTCCCCCGGAATCGCCGGTCTCCGAGCCGCAGCCGGTCAACAGGCCGGAGGCCAGCCCCGCCACGAGGGGCAGGACTGGCCACGGGTTGCGCTTGTTCACTTGACTTGTGCCTTGTCGTCGGTTCGTCACTCCGGGGCCACCGTCCTGGTCCCGGGACCCGGGGCAGCCGTCCCTGGCCCCCGGATGAGGAGAGCCGTCAGCCGCTCACACCACGGCCGAGCTCCCACAGCTGGAGCGTAGAGGACGAGTTGAGGGCGTAGGAAACGCCCGTGACGTTGTCCCGCGCGGCGACGTACTGCTTGCCCTGCCACAGCGGCAGGACCGGCACGTCGTCGGCGACGATGTCCTGGATCTCGGTCAGGCTCTTGGCGGCGCCGAGCCGGTCGGCCTCACGGCGCGACTGCGGGATCAGCGAGCGCTGGATGGTGCTGTTGGCGTACGGCGAGCCGAGGAAGTTGTCCTTGTCGAGGAAGGGGGCGAGGAAGTTGTCGGCGTCGGGGAAGTCGGGGAACCAGCCCATGCCGTAGACGTCGTACGCGCCCTTCTGCTCGGCGGGCCGGAAGGTCTGCCAGAGGTGGCCCTGGACGGAGACGTCGAACAGACCGCTGTCGTTGAGCTGCTGCTGGAGGATCTGGAACTCCTGCTTGGTGGCCGAGCCGTAGTGGTCGGTCGTGTAGTGCAGGGTCAGCTTCACCGGCGTGGTGATGCCCGCCTTGGCGAGCAGGTTCTTGGCCTTGTCGACGCTGGGGTTGCCGTACTTGTTGAAGAACGAGTTGGAGTGGCCGGTGACGGTGGCGGGGACCAGCGAGTACAGCGGCTCGGCCTGGGTGCCGTAGACCTTGGAGACCAGCTCGCCGCGGTCGATGACCTGCGCCATCGCCTGGCGTACCGCCTTGGACTTCACGCTCGTGGCGTCGGTGTCGAAGGCCAGGTAGCGGATCTCCAGGCCCGGCATGTCGACCAGGTCGGCCTTGTCGTCGCTGCCGGCGTCCAGCTTCTGGATCTGCGCGGGCGACATGGTGCGCGTCATGACGTCGATGTCACCCTTGTCGAGCGCGGTGCCCATGGCGTCGGCGTCGCCGAAGGAGCGCAGTTCGACCGCGTCGTTGTTCACCGTCACGTTGCCCTTGTACGAGGGGTTCTTGGTGAAGGTGATGCTGGTGATCGCGTTGTTCTTGACGTCGGCCTGGAGGGTGTAGGGGCCGGAGCCGTCGACCTCGAAGCCGTCGCGCAGCTTGTCCTTGTCGTAGTCCTTCGGGTTGATGACGCCCGCGACCGGAGTGGACAGCTTGTACGGGAAGGTGGCGTCGGCCGTCTTCAGGTGGAAGACGACCTCGCGGTCGCCCTGCGTCTCGATGGTGTCGACGGTGTTCAGCAGGGCGGAGACACCGCTGTCGGCCTTGATGCGCAGCGCACGCTCGATGGAGTACTTGACGTCATGGGCGGTCACGGGGTCGCCGTTCGCGAACGTCAGTCCCTTGCGGAGTTTGCAGACGTAGCGCTCGCTGCCGCTGTCGGTGAAGGAGCAGCTCTCGGCGGCCTCGGGCACGGGGTCGCCCTCGCCCTTGGGCTGGGCCATCAGGGTCTGCACGGACTGGCGCAGGATGTTCCAGGTGCCGACGTCGTAGGCGTAGGCGGGGTCGAGGGGCGCCGGAGCCGCCTTGGTGGCCGTGAACTGGTCCGTGGTACCGACGACGATGGCGTCACCGCTCTTGCTCCCGCTGTCGGATCCGCCGCACGCGGCGAGAACCGGGGTGAGCAGGCCGGCCACCGCCGGCAGCACCAAAGTCTTGCGGTTCATGCGGGAGTTTCTCCAGAGCTGTTCGGGTCCGTGTATCCGGCATGCATGGGTGGTGCGACGGATCACGGGGGTTCGCGGTGATGTTCTCGCGACGAGATTAGTCCGCGCTCGCAGCACGCTTCACGGCCGCGTGAGTTGACCGCCCATCACGCAGTGGAACCGGTCGAGGACACACCGAAAACCCGACAGCGGCAGGATTAGTGCAGCATCCCATCAATCGGGACACAAAGCCCCGCCCACACCACCCGGTCCAGGCCGTTCAGCACAGCCGGCGGACGCTGTCGAGGCCCGTCGGCGTGGGAAACGTCACACCCCCAACTGTGTGACCGGTCAGCACAATTCGGCCGGACAGTGGACCCGGAATTCCCCTGGGGTGTACTTTCCCGGAATTTTGTCCGGCACACCCAATGGCCCTCGCACGCTGGGTGAACGGCTAGCGCATTTCCGTCATCAGGCCGTGCAGAAATGGCAGGTCCACCTCTTCCAGAGAGGAGACGACGGTCCGCCCGGCGGCCGGACCGATGGGCGCCACGGAGGGTACGGCGATCACACGGCAGCCCGCGGCCTCCGCGGCGGCGACCCCGGTCGCGGTGTCCTCCACCACGGCACATCCGGCCGGGTGCGCGCCGAGCCCCGCGGCGGCGAGCAGGTACGGGTCCGGGAAGGGCTTGGTGCGGGAGACCTCGTCGCCCGCGACGGAGAGGGCGAAGTGGTGCGGGCCCAGCACGGACAGCACCCGGTCGATGATGCGCCGGTGGGAGGCGGAGACCAGGGCCGTGGGCACGCCGTGCCGGTGCAGCTCGCCGAGCAGGCGGGCAGCGCCCGGCATCAGCGGCAGGGCACGGCCGATGCGCTCCTCGAACCCGTCGTTGAGCAGCACCGACAGCTCGGCGAGGGTGATGTCGGCGCCGGTGGCCTCGATCAGGAAACCGGCGCTGCGGGTCATGGGGCCGCCGACCACGACGTGCCGCCAGGAGTCGTCCAGGGTGTGGCCGAGACGGGCGAAGACCTCCACCTCGACGTCCCACCAGAAGCCCTCGGTGTCCACCAGGGTGCCGTCCATGTCGAGAAGCACCGCCTGGAGGGCGGAGCCCTCGGCCGGCGCGGTCCTGCCTTCTCCGGTGCCGGAGGGGGCGGGAGAAAGGGTTCCGGGCGCGGGGACCGTGCTGGTCATCCGGGCGCACCTCCTTGAGGGACGGTCAGGCCGGTTCCCGTGCGGGGAACCGGCCTGCGGTGGACCGACCAGTGTACGACTCCGCGGAGCGAAACGCCTCGTTCACCACTCGCGGGCCCGGGGGCAGCCCGTCAGACACCCCCTGAACGGCCCAGGGGCCCGTTGGTGTGCCCGTGGCGGGGGGTCACCTGGCGTTGAAGTACTTCGCCTCCGGGTGGTGGATCACGATCGCGTCGGTGGACTGCTCGGGGTGGAGCTGGAACTCCTCCGACAGCTGCACCCCGATCCGCTCCGGCCGGAGGAGGCCGGCGATCTTGGCCCGGTCCTCCAGGTTGGGGCAGGCGCCGTAGCCGAGGGAGAAACGGGCGCCGCGGTACCCGAGGGCGAACATGTCCTCGATGGCGGCCGGGTCCTCGCCGGCGAAGCCGAGTTCGGAGCGGACGCGGGCGTGCCAGTACTCGGCGAGGGCCTCGGCCAACTGCACGGACAGGCCGTGCAGTTCGAGGTAGTCGCGGTAGGCGTTGGCCTCGAAGAGCCGGGCCGTCTCCGCGCCGATGCGGGAGCCGACGGTGACGACCTGCAGACCCACCACGTCCGTCTCCCCCGATTCCTCCGGGCGGAAGAAGTCGGCCAGGCACAGGCGCCGGCCGCGGCGCTGGCGCGGGAAGGTGAACCGGGTGCGTTCGTTGCCCTGCTCGTCCAGGATGATCAGGTCGTCGTCCTTGGAGACGCACGGGAAGTAGCCGTAGACCACGGCCGCCTCCAGCAGGTTCTCCGTCTGGAGCCGGTCGAGCAGGCCGCGCAGGCGCGGGCGGCCCTCGGTCTCGACCAGTTCCTCGTACGACGGACCCTCCCCGGTGCGGGCCTGCTTGAGCCCCCACTGGCCCTTGAACAGGGCGCCCTCGTCCAGCCAGCTCGCGTACTCCTTGAGCTGGATGCCCTTGACGACGCGGGTGTCCCAGAACGGTGGGGCCGGCACGGGGTTGTCGGTGGCGACGTCGGAGCGGACGTGGCCCTCCTCCGGGCGCTCCTCGGCCTCCTCGACGACGGCCGCGGTCCGCACCCGGCGCTGCCTCAGCTCGGGCAGCTTCGCGCCGGGCACACCCCGCTTGACGCCGATCAGCGCGTCCATCAGGCGCAGTCCCTCGAACGCGTCGCGGGCGTAGCGCACCTCACCCTCGTAGACCTCGTGCAGGTCCTGCTCGACGTAGGCCCGGGTCAGGGCGGCGCCGCCGAGGATCACCGGGAAGCGGGCGGCGAGGCCGCGCTGGTTCAGCTCCTCCAGGTTCTCTTTCATGATCACCGTGGACTTGACCAGCAGCCCCGACATGCCGATGACGTCCGCCCGGTGCTCCTCGGCCGCCTCCAGGATCGCGGAGACGGGCTGCTTGATGCCCAGGTTGACGACGTTGTAGCCGTTGTTGGAGAGGATGATGTCGACCAGGTTCTTGCCGATGTCGTGCACGTCGCCGCGCACGGTCGCGAGGACGATGGTGCCCTTGCCCACCTCTTCCTCGCCGTCGGCCACCTTCTCCATGTGCGGTTCGAGGTGGGCGACGGCCGCCTTCATGACCTCGGCGGACTGGAGGACGAAGGGCAGCTGCATCTGGCCGGAACCGAACAGCTCGCCGACGACCTTCATGCCGTCCAGCAGGGTGTCGTTGACGATGTCGAGCGCGGGCCGGTCCTGGAGTGCCTCGTCGAGGTCCGCCTCCAGGCCGTTGCGCTCGCCGTCGATGATGCGGCGCTTGAGGCGCTCCTCCAGCGGCAGCGCGGCCAGTTCCTCGGCGCGGCCGGCCTTCAGGGACTTCGCGGTGGCGCCCTCGAAGAGCTGCATGAGCTTCTGCAGGGGGTCGTAGCCCTCGGCGCGCCGGTCGTGGATGAGGTCGAGGGCCGTGCGGACCTCTTCCTCGCTGAAGCGGGCGATCGGCAGGATCTTGCTGGCGTGCACGATCGCCGAGTCGAGTCCGGCCTTGACGCACTCGTCCAGGAAGACGGAGTTCAGCAGGATGCGGGCGGCCGGGTTGAGGCCGAAGGAGATGTTCGACAGGCCCAGCGTGGTCTGCACGGCGGGGTGGCGCCTCTTCAGCTCGCGGATCGCCTCGATGGTGGCGACGCCGTCCTTGCGGGACTCCTCCTGACCGGTGCAGATGGTGAAGGTCAGGGTGTCGATGAGGATGTCCTCCTCGTGGATGCCCCAGTTCCCGGTGAGGTCCGCGATCAGCCGTTCGGCGATCTCGACCTTCTTCTCGGGGGTGCGGGCCTGGCCCTCCTCGTCGATCGTGAGCGCGATCAGGGCGGCGCCGTGCTCCCGTGCCAGCCGCGTGACCTTGACGAACCGCGAGTCGGGGCCGTCGCCGTCCTCGTAGTTCACGGAGTTGATCACCGCGCGCCCGCCGAGCTTCTCCAGGCCCGCCCTGATGACCTCGACCTCGGTGGAGTCCAGGACGATCGGCAGGGTGGAGGCGGTGGCGAAGCGGCCGGCCAGTTCCTCCATGTCGGCGACGCCGTCACGGCCGACGTAGTCCACGCACAGGTCGAGCATGTGCGCGCCCTCGCGGATCTGCTCGCGGGCGATCTCCACGCAGTCGTCCCAGCGGGCCTCCAGCATGGCCTCGCGGAACTTCTTGGAGCCGTTGGCGTTGGTGCGCTCGCCGATGGCCAGGTAGGCGGTGTCCTGGCGGAACGGCACCGACTGGTAGAGGGAGGCGGCGCCCGGCTCGGGGCGCGGGTCGCGCTCGGCCGGGGCGAGGTCCCGGACCCGCTCCACGACCTGGCGCAGGTGCTCGGGGGTGGTGCCGCAGCAGCCGCCGACGAGGGACAGGCCGTAGTCCTGGACGAAGTTCTGCTGGGCGTCCGCCAGGCCCTCGGGGCCGAGCGGGAAGTGCGCGCCGTCCTTGGTGAGGACGGGCAGCCCGGCGTTGGGCATGCACAGCAGCGGGATGCGGGAGTGCCGGGTGAGGTAGCGCAGGTGCTCGCTCATCTCGGCCGGGCCGGTCGAGCAGTTCAGGCCGATCATGTCGATGCCGAGCGGCTCCAGCGCGGTGAGTGCGGCGCCGATCTCGGAGCCCAGCAGCATGGTGCCGGTGGTCTCGAAGGCCATCGAGACGAGCAGCGGGACCTCGAAGCCGAGCCGCTCCATGGCGCTGCGCGCGCCGAGCACGGAGGCCTTGGTCTGGAGCAGGTCCTGGGTGGTCTCGACGATCAGGGCGTCGGCGCCGCCCGCGAGCAGGCCCTCGGCGTTCGCCTGGAAGCCGTCCCGGATGGTGGTGAAGCCGATGTGGCCGAGGGTGGGCAGCTTGGTGCCGGGCCCGATGGAGCCGAGGACCCAGCGCCGGCGGCCGTCCCCGGCGGTGTACGTGTCGGCGACCTCGCGGGCGATGCGGGCGCCGGCCTCGGACAGCTCGTACACGCGGTCGGGGATGTCGTACTCCGCCATGGCCGCGTGGTTGGCCCCGAAGGTGTTGGTCTCGACGCAGTCGACGCCCACGGAGAAGTACGCCTCGTGGACGGAGCGGACGATGTCGGGGCGGGTGATGTTGAGGATCTCGTTGCAGCCCTCGAGGTTCTCGAAGTCCTCGAGTGTGGGGTCCTGGGCCTGGAGCATGGTGCCCATCGCTCCGTCGGCGACCACCACACGGGTGGCGAGTGCCTCGCGGAGCGCGGACACCCGGGTCCGGCTGTCGGCGGAAGGGGACGTGGGCAACGAGGCCATGAAGGGCTCCCTGGGCTGCGACGGCTGTCGGCTATGCGGTTTCCCCGGCAGGCAGGGTTGCCGCACGGCGTCAGAGTAGCCGGGAGTGGGCTCGGATGGGCACCCACGTCCACGGAACGGACGGACCCGGCCCGGGCCGGGTCCTGGGCGGCCGGTGTGTAACAGGTGTCGTCCGACCATTGGCGGGAGATCGGCAAGGACCGGTAGTGTTCGGCATTGCCGAACGGCGGAATTGACCTGGCGCCTACGGCAGTCGAAGGGGACGGAGGCAGGACGGCGATGGCACGGAACATCCAGTCGCTCGAACGGGCGGCCGCGATGCTGCGGCTGCTCGCGGGCGGCGAGCGGCGGCTCGGCCTCTCGGACATCGCCTCGTCGCTGGGCCTCGCCAAGGGCACCGCCCACGGCATCCTGCGCACCCTCCAGCAGGAGGGCTTCGTGGAGCAGGACGTCGCCTCGGGGCGCTACCAGCTGGGCGCGGAGCTGCTGCGCCTCGGCACCACCTACCTGGACGTGCACGAACTGCGGGCCCGGGCCCTGGTGTGGGCCGACGACCTGGCCCGCTCCAGCGGCGAGAGCGTGTACCTGGGCGTGCTGCACCAGCAGGGCGTCCTGATCGTGCACCACGTCTTCCGGCCCGACGACAGCCGGCAGGTGCTGGAGATCGGGGCCATGCAGCCGCTGCACTCCACGGCACTGGGCAAGGTGCTGTCGGCGTACGACCCGGTGGCGCACAGCGAGGCGCTGGAGGCCGACCGGAAGGCGTTCACGGACCGCACGGTGTGCGATCCGGGCGACTTCGAACACCTCCTGGACGTCACGCGCGCGCGTGGGTACGCGGCCGATGTGGAGGAGACCTGGGAGGGGGTGGCCTCGCTCGCCGCCCCCATCCACGACCGGCGTCGCATGCCTGTGGGCGCCGTGGGCATCACCGGGGCCGTGGAACGGCTGTGCCGGGAGGGCGAGCTGCTCCCCGAGCTGATCGCGGCGGTGCGGGACTGCGCCCGCGCGGTCTCCCGCGATCTGGGCGCCGGACGGTTCTGAGCAGCGGCTGAGGCACGCAACGACCGGGACGTCGGGCGACGTTCCGGCTGCCGCCCTACCCTGAAATGGACAAACAGGGTCAGAACGTATGTCCGCCCCCGAAGGTCGATAAGCCCTGGCGATCAATAACGATCCTGCATTCGATAACAGAACTCTTGACGCACGCGTAACGCCGAAGCAAGACTCCCGTCCATCGGTCGGCATTGTCGAACACCTACCGGCAATACGCGCTAGAGTGTGACAACGCCAGAGGCCGGCATCGCTCTCACCCCCTGAGGGCGCCAGACCCCCGGCGGGAACCGGGGTTCGGCTACCCCTGGACGAAGGACAAAGGAGTCGCGGGTGTCCAGCTCCGACATCTTCATCGGCGAGACCATCGGTACCGCCATACTCATCCTGCTCGGCGGCGGCGTCTGCGCCGCTGTCACACTGAAGGCCTCCAAGGCCCGTAACGCCGGTTGGCTCGCCATCGCCTTCGGGTGGGGCTTCGCCGTCATGACGGCCGTGTACATCTCCGGACCGCTGTCCGGCGCCCACCTCAACCCGGCCGTCACCGTCGCCCTGGCCATCAAGGACAGCGACTGGAGCAACGTCCCGACCTACTTCGCCGGCCAGCTGCTCGGCGCCGTGATCGGCGCGGCCCTGGTGTGGGTCACCTACTACGGACAGTTCCAGGCGCACCTGACCGACAAGGAGATCGTCGGCGGTCCGGGCGCGCAGGCCACCTCCGCCAAGGCCGTGGAGGCCCAGGAGGCGGGCGCCGGCCCGGTCCTCGGCGTCTTCTCCACCGGCCCGGAGATCCGCAACGTGGTGCAGAACCTCGCCACGGAGATCATCGGCACCGTCGTGCTGATCCTCGCGGTCCTCACCCAGGGCCTGAACGACAAGGGCAACGGCCTCGGCATCCTCGGCGGACTGGTCACCGCGCTCGTGGTCGTGTCGATCGGTCTCTCCCTGGGCGGCCCGACGGGCTACGCCATCAACCCCGCCCGTGACCTGGGCCCGCGCATCGTGCACGCCCTCCTGCCGCTGCCCAACAAGGGCGGTTCCGACTGGAGCTACGCCTGGATCCCGGTGGTCGGTCCGCTGATCGGCGCCGCGATCGCCGCAGGCATCTACAACGTCGCGTTCGCCTAGGAAGCCCCCGAGACTTCGTGTACGCGCCGTACGTACAGCCCCACCACCACGGACCTTTCAGGAGCACACAGTGACCGACGCCCACACCGCAGGCCCGTTCATCGCCGCCATCGACCAGGGCACGACCTCCTCGCGCTGCATCGTCTTCGACCGGGACGGCCGCATCGTCTCCGTCGACCAGAAGGAGCACGAGCAGATCTTCCCGAAGCCGGGCTGGGTCGAGCACAACGCCAACGAGATCTGGACCAACGTCCAGGAGGTCGTCGCCGGAGCCGTCGAGAAGGCCGGCATCACCCGGGACGACATCAAGGCCATCGGCATCACCAACCAGCGCGAGACCACCGTGCTGTGGGACAAGAACACCGGTGAGCCCGTCCACAACGCCATCGTCTGGCAGGACACCCGCACCGACGCCCTCTGCCGCGAGCTGGGCCGCAACGTCGGCCAGGACCGCTTCCGCCGCGAGACCGGTCTGCCGCTCGCGTCCTACTTCGCCGGGCCCAAGGCCCGCTGGCTGCTCGACCACGTCGACGGCCTGAAGGAGCGCGCCGAGGCGGGCGACATCCTCTTCGGCACCATGGACAGCTGGGTCATCTGGAACCTGACCGGCGGTGTCGACGGCGGCAGGCACGTCACCGACGTCACCAACGCCTCCCGCACCATGCTGATGAACCTGCACACGATGCAGTGGGACGAGAAGATCGCCGAGTCGATCGGCGTGCCGCTCCAGATCCTGCCCGAGATCCGCTCCTCCGCCGAGGTCTACGGCGAGGTCACCGGCGGCCGGCTCGGCGATCTGCTCGGCGGCATCCCGGTCGCCTCCGCGCTCGGTGACCAGCAGGCGGCCCTGTTCGGCCAGACCTGTTTCTCCGAGGGCGAGACGAAGTCGACCTACGGCACCGGCACCTTCATGGTGATGAACACCGGCTCCAAGATCATCAACTCCTACGCCGGTCTGCTGACCACCGTCGGCTACAAGATCGGCGATCAGCCGACGGTGTACGCCCTGGAGGGCTCCATCGCCGTCACCGGCTCGCTGGTGCAGTGGATGCGCGACCAGATGGGCCTGATCTCCACCGCCGCCGAGATCGAGACGCTCGCGCTCTCGGTCGAGGACAACGGCGGCGCCTACTTCGTGCCGGCCTTCTCCGGCCTGTTCGCCCCGCACTGGCGCTCCGACGCCCGCGGTGTGATCGCCGGCCTGACCCGGTACGTGACCAAGGCGCACCTCGCGCGCGCCGTCCTGGAGGCGACCGCCTGGCAGACGCGGGAGATCGCCGACGCCATGGTCAAGGACTCCGGCGACGAGCTGGTGACCCTGAAGGTCGACGGCGGCATGACCGCCAACAACCTGCTGATGCAGAACCTCGCCGACGTCCTGGACGCCCCCGTGGTGCGCCCGATGGTCGCCGAGACCACCTGCCTCGGCGCCGCCTACGCCGCCGGCCTCGCCGTCGGCTTCTGGTCCAGCACCGACGAGCTGCGCGCCAACTGGCGCCGGGCCGCCGAATGGACCCCCCGCATGGACGCGGAGACCCGCGACCGTGAGTACAAGAACTGGCTCAAGGCCGTAGAGCGGACCATGGGCTGGCTCGAGGACGAGGACTGAGCGGTTCCCCCGGCTCAGTCAGCTCTGACGAGGAGTAAATACCCGACATGACCAGTCAGTCCACCCTGAAGTCCGTGCCTGCCCTGGGGACGCACCCGGCCTCCGGCTCCAACCCGAGCCGCGCCGAGACCAGGGAGCAGCTCGCCAAGGCGTCGTACGACCTTCTCGTGATCGGCGGCGGCATCCTGGGCATCTCCACCGCCTGGCACGCCGCGCAGTCCGGTCTCAGGGTGGCGCTGGTCGACGCCGGCGACTTCGCCGGCGCCACCTCCTCCGCCTCCTCCAAACTGCTCCACGGCGGTCTGCGCTACCTCCAGACCGGCGCGGTGAAGCTGGTGGCGGAGAACCACTTCGAGCGCCGTGCGGTCTCCCGCCAGGTGGCCCCCCACCTGGCGAACCCGCTCACCTTCTACCTCCCCGTGTACAAGGGCGGGCCGCACGGCGCGGCGAAGCTCGGCGCGGGCGTCTTCGCCTACTCCGCGCTCTCCGCGTTCGGCGACGGCGTCGGCCACCTGCTCTCGCCCGCCAGGGCGGCGCAGGACGTGCCCGAGCTGCGCACCGAGAACCTCAAGGCCGTGGCCGTGTACGGCGACGACCAGATGAACGACGCCCGCATGGCGCTGATGACGGTCCGCGCGGCCGTCGAGGCCGGCGCGGTCGTCCTGAACCACGCCGAGGTCACCGGGCTGCGCTTCACCCAGGGCCGGGTCACCGGCGCCGAGCTCAAGGACCGGATTTCCGGTGACGAGTTCGGGGTCAACGCCCGCCTGGTGCTGAACGCGACCGGCCCCTGGGTCGACCACCTGCGCAAGCTGGAGGACCCGGCCGCGGCCCCGTCCATCCGCCTGTCGAAGGGCGCGCACCTGGTCCTGAAGCGCACCTCCCCGTGGAAGGCCGCGCTCGCGACCCCGATCGACAAGTACCGCATCACCTTCGCCCTCCCCTGGGAGGACATGCTGCTGCTCGGCACCACCGACGAGGAGTACGAGGGCGATCCGGCGGACGTGTCCGTCACCGAGAAGGACATAGCCCAGATCCTGGACGAGGCCGCGTTCTCCGTCCGGGACCAGCAGCTCCAGCGCGACCTCATCACGTACGCGTTCGCCGGTCTGCGGGTGCTGCCGGGCGGCCCCGGCGACACCGCCAAGGCCAAGCGCGAGACCGTGGTGACCGAGGGCCGGGGCGGCATGCTGTCCGTCGCGGGCGGCAAGTGGACGACGTTCCGCCACATCGGCCGCACGATCATGAAGAAGCTGGAGGCGCTGCCGGGTCACCCGCTCGGTGAGGACTTCGAGCCCATCTCCTCGCTGCCGAAGAAGCTGCCGCTGCCCGGTGTCGCCAACCCGCGCGCGGTCGCCCACCGCCTGCTGGTGGACAACCCGGCGCCCGGCCCGCGCATGGCCGCCGACACCGCCCGGCACCTGGCCACCCACTACGGTTCCCTGGCCTTCGACATCGCCCGCCTGGCGAACGAGAGCCCGGAGCTGGCCGAGCGCGTCCACCCGGACGCCCCGGAGATCTGGGCCCAGGTCGTCTACGCCCGCGACCACGAGTGGGCCGAGACGCCGGACGACGTGCTGCGCCGCCGGACCACGCTGACCGTCCGCGGCCTGGCCACCGACGAGGTCCGCGCGAAGGTCCAGGACCTGCTCGACCGGAAGTAGGCCCGTACGCGCAAGGGCGGCCCCACGCCGGTGGGGCCGCCCTTCCGCGTGCTGACCGGGGTGTTCGGGGCCGGGGAACGGGGCAGTGATCCGTTCACTCCCCCCGTCGAGGGGGCTGCGGGCGCCCCCGCCGGACGCCGTAAGGTTGGTGAGTCAAGCGAGGGCACGTCGGAAGGAGGCACTGGGTGATCGAGCTGGAGGGGGTTCCCGAGCTGATCGACCCAGTCATGGTGGCCGCGTTCGAGGGCTGGAACGATGCCGGCGACGCCGCCTCCACGGCGGTCGCGCATCTCGAACGCGAGTGGAAGGGCGAGGTGTTCGCGGCGCTGGACGCCGAGGACTACTACGACTTCCAGGTGAACCGCCCCACGGTGTTCATGGACGGCGGTGTGCGAAAGATCACGTGGCCGACGACCAGGCTGTCGGTGGTCCGCGTCGGCGGCGACAAGCCACGGGACCTGGTGCTGGTGCGCGGGATCGAACCGTCGATGCGCTGGCGCTCGTTCTGCAACGAGCTGCTCGGGTTCGCGCACGAGCTGGGCGTGGAGCTGGTGGTCGTCCTGGGCGCCCTGCTCGGGGACACCCCGCACACGCGGCCGGTGCCGGTCAGCGGGGTCACGTCCGACCCGGACCTGGCCCGGCGGATGGACCTGGAGGAGACGAAGTACGAGGGCCCGACGGGCATCGTCGGCGTCCTCCAGGAGGCGTGCGCGCACGCCGGTGTCCCGGCGGTGTCGCTGTGGGCGGCCGTGCCGCACTACGTCTCCCAGCCGCCCAACCCGAAGGCCACGCTCGCGCTCCTCAACCGTCTGGAGGACCTGCTCGACGTGCGGCTGCCGCTGGGTGAACTGCCCGAGGACGCGCGGGCCTGGCAGGTGGGCGTGGACCAGCTGGCCGCCGAGGACAGCGAGGTCGCCGAGTACGTCCAGACGCTGGAGGAGGCCCGGGACACCGCGGAGCTGCCGGAGGCGTCGGGCGAGGCGATCGCCCGCGAGTTCGAGCGGTACCTGCGGCGCCGGGACGTCGGCCCGCCGGGCGGGCACGCCACCGCGGAGGGCGGGGAGGGCGGCTCGTTCCTGCGGGACAACCCGGGCGGCCGGACTCGCCCGGCGAAGCCGCCCAGGCCGGACGCGGCCGAGGGCGACGACCAGGACAAGGGTGACTCCGCCGAGGACTGACCACGAGGACGGAGCACACGGAGAAGGGGGGGGTCGCGGCACGCGGACCCCCCCCGCTCCGGGGGGGGTCGGGGGCCCCCCCCGCGGGCCGCCGCGCCCCCCCCCCCGCCCCGCCCCCCCCCGCGCGCGG
>NZ_JBIBVY010000015.1:64862-198088 GCF_043080665.1 Streptomyces sp. NPDC014991
CCCAACCCCCCGCTCTCCCTACCTCAGTACTGGGGTGCCGCCGCCGAGGCCTCACCCCGCGCCCGGACCACCGGGTGCCGGGGGGGTCCGCGACCCGCGACCCCCCCCTTCTCCGTGTGCGTACGGCGGCCACCGCGGCGGGCCGCCGAGCCCGCCGCGCGTCCCGGCACCGCCGCTCGCGCGGGCGCGACACGGCCGTGGGGTGTCTTCCTAGAGCGCCACGCCCAGCAGGGCGTCGACGGCCCGGGAGACCAGGCCCGGGGCGCCGGTGTCGGTGCCGCCGTCCCGCTCCTGCCGGGCCGCCCAGCGGTCCACCGCGGCGAGCGCGGCCGGCGCGTCCAGGTCGTCGGCCAGTGCCTCGCGGATCTCCTCCACGAGCGCGTCGGCGGACGGTCCGTCGGGCCGGGAGACGGCCGCGCGCCAGCGACCGAGCCGGGCCACGGCGTCCTCGAGGACCTCGTCGGTCCACTCCCAGTCGGCACGGTAGTGGTGGGCCAGCAGCGTGAGCCGGATCGCCGCCGGGTCGACGCCGTCACGGCGCAGCCGGGAGACGAAGACCAGGTTGCCCTTGGACTTGGACATCTTCTCGCCGTCCAGGGCGACCATGCCGGCGTGCACGTACGCCCGGGCCATCGGGAACTCGCCGGTGAGCACCTGGGCGTGCGAGGCGCCCATCTCGTGGTGCGGGAAGGCCAGGTCGGAGCCGCCGCCCTGGACGTCGAAGCCCATGCCGAGGTGGTCGAGGGCGATGGCCACGCACTCGATGTGCCAGCCGGGCCGTCCCCGGCCGAGGGTGCCGCCGTCCCAGCTGGGCTCGCCCGGCCGGGCCGCCGACCACAGCATCGGGTCCAGCGGGTTCTTCTTGCCCGGGCGGTCCGGGTCGCCGCCGCGCTCGGCGGACAGCAGCCGCATGGCGGCGGCGTCCAGGTTCGAGACCGTGCCGAAGTGCGGGTCGGACTCGACGGAGAAGTAGACGTCACCGTCCAGTTCGTAGGCCGCGCCGAGGTCGCGCAGCCGCTCCACCAGCGGCACGATGCCCGGTATCGCCTCGACGGCGCCTATGTAGTGCCGCGGCGGGAGCATCCGCAGGGCGGTCATGTCCTCGCGGAAGAGGGCCGTCTCCTTCTCGGCGAGGGCGACCCAGTCGACGCCGTCCCGCTCCGCGCGCTCCAGCAGCGGATCGTCGACGTCGGTGACGTTCTGGACGTAGTGGACCTGCCGCTTGGTGTCGAGCCACACGCGCTGGACGAGGTCGAACGCGTTGTAGGTCGCCGCGTGACCCATGTGGGTCGCGTCGTACGGGGTGATGCCGCACACGTAGATTCGGGCGACGGGACCGGGGTCGAGGGTGACCGGACCGCCGGTCGCGGTGTCGTGGATCCTCAGGTCGCGGCCCTGACCAGGCAGGGCGGGGACCTCGGAAGCGGGCCAGGCATGCATGTACAGGAGCCTAACCGGCGCCGAGCCGCGCGTACGAACGGGATCGGGCCGGACGGCCGGTTCTGCGGTCTTGCGTCTTGGCACCGGGTGTGCCATACACACCGCCGAGTCGCTCAGACCGGCGGCCAGGGAATCGCCGGCCACTCCCCGCTCGGCTCCGGGTGCAGGCCCGAGGCGAGCAGCGCCTCGACACGTGCGCGCGTGGCGTCGGTCTCGGCCTCCGTGACCAGCCCGGCCAGCCGCTCGCCCAGCGGCCCGTCCAGGGCGTCCCGCAGCCCCTTGAGGACACCGACGGCCTCCTGGGTCAGGGGTTCCCCGGCCCAGCCCCACAGCAGCGTGCGCAGCTTGTTCTCGACGTTGAAGGTGACGCCGTGGTCGATGCCGTAGAGCCTGCCGTCGGCGGTGGGCAGCAGATGGCCGCCCTTGCGGTCGGCGTTGTTGATCACCGCGTCGAGGACGGCGAGCCGGCGCAGCCGCTCGTCGTCGGCGTGCACCAGCAGCGCGGTGCGTCCCTCGCCGACCTCGGCGAGCCCGATCGCCTTCCAGCCCGGCTCCGGTTCCTCGCCGTCGACCAGGGCGAGCAGCTCCGCCTCGGGGCTCACGTCGATCCACAGCTGGCACATGCCCTCGCCGTACGGCCCGTCGCGCAGCACGGTCGGCGGCACGAGCCCCCAGCCGGTGGCCTCGGAGACCTCGTAGGAGGCGACCTCACGGCCCGCGAGGTGGCCGTCGGGGAAGTCCCACAGGGGCCGCTCCCCCGCCACCGGCTTGTACACACAGGAGGCTTCGCGGCCGTCCAGGGCGACCGTGCAGAACAGCGCCGCGTTGGACGCCTCGCGGATCCGCCCGCGCACGGTCAGCTCACCGCGCGCGAGCAGCTCGGCGGGGTCGGGGTCCGCCGTCACGCTCCGCGGCGGTATCCGTTCTGGCGCGGACATACGTGTCCTTCCGGATCGAGCGGGAGGCTGCACAGCGGGCACGGCGGCCGCCCGGCGTTGACGACGTCGAGGGCGCGCTTGGCGAAGGCCCGGGCCTGCGCGCCGGTCAGCCGGACCCGCAGCATCGGGGGCCCGTTCTCCTCGTCCTGGAGCAGCCGCTCCTCGGCCTCGGCGAGGTCCTCCTCGGTGTCGGCGTCCAGCTCGACGAGCGCCTGGGCCTCGACGATCATGCGCTGGTCCTCACCGTCCCAGGCCAGCGCCATGGTGCCGACGCGGAACTCCTCCTCGACGGGGCTCGCCAGCGGGGCGGTGTCGGTGATCTCCGAGGGCGCCACGGCGGGCACGGCGGCGCTGCCGCCACTGCGCCGTACGACCTCGTCGAGCAGTTCGTCCATGCGCTCGGCGAGCGCGGCGACCTGGGTCTTCTCCAGGACCACGCTGGTCACCCGGGGGCCTGCGGTGGCCTGGAGGAAGAACGTACGGCGCCCGGGCAGTCCGACCGTGCCGGCCACGAAGCGGTCCGGCTGGTCGTAGAGGAACACCTGACGGGACACGTCCTGTCTCCATTGATTCGAGAGGTGCGGTGCGGGCCGTTCGGATGCGCGGCTCTTCGGCTGCGCGGGCCGTGCGGACCGCTTCACCCTACTGCGGCCGACGATCACGGTGCGCCCGCACCACCCCCGACCGGTGCGTCGCCCTCGCCGTGTTCCTCGCGCGGGGCGAGCGAAGCGAGATCCCCGGTGTCGCCGAGGCGGACGAGGAACGGCCGCAGGCGGGTGTAGCGGATCGCGGTGACGGAACACGGCTCCACGGAGACCCGCTGGAAGAGGTCGAGATGGAGCCCGAGGGCGTCGGCGACGAGCGACTTGATGATGTCGCCGTGGGAGCACATGAGGTAGACGGCGTCGGCCCCGTGATCGCGCTCCACGCGGGCGTTCCACTCGCGTACCGCCTCGGCGGCGCGGGTCTGCATGGACCGCATCGACTCACCGCCGGGGAAGGCGGCGGCGGACGGGTGGGCCTGGACGACCTCCATCAGCGGCTCGTCCATCAGCTCGGTGAGTTTGCGGCCGGTCCAGTCGCCGTAGTGGCACTCGCCGATCCGTTCGTCGGTGTGGGCGCGCAGCTCCGGGCGGGCGGCCAGCAGCGGCCGCACGGTCTCCTGGCAGCGCTGGAGCGGGCTGACGACCACTTCGGAGACCGGCAGGCCGGCGAGCCGTCCGGGCAGCGCGGCGGCCTGGGCGGTGCCGCGCTCGTCCAGGGCGACGCCGGGCGTCCAGCCGGCGAGGAGGCCCGAGGTGTTGGCGGTGGAACGTCCGTGCCTTACGAGGATGAGCGTGGGCATGCGGACAGGGTAGGCGCATCACGTGATGTGCCGATGATCGGCCGAAGGGAGAATGCGCCGCGTGATCGTGGACTGCGCCGTCTACCGGCAGGGGCACCGTACCGAGGGCCCGGAGGACCTGTCCGACGCGCTCGCCGAGGCGAGGGCGGCGGGCGGCTTCGTGTGGATCGGGCTGCACGAACCGTCCGAGCGGGAGTTCGACCTGGTCACCAGGGAGTTCGGACTGCATCCGCTGGCCGTGGAGGATGCCCTCAAGGCCCATCAGCGGCCCAAGCTGGAGGTGTACGACGACTCCCTGTTCCTGGTGCTCAAACCGGTCGTGTACGAGCCCGACAGCGACGCCGTCTCCGCCGGCGAAGTGATGGTCTTCGTCGGTGACTGCTTCGTGGTGACCGTACGGCACGGCGAGGGCGCGCCGCTGGCCGCCGTCCGGCACCGGCTGGAGGAGGAGCCCGAGCTGCTCGACAAGGGCCCCACCTCCGTGCTGTACGCGATCGCGGACGCCACCGTCGACCACTACCTGGAGGTGGCGACGGAGCTGCAGACCGACCTGGACGAGCTGGAGGCGGAGGTGTTCCGGCCGGACGGCGGGGGGTCGCGCAACACCGCGTCCCGGATCTACACCTTCAAGCGGCAGGTCCTGGAGTTCCGGCGGGCCACCGTGCCGCTGACGCTGCCGCTGTCCCGGCTCTCCGGCAACGGCCCGGCCGGCGGCGGCGGGGTGCCGTTCGTGCACGACAAGGCGCGGCCGTTCTTCCGGGACGTGGGCGACCACCTCACGCGCGTGAACGAGTCCGTGGAGGCCCTGGACCGGCTGGTGTCGGACATCCTGTCCGCTCATCTGGCGCAGATGAGCGTGCGGCAGAACGACGACATGCGCAAGATCTCCGCGTGGGCGGCGATGGCCGCGGTCCCGACGATGATCGCGGGCGTCTACGGCATGAACTTCGACCACATGCCGGAGTTGCACTGGGTGTGGTCGTACCCCGCGGTGATCGTGCTGATGGCGGTGCTGGAGGTGCTGCTGTACCGGCAGTTCAAGCAGCGCGGCTGGCTGTGAGGCCTGAGCGCGCGAACGACGACGTCCCGCTGTCCCGTACGGTCGGCGGTTCGTTCCCGGCGCGACCCGTCGCCGGCGGGACCGACGCCGAACAGGGGTGCGGGCCGGATCCCGGATCGGCGGGAAGAAGCACCACGGGAGTCGTAACCGCGCGGCGCCGGGCGCGTTGTTCCGGGTGACGGCCGTGGCGGGGAAGACCCCCGAGCCCCCACCACGGCCGCTGAACTCCTTCTACGCGAGTCCGGCCCGCTCCAGGGCCTCGCTGCCGGCCCGCAGGGACGCGAGCCGCTCGTCCAGCGTGAAGCCGGCCGGGGCCAGGCTGAGCGTGGTGACCCCGGCGGCGGCGTAGGCCTTCATCCGGTCGGCGATACGGTCGACGGAACCGAGCAGCGTGGTGTTGTCGACGAGGTCCTGCGGGATCGCGGCGGCGGCTCCCTGCTTGTCCCCGGACAGGTACTTCCGCTGGATCTCCGCCGCCTCCTTCTCGTATCCCATGCGCTGGGCGAGCTGGTTGTAGAAGTTCTGCTTCGCGCTGCCCATGCCGCCGACGTACAGCGCGGTGTACGGGCGGAAGGTGTCGGCGAGCCGGGAGACGTCCTTGTCGTCACCCAGGGCGATCGGCAGGGTCGGGCACACGTCGAACCCGTCGAGGGTCAGGCCCGCCTTCTCCCGGCCCGCGCGCAGGTACTTGACCGTGGTCTCCTCCAGGTGCTCGGCGGAGGGGAAGATCAGCAGCGCTCCGTCGGCGATCTCGCCGGTCTGCTCCAGGTTCTTCGGGCCGATCGCGGCGATGTACAGCGGGATGTGCTCGCGCTGCGGGTGCACGGTCAGCTTGATCGGCTTGCCCGGGCCGCCGGGCAGCGGCAGCGTCCAGTGCTCGCCCTCGTACGTCAGCCGCTCCCGGGTCATCGCCCGGCGGACGATCTCCACGTACTCGCGGGTGCGGGCCAGCGGCTTGTCGAACTCGACGCCGTACCAGCCCTCGGAGACCTGGGGGCCCGAGACGCCGAGGCCGAGCCGGAACCGGCCGCCGGACAGCGAGTCCAGGGTGGCCGCGGTCATCGCGGTCATCGCGGGCTGGCGGGCCGGGATCTGGAAGATGGCCGAGCCGACGTCGATGCGCTCGGTCTGCGCGGCGACCCAGCTGAGCACCGTCGCCGCGTCGGAGCCGTACGCCTCGGCGGCCCAGCACACGGAGTAGCCCAGCCGGTCGGCCTCCTGCGCCACGGCCAGATTGTCGCCGTCCATTCCGGCACCCCAGTAGCCGAGGTTGATCCCGAGCTGCATGCGCGATTCCCCTTACCGATGAGTAACGTCTCTGTGCGCGCACCTTAGCGCGCGGCCGGCTGCCGGCGGCAGGGCGTGGCCGGGGACGGAACGGCCGGATCGCGCGGGTGCGCCGGGGGGGCGAGGCGTCGGCGGTGGCGTGGCCGGAGCGTCGCGCGCGGGGGCGACCGGAGCCTTGGCGCCGGGCGCGACCAGGTCGTTCGCACGGGACCGGTCGCGTTGTCCACAGGCAACCCACGGCAGCAGGTGTGGCCAGTAATCTCGCGGACATGGAGCAGAGGCATCTCGGCCGGACCGGCCTTCGCGTGTCCCGGATCGGACTCGGCACCCTCACCTGGGGCCGGGGCACCGACGAGCACGACGCCGCGGACATCCTCAAGGCGTTCTGGGAGGCCGGCGGCACCCTCGTCGACACGGCGGACGTGTACGGCGACGGGGAGGCTGAGTATCTGCTCGGGCAGCTCATGGAAGGACTGGTGGCGCGCCGGGACCTGGTCATCTCCACCAAGGCGGGCAGCATCCCGGACCGCGACCGCCGTTTCGACGGCTCCCGCGGCCATCTGCTCGCCGCGCTCGACGCCTCCCTGGCCCGCCTGGGCACGGAGTACGTCGACGTGTGGCACATCCACGCCTACGACCCCGACACCCCACTGGAGGAAACCCTCCAGGCCCTCGACCTCGCGGTGAGCAGCGGCCGGGCCCGGTACGCCGGGGTGTCCAACTTCTGCGGCTGGCAGCTGGCCAAGGCGGCCACCTGGCAGCTCGCGGCGCCGGGTACGCGCACCCGGCTGGCCAGCACGCAGATGGAGTACTCGCTGCTCCAGCGCGGCGTGGAGCGCGAGGTGCTGCCGGCCGCGCTCGACCTCGGCGTCGGCCTGCTGCCGTCCTCCCCGCTCGGCCGGGGCGTGCTGACCGGCAAGTACCGGCACAGCACTCCCCAGGACTCGCGCGGTGCCTCCGAGCATCTGGCGCCGTTCGTCGAGCCGTACCTCGACGACACCGCGACCCGCATCGTGGACGCGGTGACGACGGCCGCGGACGGGCTCGCCGTCACCCCGCTCCAGGTCGCCCTCGCCTGGATCCGCGACCGGCCCGGGGTGGCCGCGCCGATCGTCGGCGCGCGCAACGCTCAGCAGCTCGCGGCGGCGTTGTCAGTGGAGGCCCTTAGTCTTCCTGACGAGATCTGCCGGGCGCTGGACGATGTGTCGGCGCCCGTGCACCGCTATCCCGATCACGACTGGAGCACGCTGTGAGCACGGAGCCGGAGACCACGGAGAAAGCCGGGCCGGGGACACCGGAGACGGGGGCCGCCCCGGCCGCGAGCACGGGGAGGGCGGACAGCCCGGCCGTTACCGGGGACCGTGGGGGCGCGGGCAGCGTGGCGGGTGCCGGAGGCGCGGAGGACGCCGGATCCGGGAGTTCCGGGAACCGTACGGGGGCCGCGGCAGGGGACGACGCCGCGGGCGGCGCGGGAGCCGCGGCGGAGGCCGGTGTCGGAAGCGGCGCCGAGGCGGTGGACAGCGCGGCGACGGCGGGCGGCACGGAAGACCCCGCCGGGGCCGGCTCCCCGGGTGACACGGAAGCCGCGGACGGGGCGCAGGCCCCTGCCGGGGGCGGCGCCGAGGCCGGCGCGGAAACGCCCGTGGCAACCGGCGGCGCGGAAGCCGCGGCGGGGGCCGGGGCCGACGGCGGCACGGGAGCCGCGGGAGGTGCCGGGGCCGTGCCGGAGGGGGCCGGGGCCGCGGGTGGGGTGTCCGAGGCGGAGGCCGAGTTGGCTGCGCAGCGGATCGAGCGGGAGCGGATCGAGCGGCGCAAGGCCGAGAAGGGGGGACCGGTCGCCGCCGGCGCCAAGCTCAGCGGCAAGGCGGCCGACCTGCTCGCGGCGGTGCGGGCCGTGGAGAGCGGCGAGAAGCCGGTGGCCGCGGTGTTCGCCGAGCCCGCACCGGCACCGCGCCGCCCCGCACCGGAGCCCGTGCGCGGGCCCCGGCCCACCCCGGCCGTGGTCGCGCCCGGCGCCCCCGCTCCGGAGGCCGTGGAGGCCGTGCGCCGGGTGCTGACCGAGGGCGGCGCGCCCGACGGCCTGGCCCCCCAGGTGGCCGCGGTCCTCGGCGAGAACGCCGGCACCACGCTCCGGGAGGACCCCTGGCAACTGCTCCGGGTCGGCGGCGTCCGGCCGGACCGGGCCGACGGGTTCGCGCGGGCACTCCTCGGTGCCGGCTGCGGCCCCGACGACGAGCGGCGGGGCCGCGCGGTGACCGTCTGGCTGCTGGAACAGGCGGCCCTGGCCGGGCACACCGCCCTGGAGCTGCCCGCGCTCACCGCGGCGCTGGCCCGGCAGGCGGTTCCGGACCCGGACACGGCGGTGCGGAGCGCGCTCGCCGAGGGCGAGGCCCTGGTGTTCCAGGACGCCCTGGAGGAGGCCGGCGCCCCCGAACCCCAGGACACCGAGGAGGAGCGGGAGCGGCCGGTCCGGGTCACGGTCGGCTTGGAGCGCTACGCGCTGGCCGAGGAGAGCCTCGCCGACGGCCTGGCCCGGCTGGTCAACTCCCTGGCGCCGGAGCCCGGTCAGCCCTGGGAAGCGGCTGCCTCCGCAGTCTCCGGCGGTGCGGCCGAGCTGGCCCGTGCGGTCGCCGGGCACGGTCTGGTGCTGCACACCGGCGGGGAGGCGGCCCGCGCCGAACCGGCCGCGCTCCTCGGTGCCGCCCGAACCGCCGGCCTGCGGGCCTTCGCCGCCTGCCACACCCCCGACGGCCGCCGGCGTCTCGCCGCGCTGCTGGACGGCGAGAGCTCGGAGCAGGCGGTGGGCACGGTCGCCGGTCTGCTGTCCGGCACCGAGGGGCCCGGCCGGGACGCGGAGGGCGCCCTGGAACTCGACCTGCTGATCGTGCTGGACGCCCCGCAGCTCGACGTGGAGGCCGCCGCGATGCTGGTGGAGTCGCTGCCCGACGGGGCCCGGCTGGTGCTGAGCGGTGACCCGGCGGTGCTGTGGTCGGCCGGTCCGGGCCGGGTGTTCGCGGACCTGCTCGCGGCCCGCGTCTGCCCGCAGGCCGTGTCCCGCGTGCCGGACCCGGGTCCGGTGGGGGAACTGGTCTCCGGCATCGGCGTCGGCGAGCTGAACCAGGTCGCCGCCCCGGGCAAGGAGGTCGTGATCGTGCCGGTGCGGGACGCCGGCGAGGCCGTGCACCGGACCGTGCAGCTGGTCGCGGACTCGGTGCCGCGGGCGATCGGCGTGCCGGCCGACCAGACCGTGGTGATCACTCCTGGCCACGGAGGCGCCGCGGGCACCCGTGCCCTCAACTCCGCGCTGAAGGAACGGCTCAACCCCGGCCCTGGCCGGTTCGGCGGCTTCGACCCCGGTGACCGGGTCGCCTACTCCCCCGCGCCGGGCCGTACGGTGCCGGGCGTGGTGGTGAAGGCCGACGCCGACGGGCTGCACCTGTCGTGTGCGGGAGCCCCTGTCGTCGTACCGCGGGAGCGGGTGGAGAGCGGGGTGCGGCACGGCTGGGCGCTGACCGCGCACCAGGCGGTCGGCGCGCGCTGGCCGGCGGCGGTCGTGGTGCTGCCCGGCGACGCGGCGCAGACTCTCAGCAGACCGTGGGTGTACACGGCGTTCGGGCGGGCGGACCGGCACCTGTCCGTGGTGCACGGCGTGGACCAGGCGCTGCCGAAGGCGGTCGCGGAGATCCCCGCCAGACCGCGCACGACCCGCCTGCGGGATCTGCTGCGGACGCAGTCCCCGACGCCCTGACCCTTCGCCCGCCCGGGTCGGCGGCGCGGGCGGTCACCCGCGGCGGCGGAAACCGGCGGCGCCGCGGGGGCCCGGCCCTCCACGGCGCCGCCACCCCGTTCACTTCCCGGCGTCGAGCGGCTCCAGCTCGTCCTCGTCGCCGTCGTCGCCCTCGTGCTCCCCGTCGTCCTCGGGGTGTTCGTGGTCCTCCTCGACGAAGTCGATGTCATCGTCCTCGATGTCGGAGGTCTCGTCGTCGAACACCGCGCTCACGTCGAAGCGGCACACCACCTGCTGCGGGTCGAAGTTCTCGAACGGCGCCTCCAGCCACTCCCCGGCCTCGGGTGGTTCCTCCGCCGCGGTGACCCACAGCGTGGAGTCGCCCTCCTCCAGACCGAACTCCTTGTGCCGTGAGGCGATCTCGTCCGGTTCGAACTCGCCGAAGAGGATGCCCAGCGCTCCGGGGACGGAGCGGGCGGCCTCGTCGTCGTCCGCACGGTCGTCGTACTCCGCCGCCTCGATCCGCTGGGCCTGGGCGAGCAGCCGCTGGGGTTCCACCACGGTGTAGTCGCGGCGGATCAGCACACTGATCGCGTTCGGTTCGTCGGGTCCGGCGTACGGCGGCAGGGCTTCCTCCGCACCGGGGATCTCGAAGGGTGTGACCTCGTCGTAGCGGTCGTAGAGCAGCTCGTCGTACACCTCGGCGGCAGCGGCCAGCTGGTTGAACGCCTCGGAGACGGCCGGGTCGTCCTCCCCCGACCGGCGTTCGACCGCAGCCAGATGGCGGTCGAGCGCGGTCTTGACCGCCTCGGCGGCGGCGCGTACCTCGGCAGCGGTGGGCTGCGCAGCATCAGACATAGTGCAGACGCTATCCGTACCGGGCACCAGCCCGCACAATAGATGCGATGCCGGAATACGAATTTGTCGACGTGTACGTGCCGCGCGGGGTCTCCCGCAAAGAGGCGACGCGTCTGCTGACCGACCATGCCGAGTACGGACACTGGGAGTTGGACCGACTGAGCCTGCTGCGCGACGGCAGCCGCAGGGTGCGGTTGCGCCGGCGGATCATCCGCCAGGTGCGTGCCACGTGGTGACGCGGGACAGCTGAACGGTGCGGGCCCCGCCGGCATGGCAGGGCCCGCACCGTTTTCCGGGCGGTACGGCCCTGCCGTGGGGCCCGTACCGCCTTCGTGTCCGGCGTGTCCGTTACGCCGCGGACCGCGCCCTGCGGTAGAGCAGGGCGCCCGCGAGCAGCGCGCCCCCGGCGGCCGGCAGCGCGACGCCGAGCGGCATGCCGTTGCCGGTGTGGGCGAGCTGGGCGGTGGTCACGGGCCGGCCGGAGCGGTCCGTCCACTGCGCCTGATGCCGCGGGGTGTCCCGGTGACCGGAGTGACCGGAATCACCAGGGTGACCGGGCTGAACCGGGTTGCCGGGGCGGTCCGGGTGACCGGGTCGGGCCGGCTTCCCGGGCGGGCTGCCGTGCCCGCCGCCCGGCGGCTGCGCGGAGTGCCCGCCGGCGTTGCCGCAGTCGTCGCCCACGGTGGCGTTGCCGGCACCGATGACGTCGACGCTGTTGCCGCACACGTTCACCGGGACGTCGACCGGCACCTGCACGGTGTTGCCGGAGCCGACGCCCGGCGAGCCGCCGCTCCCGCCGCCCGCGTGCGAACCGCCGGAGCCGCTGTGGTGCTCCGCCGGCGTACCGCCGTGCTGGGCGCAGGTGTTGCCCGCCGACGGGTTGAGGAGTCCGATGACGTTCACCGTGTTGCCGCAGATGTTCACCGGCGCGTGCACCGGCACCTGCACCGTGTTGCCGGACAGTACGCCGGGCGAGCCGGCGGCGGCGCCCGTGGCGGCCGAGTCGGCGTGTGCGTAGCCGCCCGCGGCGGCGATCACGCCGGTCGCGGCGGCCATGGTCATCAGGCCTTTGCGCGTGCTGTGTCGCATGCTGGATTCCCCCCTGCCTTCGATGCTGTGAAGGGCCGGCCGTGACGAGGACGGCCAGCCGCCAAGACCGGTCGGCCCCGGAGCGCATGGCGCGCGCTCCGGGGCCGACGGCTCAGGAAAGAGGCCCCCTCGGGAGGGATGTCCCTCGGGGAGCCGGCCTCACTTGTTGACGCAGGCGTTGCCGAAGGTGGGGTTCAGAAGCCCGATCACGTCGATCGTGTTGCCGCACACGTTCACCGGGACGTGCACGGGCACCTGGATGACGTTGCCGGAGACCACACCCGGGGAGTTCACGGCGGCACCCTCGGCCCCGGCATCGGCGACGGCGAGGCCCGCGCCCGCGAGAACCAGCCCACCGGTGGCAGCCGCGGCGGCGACGACCTTCTTGATCATTGTTCCTCCTAGTTGGCAGTGCGACCCCAAGGTGCGGGATCACATCGGCTGTAACGAGGAGGGACTGATGAAGCTACGAACCTATCGTCGCATTCACCCTCTCAGGCGATCTCGTACGGCTGCCCGATTGTGATCTCGGTACGGCCGTCCGACCGCCGGCGCGGTTGCCCGGTCGCCCGGTCACCCCGGGGCAGCACTCACGACGCGTCGATGAACCGGTCGAGCACGCGCACGCCGAACCGCAGCCCGTCCACCGGTACCCGCTCGTCCACGCCGTGGAACATACCCGCGAAGTCCAGCTCCGGCGGCAGCTTCAGGGGCGCGAAGCCGAAGCCGCGGATGCCGAGGTCGTCGAAGGACTTGGCGTCGGTGCCGCCGGAGAGCATGTACGGGATGGCCCTGGCCGTGGGGTCCTCGGCGAGCAGCGCGGACTGCATGGCCTCCACCAGGGCGCCGTCGAAGCTGGTCTCGACCGCCTTGTCGGCGTGCACGTCCTCGCGGCGGACGTGCGGCCCGAGCAGCCGGTCGAGGTCGCTCAGGAACTCCTCCTCGTGGCCGGGCAGGAAGCGGCCGTCGATGTGCGCGGTGGCCTCGCCCGGGATGACATTGACCTTGTAGCCGGCGTTCAGCTGGGTGGGGTTGGCGGTGTTGCTCAGGGTCGCGCCGATCAGCTTGGCGATGCCGCCGAGCCTGGCGAGGGTGGACTCCATGTCCTCCGGGTCCAGCTCGGTGCCGAGCGCGTCGCCCAGCTCGTCGAGGAAGGCCCGGGTCGTCCTGGTGACGCGCACCGGGAACTTGTGCCGGCCGACGCGGGCGACGGCCTCGGACAGCTCGGTGATCGCGTTGTCGCGGTGGATCATCGACCCGTGCCCGGCGGTCCCGGCCACGGTCAGCTTCATCCAGTGCATGCCCTTCTCGGCCGTCTGGATCAGATAGAGCCGCCGCTGCTCGTTCACGGTGAAGGAGAAGCCGCCGACCTCGCTGATCGCCTCGGTGACGCCCTCGAACAGCTCGGGGTGGTGGTCGACCAGGTAGCGGGCGCCGTACGTGCCGCCCGCCTCCTCGTCGGCGAGGAAGGCGACCACGATGTCCCGCGGCGGCCGGCGTCCGCTGCGCAGCCGGTCCCGCACGACCGCCAGCGTCATGGCGTCCATGTCCTTCATGTCGACGCCCCCGCGCCCCCACACGCACCCGTCGGCGATCTCGCCGGAGAAGGGGTGGTGGGTCCAGTCGTCGGCGTTGGCCGGTACGACGTCCAGGTGGCCGTGGATCAGCAGCGCGGGCCGGGACGGGTCCTCGCCCTCGATGCGGGCCACCGTGGAGGCGCGGCCGGGGTGCGACTCGTAGATCTCCGGCTCCAGCCCGACCTCGGCGAGCTTCTCCGCGACCCACTCCGCGGCCTTGCGCTCGCCGGGTCCGGAGTGGTCGCCGTAGTTGCTGGTGTCGAACCGGATCAGCTCGCGGCAGAGGTCCACGACCTCGTCCTCACCGGTGACGCTCCTGGCCGTGTCCGTCTCGCTCACGCTGCTTCCTCCCGCTGTCACTGCTGGTGGTCCCGCTCATCCTCTCTCCGGGCGCACCCCCGGCCCAAGACGGGTCCGGGCCCGTCACACGCCGTTCACGCGCGAGCTGCCCGGGTCCGCGCCGCGGGAGGGGGGTGATCGGCCTCCCCGGAAAGCCTGGTAATGTTTCCTTCGTCGCCGCGAGGGAAACCCTGCCGAAAGGGAAATCTCGTACGACAGACACCTTGTCCGGGTGGCGGAATGGCAGACGCGCTAGCTTGAGGTGCTAGTGCCCTTTATCGGGCGTGGGGGTTCAAGTCCCCCCTCGGACACCAGCAGGGCCCCCGCGGTGCGGGGGCCTTTCGCGTTGCCCCGACGGGCGCGGACCCGCTGGTCACTCGCGGGTCAGCCAGAGCGGCGTCAGCGCGGCGTCCGTGCCGGCGGCTCCGGTCGCCCTCATGTCGCCGTCGGCGGCGCGCAGCAGCATGCGGCCCATGGCGATGAGCGCGCGGCCGGCGGCGAGTTCGTCGCCGATGTCCGGCATCGCCGGGTCGTAGGGGCTGCGGCGGGCCTCCGCGCGGCTCTCCAGGACGCTGTCGCCGGTGTCCAGGACGATCCGGGCCGTGGTGTCCGGATCGTGCTCGGACAGGTACAGGTTCAGCCGCCACTCCCTGATGGCGGGCGGACGGTTGCCGAGGGGTCGGTTCATCGTCCGTCTCTCCTCCCTGCGCGCCGGGGCCCGGCGGGGAGCCGGAGGGGCCCCTCCCACTGTGTACCCCCTGCGCGGGCGGACGCCGCCCGGCCGCGGGCAGAATGTGGGCCATGACCTCGCGCACGTGCCCCTGCGGGCTCCCCCGGTCCTACGACGCCTGCTGCGGCCGCTTCCACTCCGGCCCGGCCGCCGCGCCGACGGCGGAACTGCTGATGCGGTCGCGGTACAGCGCGTATGTGCGGGGGGACGCGGGGTACCTGCTGCGCACCTGGCATCCCCGGACCCGGCCGGAGCGGCTCGACCTCGATCCGCGGACGCGGTGGACGGGCCTCGAGGTCCTCGGCTCCACCGACGGGTCGGCCTTCCACACGACGGGCACGGTGACCTTCCGCGCCACCTACCGGGGCGGCTCGCTGCTGGAGCGCAGCAGGTTCGAGCGGGTGGACGGGGCGTGGGTGTACGTGGACGGCGACTTCCCGGACGAGTAGACCGGCGGGGGCGGCCCCGCCGGCCCACGACCCCGGACAGTCGCTGCGACCGGCGCCCTTCCCCGGCACTTCCACCGCGCGCCTCAGGGCGCCAGGATGTCCAGTTCCTGGAGGGCGCCCACGGTGATCTGCCTGGTCAGTTCCTCGGCGCGGGCCGCGTCGCCCGCGCGGACCGCCTCCGCGACCTGCACGTGCAGGGTGACGGCCGCCGGGTCGGGGTCCTCGAACATGACCTCGTGCTGGGTGCGCCCGGCCAGCACCTCCGCGACGACGTCACCGAGGCGGGCGAACATCTCGTTGCCGGAGGCGATGAGGACGACCCGGTGGAAGGCGACGTCGTGGACCAGGTACTGGTCCAGCCTGTGGCCGCGGGAGTTGGCCACCATGCCGAGGGCGCACTCGGTGAGTTCGGCGCACTGCCCGGGCGTGGCGTGCCGGGCGGCGAGGCCGGCGGCGACGGGTTCGACCGCGGAGCGCAGCACGGTCAGGGAACGGAGCTGGTGCGGGCGGTCGGCGCCCGCGAGGCGCCAGCGGATGACCTGGGGGTCGTAGACGTTCCACTCGGCCTTCGGGCGGACCGTCACGCCGACCCGGCGACGGGACGCGACCAGGTGCATCGACTCCAGGACCCGGACCGCCTCGCGCATCACGGAGCGTGACACCTCGAAGTGCTGTGCGAGTTCGTCCGTGCGCAGAACGCTGCCCGGCGGGTACTCGCCCGCCGTGATCGCGGGGCCGAGAGTGTCCAGTACACGGCCGTGCAGGCCCCGGCCCGGTGTGCTCATGCACTCAGCGTACGGCCTGGATCACGGAGACAAAAAGTCAGACTTATACGTCACAGAGTCTTGAATTCGTCGTACCTAATGGGTTTCAGTGTGGCGACGCCGCAGTGGCGTCGGATGTCGAGGAAGACAGCGAGGCAGCGATGCGAAGCCCCCAGGTCGTCGTCGTGATGGGCGTCGCGGGGACGGGCAAGACCACGATCGGTCCTCTGCTCGCCGCGCGGCTGGGCGTCCCGTACGCCGAGGGTGACGACTTCCACCCGCAGGCCAACATCGACAGGATGTCGGCCGGGATCCCGCTCGAGGACGCCGACCGGTGGCCGTGGCTGGAGGCCATCGGGCACTGGGCGCACAGCCGGGCCGGGCTGGGCGGGGTGGTCAGCAGCTCAGCGCTCAAGCGGTCCTACCGCGACCGGCTCAGGGCCGTGGCCCCCGGGATCGTGTTCCTGCACCTCACCGGGGACCGGCAGCTGATCGAGGAGCGGATGTCCGGGCGCCAGGGCCACTTCATGCCCACCGCGCTGCTGGACTCCCAGTTCGCGACCCTCCAGCCGCTGGAGCGCGACGAGCCGGGAGTCGCCGTGGACGTCGCCGGCAGCCCGCAGGAGATCACCGAGCGCGCCGTGCGGGCGCTGGACGCCCTTCCCGCCGCATCCGCCTAGGGCCTTTCGTTCGGCCCTGACTCCCGAACATGTTTCCGTAACCGCAAGGGAACCCCCGTGACCAGACTCAGCGTCGAGATGCTGGCAGCGGACACGCCTCCGCCGATCACCTCCGCCGGACACGCCCAGCTGGGCATCGCCGTGCTCGTGGGCATCGCCGCGATCGTCCTGCTCATCACCAAGTTCAAGCTCCATGCCTTCCTGGCCCTGATCATCGGGTCGCTGGTGCTCGGGGCGGTCGCCGGAGCGCCGCTCGACAAGGCCATCACCAGCTTCACCACCGGGCTCGGTGCCACCGTGGCCGGCGTCGGCGTCCTGATCGCGCTCGGGGCGATCCTGGGCAAGCTGCTCGCCGACTCCGGCGGCGCCGACCAGCTCGTCGACACGATCCTCGCCAGGGCGGGCGGGCGCGCGATGCCGTGGGCGATGGTCCTGATCGCCTCGGTGATCGGCCTGCCGTTGTTCTTCGAGGTCGGCATCGTGCTGCTGATCCCGGTCGTGCTGATGGTCGCCAGGCGCGGCAACTACTCCCTGATGCGCATCGGCATCCCGGCGCTGGCCGGTCTGTCCGTGATGCACGGCCTGATCCCGCCGCACCCCGGACCGCTGGTCGCGATCGACGCGCTGCACGCCAACCTGGGTGTGACCCTGGCGTTCGGCATCCTCGTCGCCGTCCCGACGGTGATCATCGCCGGTCCGCTGTTCTCGAAGGTCGCGGCCCGCTGGGTGGACGTGCCGGCGCCGGACCGGATGCTGCCGGCGCGCGCGTCGGACGAGCTGGAGCGCCGTCCCGGTTTCGGCGCGACACTCGTGACCGTGCTGCTGCCGGTGGTGCTGATGCTGGCCAAGGCGCTGGTGGACATCGTCGTGGACGACAGTACGGACCGGACCCAGCGGGTCTTCGACGTCGTCGGTTCGCCGCTGATCGCTCTTCTCGCCGCCGTGCTCGTCGGTTTCTTCACGCTGGGCCGGCCGGCCGGGTTCACCAGGGAACGTTTGCAGCAGACCGTCGAGAAGGGCCTCATGCCCATCGCCGGCATCCTGCTGATCGTCGGCGCGGGCGGCGGCTTCAAGCAGACGCTGATCGACTCCGGGGTGGGCCAGATGATCCTGGACGTCTCCAGGGACTGGTCGATCCCCGCGCTGCTGCTGGGCTGGCTGATCGCGGTGGCGATCCGGCTGGCGACCGGCTCGGCGACGGTGGCGACGGTCTCGGCGGCCGGTTTGGTCGCGCCGCTCGCGGCCGACATGTCGACCACGCACACCGCTCTCCTGGTCCTCGCCATCGGCGCGGGCTCGCTCTTCTTCAGCCAGGTCAACGACGCCGGTTTCTGGCTGGTGAAGGAGTACTTCGGGCTGAGTGTCGGGCAGACCGTCAAGACGTGGTCGGTGATGGAGACGATCATCTCGGTGGTCGCGGGCGGCCTGGTCCTGCTGCTGTCCCTCGTGGTCTAGGCCCTCTCGTTCGGATCATGCCGGGCTCGCGGGCCCTGGCACCGCGCCTCGCCGCGTTGTCGTCGGTTGCCATGGCGCCGCCATGGCGCCCTCCTCCGCCGTGCGATGCACGGCACCAGGACCCGCTCCCTGATCCGGCCCGATCCGAACGAAAGACCCTAGCCGTTCCTCGGGGTCCAGCTGTTCCTCGGGGTCCGGGAGGAATCGGTGAGCGGGCGGGCCGGTCCGGCACGGTCAGGGGCGCCACAGCGGGTGCTCCCGCCGGGCCCACTCCTCGCTCACCGTCCCCGTGCGCAGGCCCTTGCGCGCCTCCGGGTCGGCCAGGGCCATGCCGATGTGGCCGGCCAGGACCACGCCGGTCGTCAGGGCCAGCCAGTCGTGCACGAAGGTGGCCGACGTGCGCCACATCAGCGGGGTGAGGTGGGTGAACCACATCATCAGGCCGGTGCCGAGCATGACGAGGGTGGCGCCGGCGATCCAGGCGGCGTAGATCTTCTGGCCGGCGTTGAACTTGCCGGCCGGACGTGAGGCGTGCCCGGTGGCGCGGCGCAGGACGGCGCGCAGCCAGATCCGGTCGTGCGGGCCGAAGCGGTCGAGGAAGCGCAGGTCGGTGCGGAAGGCGCGGGAGGCGAGGCCCAGCAGGACCGGGGCCGGCAGGGCGAGGCCCGCGCACTCGTGGACGCGCACGACCAGTTCGCGGCGGCCGACGAGGATCGCCAGCTGCGGGATGTAGAGGACGGCGGCCGTCAGCACGCACAGCCCCATCAGCGCGGCCGTGCCGCGGTGCACCCGGCGTTCGGCCGGGGTGAAGCGGTGGACGCGGGTGCCCGGCGGGGCCGGGGTGTCAGCCGGTAGGCGCATCGGTGCGTCCGTTCGAGCGGCCCACCCAGGCGTCGACGTCGTAGCCCAGATCCTCCCAGTAGCCGGGCCGGACGCGGTCGGTGACCGTGATGCCGGAGAGCCACTTGGCCGACTTGTAGAAGTACATGGGCGCCACATAGAGGCGGACGGGGCCGCCGTGGTCGTGGCCGATGGCGTGGTCCTGCATGCGCAGGGCGGCCAGGACGTCCGGGCGGCGGGCCTGGGCCAGGGTGAGGCTCTCGGTGTAGGTGCCGTCGAAGCAGGTGAAGCGGAGGGCCCTGGCCGAGGGGTGGACGCCGGCGGCGTCCAGCAGCCGGGAGAGGCGTACGCCCTCGAAGGGGGTGCCCGGGACCCGCCAGCCGGTGACGCACTGGACGTCCCTGACCAGCCGGGTCTGCGGCAGGGCGCGCAGCTCGGCGAGGGTGTAGCTGTGCGGGCGGTCGACCAGGCCGTCGACGGTGAGGCGGTAGTCGGTGGCGCTCGGCTGCGGGACGGAGGCGGCGACGGAGTAGTACCGGAATCCGCCGCCGTTGGGCAGCAGCCCGGTCAGGCCCGTGGGGTCCTTGCCCGCGACTTCGCCGAGGAAGCCTTCCGTACCGCGTTGCAGCACGGGCGCGCCCAGGACGCCGAGCGCGCCGAGTCCGAGGGTGCCGAGGAAGATGCGGCGGCCGACCGGCCGGCCGTCCCGCTCCTCGGGTTGGTCAGGGTTCACGTGGCCCATTCGAGCACTCCCTGGCCCCGCGGGGCCAGGGATCGGGGTCACCGGTCAGACTTTCGTCATCTCTTCTCGCGTACGGCGGCGGAACCTTGTACGGCGGCGGGAGCCCTGTGGTCGGCGGGAGCCCTGTTCCTCACCGGCCGAGCGCGTGGCCGCGGGCCGTGCGGAAGGCCGTCCAGGGGTCGCGGTGGACGTAGGACCAGGGCGCCGGGGTGGCGTGCCGGCCGATGCGCTGGAAGAGGGCCGCCGCCTCGGCCGGGCGGCCGGCGCAGGACAGGGCGAAGGCGAGGTGGTTGAGGTCGAGGTGGCGGCGCGGGTGGTCGTCGTGCTCCCACTCCAGCCACCAGTCGAAGCAGGTGCGCAGGATGCGGCGGGCCCGGGGGCCGGACCAGTGCCCGGAGGCGGCCGGGTCGGCGGGGGTGAGGCCGGTGGCGGCCAGGACCCGGTACCGCTCGGCGTAGGCGACGACGGGCAGCACGGCGAGGGGTGAGTCGGCGGGGGCCTCGGCGGCGGCCAGCTCGGCGACGTCGTACACCTCGTGGACCTCGGCCCGGCCGCCCGCGGGCCGTTCCGCGAGGCGGGCGATCAGCAGGTGGTGGGCGTGGTGGTGCTCGGGGTGGCGGCGGCGCAGCTCGGTGAAGGTCCCGATCAGCTCGCGTTCGGACCCGAAGGCGCGGGCCAGCAGCAGCCGGCCGAGCCAGGGGGTGGGGTCGGCCGGGGCGAGCGCGGCGGCCGTGTCGCAGGCCTCGCGGGCCCGGTCGGGTTCGTCCCTGCCGCGCAGGGCGCGGTGGACCAGGGCCAGGGCGAGAAGGGTGGCGGCGTCGGCGGACCGGGGCTCGGCGGTCAGCCAGTCACCTGCCCGGGCGGCGGCGCGGGGGTCCCGGGCGAGGACGGTGAGGCGGTGGCCGCGGCGGTCCCAGTCGTCGCCGGTGTGGATCAGCAGGGAGCGGGCGGCCTGCCGGCGGCCCTGGGCCAGCGCGGTGCGTGCGGTGCGGAGTGTGGCGTCGCCGAGGGCATCGTCGAAGGCACCGGTGGCGTCCCCGGCGAGGTCGCCGGACGCGTCCGTGGGGGCCCGGCGCAGGCCGGGCGCAGGCGGGAGAGGGGGCACCGGGGGACTTCCTGTTTTCTCGGGCTGCCATCAACCGATCACACACAGCAAACCCCCAGCCACGGCTCGCGTCAAGCGGAACCCTGGTGCTCCCCGCTTCAACATCCTTGCCACGAACGGAACTTGGAGTGACCGGCGCAGGTGGCCGGGGTCCGCCGCCGCTGTGGGCGGAAAGCCCCTGTGGCGTATGCCACGGCCTGTGCGGAACGTGCGCCCCGGCCCGTGTGGCGTACGCCATGGCGCCGGACGCCCCGGCACCGGACCATGGCGAGTCAACTGCCCGGTTTCGGGTGCTTCCGGGGCAATACCGTCCCCGGAACGCTACAGTCGGCCACTACGCGCCCGTGGTCCCGCCGGATGATGAGGTACACAGCGTGTCGGTTCTGGTTCTCGTTCTCGCCGTGAGCGCGGCCTGCTGTCTGGGCTTCGGATTCGTACTCCAGCAGAACGCGGCGCAGCAGGCACCGCTCAGCGACTTCCTGTCCTTCCGGCTGCTGCTCGACCTGATGCGGATGCCGCGCTGGCTGGGCGGCCTCGGCCTGATGGTGGCCGGCATGGTGCTGGGCGCGGTCGCCCTCGGCCAGGGCGAGGTCTCGCTGGTCGAGCCGCTGCTCGCGACCAACCTGCTGTTCGCCCTCGCACTCTCCCGGTACCGGACCGGACAGTCCCTCGGCCGCCAGGGCTGGGCCGGGCTGCTGCTGCTCGCGGGCGGCGTGAGCGCGTTCCTGATGGCGGGCGAGCCGCGCGCCGGCACGGCGGTCGCCGATCCGCTGCGGCACTGGCTGATCATCGGGGCCGTGGTGGGCGTGGCGCTGATCCTGACGGCGTACGCCAAGCGCTCCCGGCTGAGCTGGGGGCCGGGGCTGCTGGCCACCGCCGCCGGCCTGTTGTACGGCATCCAGGACGCGCTGACCCGGGTGAGCGGCACGCGCTTCGGCGACGGCGGTCTCACCGAGCTGTTCACGGGCTGGCAGCCGTACGGCGTGCTGGCGTGCGGGATCACCGGGCTGGTCCTGGTGCAGAGCGCGTTCGAGACGGCCCCCCTGCGCATGTCCTTGCCCGCGCTGACCGCGGCCGAGCCGCTCGCCGGGATCCTGTGCGGGGTGGGCTTCCTCGGTGACCGGCTGCGCACCGACACCGGGGCGCTCGCCTGGGAGGCGGCCGGGCTCGCCGCCGTGGTGGCGGGCATCGTGCTGCTGGGGCTGCACCCGGCGATGCCGTGCGGCGCCACGCGGGCGGAGCCGCCGGCCCGGGACCTCCAGCGCCGCTGAGCCCGCCGCCCTGCTTGGATGACGGGCATGAATCCCGCTGACGAGATCCTCGACATCGTCGACGAGCACGACCGCGTCGTCGCCCAGTGCCCGCGCGGTGAGGCGTACGCCCGCGGGCTGCGTCACCGCTGTGTCTTCGTGCAGGCCCGGGACGCGGCCGGCCGGCTCTTCGTGCACCGGCGCACGGCCACCAAGCTGGTGTTCCCGTCCCTGTACGACATGTTCGTCGGCGGGGTCGTCGGCGCGGGCGAGTCCTACGACGCGGCGGCACTGCGCGAGGCCGAGGAGGAGCTGGGCGTCAGCGGCCTGCCGCGGCCGGCCCGCCTGTTCACGTTCCTGTACGACGACGGCGCCGGGAGGAGCTGGTGGTCCGCGGTGTACGAGGTGCGCTGCGACCTGCCCGTGAGGCCGCAGGCGGAGGAGGTCCAGTGGCACGGTTTCCTCACCGAGGAGGAGGTCGGGCGGCGGCTCGCCGAGTGGGAGTGGGTGCCGGACGGGCTCGCGGCGTACGAGCGCCTGAAGGCGTACCGGGCGGGCCGGTGAGCCGCCGGTAGGGTCGGCCATGTGATCGAGTTCGTACGGAACATCCGGCTGTGGTTCGCGCCGGAGCGGGTGCGGGACGAGGGCGGCACTCCCGACTACCGGTTCTCGCTGGCCAACGAGCGCACCTTCCTCGCCTGGCTGCGGACCGCGCTCGCGCTGATCGGCGGCGGATTCGCGGTGGACCAGTTCCTGCCGGACCTGCGCTGGGCGTGGCGGGCCGGTCTCGCGCTCGCGCTGCTGGGCGCCGGTGTGCTGTGCTCGCTGCGGGCGGTGAACCACTGGGTGCGCTGCGAGCGGGCGATGCGGCGCGGCGAGGACCTGCCCGCGTCCCGGTTCCCGGTGCTGCTGAGTCTGGTCGTCGCGGTGGTGGCCGTGGCGATGGTCGTGGTCGTGCTGGTCGGGTGGGAGGAGTGACGGCGGCCGCGGGGGCGGCGGGCCCGGCGGCCCGGGATCCGGGGCTCCAGCCCGAGCGCACCCGGCTGGCCTGGCGGCGTACGACGCTGTCGGCCGCCGTGGCCGCCGTACTCGCCGTGAAGTCGGCGCTGCACGGCGGCGCCCCGGCCGGCGCGGTCGTCGTGTGCGCGGTGTGCTGCGGGCTGTGGCTGGGCTTCCTGCTGGTGGCCCACCACCGCATCCGCGCGCTGTCCGCCGGCACCCCGCCGCCCGCGCTCGCCCGCCGACACGCGGCGACGGCGGCGCTGTGCGCGGTGGCGACGGCGGTGTGCGCGGCCGTGCTGGTGCTCGGTCCCGCCCGCTGACCGGGGTCGGTGGGCCGGTCGACGCTGACCACGATCCCGCCCCGGGTGCGGCCCCGCTCGCTCAGCCGGTGGGCGTCCGCCGCGCGCTCCAGCGGGACCGTCTCCTGGACGTGGACGCAGAGCGCTCCCTGATCGGCCGGCGCGGCGAGCACGGTGAGGTCCTCGGCGTCCGGGCGGACGAAGGCGTACCGGCCGCCGTGGCCCACCACCGCCGGGTCGGGGACGGACGCGAGCCGCCCTCGGGAGCGAGCAGGTCGGCGGAGGTCCTCAAGGTGTCGCCGCCGATGGTGTCGAGGACCGCGTCCACGCCTTCGGGGGCGAGCCCGCGCACCCGTTCGGCCAGCCCCTCGCCGTACGTGACCGGCTCGCCGCCGAGGCCGGGGACGAAGTCGTGGTTGTGCTCGCCCGCGGTGCCGATCACCCGGGCGCCGATGCGGGCGGCGAGCCGGACCGCGAGCGAGCCGACCCCGCCGGCCGCCGCGTGCACCAGGACGGTCCCGCCGCGCTTCACCTCCAGCACCTTGACCAGGACCTGGTGGGCGGTGAGCCCGGCCAGTGGCAGTCCGGCGGCCTCCTCGAAGGACAGGGTGCTCGGCTTGCGGGCCAGGGTGCGCACGGGAGCGGCCACGTACTCAGGCCCTTCATGCCCTCGACCCTCCGTGGGGTGCGGGCGCCACGCAACCGGGCTGCCCCGGTGCGCGCCGAGGTGAGCGCCGGGCGGCGCGGCACCGGGGCGGACGGCCTATGGTGGCTCCGGTCACGTTTACCGTCACGTTCGGCCCCCGCACTGGACGACATACCGACCGGTCGGCATCATGAGTCGAGTCGTGTTCACCCGTTCGTAGGAGTGATGTATGAGCGCCGACCACCCGCCCGGACTCGACCTGGACCGGCTGCGCGTCCTGCTCGACCGCGAGCGCCCCGGTCTGGTCAGCGGCCCCCTGACCGGCCGGCTGATCGAGGGCGGACGGTCGAACCTCACCTACGCGCTCTCCGACGGCACCGCCCGGTGGGTCGTACGCCGGCCCCCGCTCGGCCACGTGCTGGCCACCGCGCACGACATGCGTCGCGAACACCGGGTGATCAGCGCCCTGCACCCCACCCGGGTGCCGGTGCCGCGGCCGGTGCTGCTGTGCGAGGACGAGGAGGTGCTGGGCGCGCCGTTCTACGTCATGGAGTTCGTCGAGGGCACCCCGTACCGCACCGCCCAGCAGCTCGCCCCGCTCGGTGCGGAGCGCACCCGCGAGGCGGTGCTGTCCCTCGTGGACACGCTGGTCGAGCTGCACGCGGTGGACCCAGCCGAGGTGGGGCTCGCCGACTTCGGGCGCCCTGAGGGCTTCCTGGACCGGCAGCTGCGCCGCTGGGGCAAGCAGCTGGACGCCTCCCGCAACCGCGACCTGCCCGGCATCGACGAGCTGCACGCCGCTCTCGGACGGGCGCTGCCGGCCTCTCCCGCCCCGGCCGTCGTCCACGGCGACTACCGCCTGGACAACGTCCTGATCGGCGACGACGACCGGATCAAGGCGATCCTCGACTGGGAGATGTCCACGCTCGGGGACCCGCTGACCGACCTGGGCCTGCTGGTGATGTACAGCCGGCCGCTCGGGATGCCGCACTCCCCCGTCTCCACGACCGCCGAGGCGGCGGGGCACCCGTCCCCGCAGGAGCTGATCGAGCGGTACGCCGCGCGCTCGGGGCGCGACGTCTCCGCCGTCTCCTGGTACACGGCGTTCGCCTGGTTCAAGCTCGCCGTGATCCTGGAGGGCATCCACTACCGGTACACGCTGGGCCAGACGGTCGGCGGCGGCTTCGACCGCATCGGCGAACTCGTCCCCGTCTTCATCGACCACGGACTGACCACTCTTCAGGAAGGCTGACCGGTATGGACTTCGCGTTCGACGCGCGCACGGAGGAGCTGCGCGCCAGGCTCCTCGCCTTCATGGACGAGTACGTCCACCCGGCCGAGGCCGTGGCCGAGGAGCAGCGGGCCCGGCTGGCGTCCCCCTGGGACACCCCGGCCGTGGTCGAGGAGCTGAAGGCCGAGGCCCGCAGGCAGGGTCTGTGGAACCTGTTCCTGCCGGACACCGAGTACGGTGCCGGGCTGACCAACCTCCAGTACGCGCCGCTCGCCGAGATCACCGGCCGCTCCCCGCACCTCGCGCCCACCGCGACGAACTGCGCCGCGCCCGACACCGGCAACATGGAGGTGCTCGCGCAGTTCGGCAGCGCGGAGCAGAAGAAGCAGTGGCTGGAGCCGCTGCTCGCCGGTGAGATCCGCTCGGCGTTCGCGATGACCGAGCCGGAGGTGGCCTCCTCCGACGCCACGAACATCACCACGCACATCGAGCGGGACGGCGACGAGTACGTCATCACCGGCCGCAAGTGGTACATCTCCGGGGCGATGAACCCGGACTGCGCCCTCTTCATCGTCATGGGCAAGACCGACCCGGACGGGGCGGACATCCGCCGCCAGCAGTCCATGGTCCTGGTCCCGCGCGACACCCCGGGCGTCACCGTGCGGCGCGCCATGCGGGTGTTCGGGTACGAGGACCACTCCCACGGCGGCCACGCCGAGGTCGTCTTCGACCACGCGCGCGTGCCGGTGGCCAACCTCGTCGGCGAGGAGGGCGGCGGCTTCGCCATCGCCCAGGCCCGGCTCGGCCCCGGCCGCATCCACCACTGCATGCGGCTGATCGGCATGGCCGAGCGGGCGATCGAGCTGATGTGCCGGCGGGCCGTCTCCCGTACCGCGTTCGGCAAGACGCTGGCCCAGCAGGGGGTGGTCCAGAACTGGATCGCCGACGCCCGGGTCACCGTCGAGCAACTGCGGCTGCTGGTGCTGAAGACGGCCTGGCTGATGGACACCGTCGGCAACCGGGGCGCCCACACGGAGATCCAGGCCATCAAGATCGCCACGCCGCGCGCGGTGGTCGGCATCCTCGACCGCGCGATCCAGCTGCACGGCGCGGGCGGCGTGAGCCAGGACTCCCCGCTGGCCGAGCTGTACGCGAGCGCCCGCACCCTGATGCTCGCCGACGGCCCGGACGAGGTGCACCAGCGCTCACTGGCCCGCAGGGAACTGAAGAAGTACAGCTGACCGACCCGGCCGGGGCCGCCACCCCCGGTTCCCCGGCCGGCCCTGCCCCTACCGTGTGTTTCCGTGCGCTGTTGAGCGCGGGCCCCGGCTGTGGTGTCGTACCTGTTCCGGACGCGGCCGGGCACGGCCGGGCGGTGGGGCGAGGGGGAAGCGTGGCCGATTCGCGGGAGCAGCCGGCGTGGGGCATGGCGGCGGAGAACAAGGTGACCCTGGAGCGGTTGCTGTCGGTGGTGGGGCCGGGGGCCCTGGAGCTGGACACGGCGCCCGGCGGGCTGGCCGTCACCGTCGGCGGTGTCGCCGTGCTGGACGTGCTGGATCCCGCGATCCGGCCGCGGGAGCTGGTGCTCGCGGTCGGTGTCGGTGCCGGCTCACCCCAGGCGGTGGACGTCCTGCGCCGGGCCGGGGACGCCGGGGCCGCCGGTGTGGTCTTCGGCCCGGAGCGTCCCGAGGGTGCCGCCGCCGGTGCCCTGCGGGCGGCGGCCCGGGAGGCCGGTACGGCGGTGTTCTTCCGCACCTGGTACCGGTGGGACGAGCTGGTCGTGGTGCTGCGGGCCGGGCTGGCCGCGGCGGGGGCCGCGCCGTTACCCGCGGCCCCCGGGCCGGCCCTGGGGGACCTCGACGCGCTGGCCGACGCGGTGGCCGCGCTGGTCGGCGGCTCGGTGACCATCGAGGACACCGAGTCCCGGGTGCTGGCGTTCTCCTCGACCGAGGAGAACGTGGACGAGATGCGCCGGCTGACCATTCTCGGGCGGCGCGTTCCCCCCTGGCGCGTGGCCGCCATGCGGGACGCCGGATTCTTCCGTGCCCTGTGGACGGCGGACGACGTGCTGCACCGCAGGGCGCAGGGCGACAACCCCGAGCGCCTGGTGTGCGCCGTACGCGCGGGCAGCGAGGTGCTGGGATCCGTCTGGGTGGCCGCGGTCGGCGGCCGGCCCCTGTCCCCGAACGCGTCGGAGGCCCTGCGCGCGGCGTCCCGGGAGGCCGCCGCCCATCTGCTGCACCACCGCACGCGCGGCGCGGACAGCCGGCTCGTGGAGGACGCGGCACGGGCGCTGCTTCAGGAGCGCGGCTCGGCCGAGGTGCTGGCCGCGCGGGCGTCGCTGCCGGCGCACGAGCCCTGCGCCGTGCTGGCGGTGGGCCTCGGTGCGGGCGCGTCCGGACAGGCCGCGCCCGAGGACCCGTCGCGGCTGTACGGTCCGCTCGCCCTGCACTGTGCGGCACTCGGCCACCGGATCGTGGTGGTACCGGCCGGCGGCAGGGTTCTGGTGCTGGTGACCGCGCTCGACCAGGACCCGGACGGGGCCCGTGAGCAGCTGACGAAGCTGGGGACGTCGCTGGCCGACCGGCTGTCGGCCACGACGGGCACACCGGTGCGGGCCGGCCTGGGCGAGGTGGTGCCGGCGCTGGCGCGGGCCGCCGAGTCGCGCCGGAGCGCCGAACAGGCCCTGAGGGCCCTCGTCCGGACCGGGGGCGCCCGTACCGTCGCCCGGGTGGCGGACGTGGCCGACACGATCGGCGTGCTCCAGGTACTGGAGGCGCTGCGGGACCTGGAGCTGCCGCCGGGAACCTCGGTGGCGCGACTGGCCGCGTCCGACGCCGGACCGGGCGGAGGCCACCTCGTGAAGTCGCTGCGGGCCTACCTCGACCACTTCGGTGACGTGTCCGCGGCGGCGCACGCGCTCTCGGTCCACCCCAACAGCCTGCGGTACCGGCTGGGCCGGATCACCGCGGTCTCGGACCTGGATCTCGGCAGTCCGGACGCCCGTCTGCTGGCGCAGCTGCAACTGCGGCTCGGGGACCCGGACGGGGAGGCGGAACCCGGGTCGTGAGGGCGTGCCCGCGGTCGCGTTTCGTGCGCCCGCACCAACGCGGGGCGCCGTCCTCGTCGCCGCGCACAACGGCGCGGCCGGCCGGGGCCGGCCGCCCGGCCCGGCCGCCGGCGCGGGGGGTGAGCCTTTGAGGAACCGACGATGACGGCACGGGTGCGCGGCCCGCAACCTGGAAACACGCCCGGGGAATCGGCCCCGGCCGCCTCGTCCCACACCGGAAGGTTCACCATGACCGCTGTGCCCCTCGACGCCGTACGGCGCGAACGCGTTCTCCAGGAGGCCGTGCGGCAGAGGCTGCTGGACCCGGAGCAGTCCCTGCTGGCCGCCTTCGTCGACCTCGACGGCGTCGCGGCCACCGTCCAGGCCCTGCACGAGGCCTTCCCCGGTTCCCCCGAGGTCCGCGGTGTCCTGCACACGTTCGCCGCGAAGGCCAACAGCCTCGTGCCCGTCCTGAGGGAGCTGGCAGGGCACGGCATGGGCTGCGAGGTCGCGACCGGGGGTGAGCTGGCCCGGGCGCTGGCGGCCGGGTTCCCGGCCGGACACATCGTCTTCGACTCCCCCGCCAAGACCCGGGCGGAGCTGGAGCGGGCACTGGAGCTGGGGGTGGCCGTCAACGCGGACAGCTTCCAGGAGCTGGAGCGGATCGATCTGCTGCTCGGCGGCCGTGTTCCGGTCTCACGGATCGGTGTGCGCCTCAACTGCCAGGTCGGCGGGGGTGCCATCGCCGCGATGAGCACCGCCACGAGCACCTCGAAGTTCGGTGTCCCGCTGACGGATCCGGGCAACCGGGAACGGCTGATGCGGGCGTTCGACACCTACCCGTGGCTGAGCTGGGTGCACACGCACACCGGGTCGCAGGGCTGCCCCCTGGACCTGATGGCCCGCGGGGTGGCGCAGGCGGTGGAGTTCGCCGACCAGGTCACGGCGGCGTTCGGGGAGGGCAGGGTCGCGGGCCTCGACATCGGCGGCGGGCTCCCCGTCAACTTCGCCGACGACGAGGTCACCCCCACGTTCGGGATGTACGTCGAGCAGCTGAGGGCACACGCCCCGCGGCTCTTCGAGGGCAGGTACGCGGTCGTCACCGAGTTCGGCCGGTCCCTCCTCGCCAAGAACGGGTTCATGGCCGCGTACGTCGAGTACACCAAGAGCGCGGGGGGCCGGCCGATCGCGGTGACCCATGCCGGGGTCCAGGTCGCCACCCGGACCGTGTTCGGTCCCGACGCCTGGCCGCTGCGGATCGAGGCGCACGACCCGTCCGGCACGGCCAAGCGGGGGCGGCCCGTACGCCAGGACGTCGCGGGCCCCGCCTGCTTCGCCGGCGACCTGCTGGCCCGCGACCGCGCGCTGCCCCCGCTGGAGCCCGGCGACCTCGTGGTGGTGCCGGACACCGGCGCCTACTACTTCTCGACGCCGTTCAAGTACAACAGCCTCGCCGAGCCCGCCGTGTACGGCGTCCGGGCGGGCGCGGACGGCGGCGTCGCGTTCACCCTCGTCCGCCCGGCGCAGGACCCGTGGCGGCTGACGGAGCAGGACGGCGTGGACCCGCTGACCCAGGACCCGGTGCCCGTCCGGGCCGGCGACGCCCGGTGAGGAGCACCAGGGTGCCCCCGGCCGGCCGGCCGTCGTCCGAGCGGGACCGGCCGCGGCCGGAGCGGGCCGGACCGCTCCTGACGCAGCGCGCCGCCATGGTCTTCCTGCTGGCCGCGCTGGCCGGCATCGGGGCCACCGTCCTGGCGGCGCTGGCCGGCAACGCGTGGCCCGTGGCGGTGAGCGTGGGCAGCGGCACGTCCGCCACGGCCGTCCTGTTCTTCCGGGAGATCATCGACTGAGCCCGGTCTACCGGGAACGCCGGATCCTAGGGGCGCAGTGCCCGCAGCAGCAGGTCGGCGAGGTGGTCGGCGACCTCCTGGGGGGTGAGGGGGCCGCCCGGGCGGTACCACGTCGACAGGTGGTGGACGGAGCCGAAGTGGTAGTCCACCACCAGGTCGGCCGGGGTCGCGGTGGAGAAGACCCCCGCCTTCTGGCCCTCCTCGATGAGCGCGCGGAACCGCTCGTGGTAGCGCCGGCGCTCGGCGCGGACCTGCTTGTTCTTCTCCGGGCTCAGGTGGTGCATGGAGCGGAAGAAGATCATCGCGTCGTCGAGGTTGTCGATCGTGGTGACGACCACGTCGGCCGCCGCCTCCCTGAGCCGCTTCTCGACGGGAGCGTCCAGGCCCGCGAAGTGGTCCAGCCGCTCCTGCTGGACGCGCAGCACGCGCGCGTACACCTCGTGCAGCAGGTCGTCCTTGGAGCCGAAGTAGTGGTACAGCGCTCCCTTGGTGACGCCGGCCGCCTCCACGATCTCCTGCACGGAGGTGCGGTCGTAACCGCGCTCGGCGAAGAGCCGGGTGGCGGCGGCCAGCAGCCGCTGCGGGACGGGCGTACCGTCTCCGTCCGTCGTCCTGGGCACTGCCGCCACCTGCCTTCCGGTCTGCTGCTAGTCGTCGGTGCGGGAACGCAGTTCCCGACGGAGGATCTTCCCACTCGCCGTCTTGGGCAGTTCGGGCAGGATCTCCACCTGACGCGGGTACTTGTAGGCGGCCAGTCTCTCCTTGCAGTACCCCGCGAGTTCGTCCGGGTCCGCCTCGGCTCCCGGACGCAGGCTGATATAGGCCTTGACGGTCTCGCCACGGTACCCGTCGGGCACGCCGACGACGGCCGCCTCGCGCACGGCCGGATGGGTGTACAGGACGTCCTCGACCTCGCGCGGCCATACCTTGAAGCCGGAGGCGTTGATCATGTCCTTCTTGCGGTCGACGACGTAGAGCCAGCCCTGCTCGTCCATGAACCCGATGTCGCCGGTGCGCAGCTCGCCGCCGGGGAAGGTCTCGGCGGTGGCGTCGGGGCGCCGCCAGTAGCCGGGGACCACCTGGGGGCCTCGTACGACGATCTCGCCCTGTTCCCCGAAGGGCACCTCCTCGCCCTGCTCGTCCAGGATGCGCACCACGGTGTCCGCGCCGGGCAGGCCGACGGACAGCGTCCCGGAGACCGGGTCCACGGGTGCCTCCAGGCCGGGCGGGACGGAGGCGCACGGGGCGGTGCACTCGGTGAGGCCGTAGCCGACGCGGATGTACGGCCCGAAGCGCTCGCGGAACCTCTCCACCAGGGCCGGCGGCACCGGGGCGCCGCCGGAGGAGATGTTGGTGAAGGAGGCGAAGTGCTCGCGGGTGACGTCGGGGTGGGCGGCGAGCGCCATGTAGGCGGTGGAGGGGCCGACCGTGTAGTGCGGGCGGTGCTCGGCGAAGGCCTCGAGGACGACGCCGGGCTCGAAGCGGTAGGTGAGGACCAGGGTGCCCGCGCTGTTCAGGCAGGCGCCGAACTGGCAGACCATGCCGGTGATGTGGAACAGCGGCGCCAGGGCGTGGTAGACGGGCGGCTGGGGCAGGCCGAGCCCGGTGGCCTGCCGTTCGGCGTTGTGCATGATGTTGGCGTGGGTGTTGGTGGCGCCCTTGGGTGTGCCGCTGGTGCCCGAGGTGTAGCTGATCAGCGCGATGTCGTCCGGGCGCGGCGCGCGGTCCTCGGGGGCCGGGCCGCCCTGCCGGGCCACGGTGACCAGGTCGTCGGCGTCCGCGGCCGGCGGCAGCCGCTCGAAGGACAGGACGCGCGGGTCGTCGCGGGTCTGGAAGTCCCGCTCGCAGGCGGTGAGGACGATCCGCACCGGCGAGCCGGCGGCCGTCTCCCGCAGGTACGACTCCCAGGCCCGGTCGGAGCAGACCAGCGCGGTCACCTCGCCGTCCCGCAGGACGTGCCCCACCTCGCCCGCCTTGTACATGGGGTTCACGGGGACGACGGTCGCGCCCGCCTTCCAGGCGCCGAGGACGGCGAGCACGAAGTGCGGGGAGTTCTGGAGCAGGACGGCCACCCGGTCGCCCCGGGCGAGGCCGCGGGCGGCCAGGTGGGCGGCCACGCCGTCGCTCAGCTCGTCGGCCTCGCGGTAGCTCAGGCGGGCGTCGAAGTAGGCGAGGAAGGTGCGGTCCGGTGCCGTGGCCACGGCCTCGCGCAGGGCGTGCACGAGCGAGTCGGCGGGCGTGACCGGGGCGCGCTGGGCCTCGTCGAGCAGCGCGAGCCAGGGGCGGGCGGCGTAGCGGGAGGCGGTCACCGGCCGGCCTCCCACTTCTGCTGGATGTGGTTCATGGTGGCGAGCCAGCGGTCGGGGTCTGTGGCCCGGGTCCGGTAGAAGCCGGCGACCTCGGGGTGCGGCAGGATCAGGAAACGGTCCTCCTCGATGCCCCGGAACAGCGCCTCGGCCACGTCCTCCGGTTCGATCGCGGTGGGCTGGAGCACCAGGTCGCCCGCGCTGCCGGTGGCGGACAGCATGTCGGTGCGGACACCCTGCGGGCAGATGGCGTGGACCTTGATCCCCTGGTGCCGGTACGTCAGCGACAGCCACTCGGCGAAGGCGTAGGCGCCGTGCTTGGTCACGCTGTAGGAGGGCGCGCCGATCATCGTCAGCAGCCCGGCGGCGGAGACGGTGGACACGAACCGGCCGCCGCCGCGCTCCACCCAGTCCGGCAGCAGGGTGTGGGCCGCGCGGACGTGGGCCATCAGGTTGACGTCCCAGGACGTCGCCCAGGAGTGCTCGTCCAGGGTGCCGCCGAGGTCGCCGTCCTCGAAGGCGACACCGGCGTTGGCGCAGTAGACGTCGACCGTGCCGCCGAGCGCGTCCCGGGCCGGGCCGACGATCGTGGAGGCGTCGCCGGGCACGGCGATCCCGCCGATCTCCCCGGCCACGGCCTCGGCCTTCCCGGCGTCCAGGTCGTTGACCACGACCCGGGCGCCCTCGGCGGCGAACCGCCGGGCCAGCGCGGCCCCGATCCCACCGCCCGCTCCGGTGACGATCACTCCCGCATTCTGCACGGCTTCCACCATCGGTCTCCTTCGACACGACTTTCGCGCGGCGTGCGCGGCTCTTCCGGGGACAGACTAACCAGTCGGTATGTGTAAGGGAATGGCTGACTGCGTCACCCTCCCACCACGCGGGAAGCCGCGCGAGCGACCACGGACCCGCCGGTACCTTCCATCCCCACGGAGGCCATCCCATGCACCTGTCCCGACGGAATCTGCTCGGATCGGCCGCGGTGGCGGCCGTCCCCGCCGCACCCCGGCACGGCGAACCCGCGGCCGTCCCGACCACGTCCCGGCCCGGCGAACCCGCGGCCGTCCCCACCGCGTCCCGGCACGGCGAGCGCCTGCGCACCGGCTTCGAGAGACTGGCGGCCGACGGGTACGCCCTGCTGGAGGGCCGGCGCGTCGGCGTCGTCACCAACCCCACCGGCATCACCCGGGACACCCGTCACATCGTCGATGTCCTGCACGCCGACCCCCGCGTCACGCTGACCGCGGTCTTCGGCCCGGAACACGGCTTCCGGGGCACCGCGCAGGCGGGCGGTTCCGAGGGCCGCCACGAGGACCCCGCGACCGGCCTCCCGGTCTACGACACCTACCTGAAGAGCGGCCGGGCACTCGCCGACGTCTTCACCGCCTCCGGCGTCGACACGGTCGTCTTCGACATCCAGGACGTCGGTGCCCGGTTCTACACGTACGTCTGGACCCTGTACGACTGCATGGAGGCGGCCCAGCTCGCCGGCCTGCGCCTCGTCGTCCTGGACCGCCCGAACCCGGTGACCGGCCGCGAGGCACGGGGACCGGTCCTGCACCGGGAGTTCGCCACCTTCGTCGGCCGGCAGCCGATCGCGCAGGCGCACGGGATGACCGTCGCGGAGCTGGCCCGCCTGTTCAACGGTGAGTTCCTGGCCACACCCGTCGACCTGGAGACCGTCCGCATGTCGGGCTGGCGGCGCGAGGCCTTCTACGACGACTGCGGCCTGCCCTGGGTGCCGCCGAGCCCGAACATGCCGACCCCGGACACCGCGTTGGTGTACTCCGGCACCTGCATGTTCGAGGGCACCAACCTCTCCGAGGGGCGCGGCACGACCCGGCCGTTCGAACTCCTCGGCGCCGAGGGCGTCGACGGACGCTGGGCCGCCGCCGTGAACGGGCTCGGCCTGCCGGGCGTGCGGTTCCGGGAGGCGTACTTCACGCCCACGTTCTCCAAGTTCCAGGGCAGGACGGTCGGCGGGGTCCAGATCCATGTGACCGACCGGGCCGCCTACGACCCCGTACGGACCGGGATCGCCCTGCTCGTGACCGCCAGAAAGGTCTGGGACGGCTTCGCCTGGCGGTCCGACGACTGGATCGACAGACTGACCGGCTCCGCCCGGGTGCGCACGATGATCGACGCGGGTGCCGGCACCGACGAGGTGACGGGGGCCTGGCAGGACGAACTGACCGCGTTCCGGCGCACCCGGAGGGAATACCTCCTCTACAAGTGAGCCGCGCCGTATGGCCAACCCCTCGTCCCCGCAGGACGATACGGGCGCACCACGCCGTGGCGCGGGACGAGGGAGCCTGGCATGACGGATCCTGGGACGAGCGTGACTCCCTACTGGGAGCTGACCTTCGACGCGGACGGGGACGGGGACGGCTCCGAACGCGACCGGCTGCTGACGCAGGTCACCGAGCACGGCGTGCGTGACCTGGTCGTCTTCTCGCACGGCTGGAACAACGACCGCTCGGGCGCTACCGCGCTGTACCGCCGCTTCCTCGCCCCGTTCCCGCGGCTCGCGCCGAAGGCCCGGCTCGGGTACGCCGGCGTGATCTGGCCGTCGATGCGGTTCAGCGACGAGCCGATCCCGGACTTCCCGAGGCCGGTGGCGGCCGTGGAGGCGGCGGCACCGCGCCGGGGACTGGACGAGGACACCCGGCGCGCGCTGTCGGAGTCCTTCCCGGGCCGGGCGGCGGTGGTGGACCGGCTGGCCCGGATGCTCGACGAGAGACCGGGCGGCGCCGGGGGGCTGGCGGAGTTCGGCCGGCTGGTGCGGCTGCTGCCGGACGGGGAGCCGCCGGGGGCCGCCGACACCGACGAGGCGGGCGAACCGGCCGTGTTCGGCGGGGATCCGGTGGCCGTGTGCGAGCAGTTCGCCGAGGCGCTGGCCGCGCTCGACCCGGCGGAAGGCGCCGCGCGGTTCAGCCTGCCCAACCCGTGGGACGGCGCCAAGGAACTGCTGCGGCAGCTGACGTACCACCAGATGAAAGGCAGGGCCGGGACGGTCGGGGAGCGGGGTCTGGGGCCGTTGCTCGGGCGGCTGGCGGCGGTGGCACCCGGGCTGCGGGTGCACCTGGTCGGGCACAGCTTCGGCGGCCGGCTGGTGGCCTTCGCGCTGCGCGGGCTGCCCGAGGGGGTGGACACGGTCAAGTCGGTCACCCTGCTCCAGGGGGCGTTCTCGCACTACGCGTTCACCGCCCGGCTGCCGCACGCCCCGGACCGGGCGGGGACGCTCAGGGACCGGCAGCGGCGCGTCGACGGACCGCTGGTGTGCTGCTACTCGCACTTCGACGCGGCTCTCGGCACGTTCTACCCGCTGGCCTCCCGGCTGGCCGGGGACGACCGTTCCTGCGGGGGCAGCGAGATCGCGGCCGTGCTGGGCCCACGCTGGGGCGCCCTGGGCCACGACGGGGTGCAGGGGGTGCCGGGCACCGCCCGGCTGGACCTGGCGGCGGCCCTGAGCGGTGCGCTGCCCGCGTCGGGGTGCGTGAACGTCGACGCGGCGTCCGTGGTGCGGCGCGGAGGCGCACCGACCGGGGCGCACAGCGACATCATCCACCCCGAACTGGCCCGGCTGGTGGTGGCGGCGGGCCGCATCGGCTGACCCGCCGCCCGGATCACCTCAGCGGTGCGAGGTGAACTCCACGACCTGCTGGAACGTCGGCCGGTTCTGCCAGCTGATCCTGCCGTGCTTGATGCCGCCCAGGGTGCGCTGGGCGATCGAGTCGGCGCACCACTGGTCGCCGGCCGAGCACTGGTCGTCGCCCGGGTAGACCTGCGCGGCGGTCACGCCGGCCGCCTGCTTCAGCGTGCCGAGCAGGACGTCACGGCAGGCGCCGAGACCGCCACCGCCGCAGTACGTGTGCGCCAGGCCGCCCCGCACGGGCTCGCCGAGCACCGCGCGGATGTCCTTGTCGACATAGCTCCACCATCCGTACTGGAAGGAGCTTCCGGCGTGCGAGCCGGTCGGGCCGTGGCCGGCGGACGGCGCCTCGTCGACCGGCAGGCTGCCGGTGATCGCGGTGTACAGGTCGCTGCCGAGTCCCGGCTCGAACTCCGCCTTCACCAGCAGCGGCCACCAGGCGTCCAGGATGCGGATCGCGTCGGCGTCGGCGTACGTCCTCGAACCGGCCGACGTCTCGGTGCGCTTGGCGCCCGCGGTCAGCCAGGCCTTGAGCCTGCCCACCGCCGCGGCGGCCGTGGGGTCGGTCACCGGCGCGGAGTCGACCACCTTCAGCAGCTCGGGCAGCACATCCTCGGCGCGCAGGTCGGCGAGGCCCGCGTCGGCCATGGCCTGTACCAGTTGGGTACGGGTCACCCCGCCGGCCGCGACGAGCTTCTTGACACGGTCGTCCAGCAGGTCGCCGCGGTGCACGGAGCCGTCGCCCCAGGACGCGGTCGTGTAGTCCTTGGCCTGCTTGTTGTTCCAGGAGATGTAGTAGTCCTGGTCGACGGAGTTGGGGTGCGCGGAGGCCGGGGTGTAGTCGGCCGTGTTGGTGGCCGGGTCCCAGTTCCGCCACTCGTACGCCGGCCGGCCCCAGACGGGGAACTCGGCGTCGACGCCGTCCGCCCGGACCGGGTTGTCACCGCTGTTGTAGTAGGCGGTGTGCCGGGAGTCCGCGTAGAACCAGTTGAAGGTGAAGTTGATGTGCCGCGCGGCGCTCTGGAAGTCCTGGGGCCCCTTGACGTAGTCGGGGTCGTTGAGCATCTGGAAGCCGATGATCGAGTCGGCCTCGTGCAGGTAGGAGGAGCGCAGGGTGGTGTAGGCGACCTTCTTGCCGCCGACGGTCGCCCGGTACGCCACCGGACCGTACTTCGTGCGCCACACGCGCATGGTGTACGACCCCGCGGCCGTGCCGTCGGCCACCGTCGGCGACCAGGCGTTCTTCTGCTCGACCTGGTCCATGGCGGTGCAGGTGCCGTGGTACAGGTAGTGGTGGTCGTCCTGGCACAGCTCGACGGCGTAGGTGTCGATGATGTCCTGGCCGGACGTGGTGGCGCTCCAGGAGTAGTCCTGGCCGCGGCCGAGTTCCACGTACATGCTCAGCCCCGCGAAGGACGCGCCGCGGGCGCTGATGCCGGGGCCCTGTATCTCCTGGAGCATGAGCAGCTGCGGCGCGAAGTAGCCGGTCTGCGGGCCGAAGACGGCGATCGGGTGGCCGCCGGCGGTGTGTTCACCGCTCACCACCAGGGCGTTGGACATGCCCCGCCGGGCCGAGCCGAGCGCCGTCTTGGCGGCCGTGGCGGACATCTTGCGGGCACTCGCCGTGGCCGCGCTGCCCGTGCGGTCGTACACGAGCGGTTCCTGGGCCACCGAGCCTGCGTCGGGGAACGCCCCGCCCTGGGCGTCGGCGGGCTTGGCGGCGTACGGGAAGCCTCGGCCGTCGTGGACGGTGAGGGCGGCCTCGGGGTCGTTGCGCTCGCGGAAGGACTCCCAGACCCGGGTGCCCTCCTCGACGCCGTACCTGGCCTGGGCGGCGAGCAGGGACAGGGCGTTGTTCACCTCGCCGCCCCCGCCGGAGCCGAACAGCGAGCCGATGACGGAGGCGAGGGCCACCATGTCGGTGACCTTGAAGTGTTCTATGGTGCCGGCGTTGGTGATCGAGTCCTTGTGGCCGGTCAGGACGTACTCGCCGGGGAAGTAACGGCCGCTGTCGGAGGCGTCGATATAGGCGTTGACGCCGGCGAGGTAGGCGTTGACGTCGCCGAGGGCCTGCTGGCCGCGCGCGCCGTTCTTCGCGACCGCGTTGTCGATCTGCGCCTGGAGGTCGGCCTCGGTGTAGGGCGCGTCGCGGTAGAACTGCTGCTCCAGGCCCTGGTTGGCGGGGGCGCCGCCCGCGAAGGAGGTCAGCCGGCCGCGGCCCACGTGCCGGAAGACGTCCATCAGCCACAGCCGGTCCTCGGCCGCCGCGTAACCGGCGCCGAACTCGGTGCCGTACCGGGTGGTGCCGGTGATGTGCGGCACACCGGACTTCTTGTCACGCACGATCGTCACGTCGCCGCGGCCGGCCGGCTTCTCGGTGGAGGCGACCTGCCCCGACGGGACGCCGAACGAGGCGTCGTTGAAGAAGGTGTTGATGGTGGCGTCGGTCAGTCCCTTGTAGCCGGTGGCCAGGTTGGCGTAAGGGCCGAGCTGGTCCTCGGCGTGCGACGGCTGGGTGCCGAAGGCCTGGTTGAGCAGGATCTGCGCGAGGGTCGCGTTGCCGTTCTCGCCGGGCGGCACGATGTCCGAACACTGGCCGCCGCAGTAGTCGTTCGGGGCGGTCGCGTCGGCCGCCGCCGCTGTCCGAGTGAAGGGAGAGAGGAGACCGGCGACGAGGACGCATACGGACGCGGTCTTCAGGAACCCGGGAAGACGACGGGACGTTCTCAGTCTGTCAGGGGCAGTACGTGGGCTTCGCCGTGGCATGGCGGCTCCTAGCGACAGGGGGTGGCCGAACGTTACCGGCGGTATCCCCACGTTCAAAGGTGAACATGCGTCACTTTCGGGAGTCGGCAAGGAGAGACGAAGAAGAGATGGAGCCGAATCGCCTGTCGATACGTCTATTCGGCGACGTCCGTGCGACGACGCCGAAGTGACCGAAGTGCAGGTGCAGGTGTGACGGAGGTGCAGGACGATGGCAGGTTTCCGGAGTCTGGCGAGACAAGTACGCGATCCGCGCTGCGATCTGGCGCTGCGGCGGTACTCACTGCGCAAGTGCCTCGAGAAGTTCGCCCCTTACGGGCATCGCGCGACCTGGGACCATCTGTGCTCCCGGGCGGGCTTCGGCCCGGAGGACCGCTCCCCCGATCCGGTGCGGCTCGTGGCCGCGCTGGAGGAACTGGAGGAGGCCCGTGACGTCTGGCTCGCCTACGAGACCGACTTCACGGACCGACGTAAGAAGGAGAAGCACGACGGGCTGCGCCGGCCGGGCAGTGTCGACGACTGGCACCGGCTGACCTGGGGCGGTTTCGGGGTCGCCTGGTGCGACGACCCCCGCGTCCACCCCGGTGAGCCGCTGGCGGTGGTGCTGCGCCGGCTGATCGCCGCGCTGGAACGGGCACCGGGCTCGTCCTGCCCGGTGTGCGACGGGGAACGCCTGGTCTGGAAGTACGGCCTGGACCACGAGCCGTCGTCCGGACCGGTCTGCGCGGACTGCGGCATCCTCGTGCCGCGGCCCGTACTCACGTCGCGGGCCCTGGAGTACGCCAAGCGGGAGCGCCTGCTCATGTCGGCCTGAGCGCTGGGGTGTCACCGGGCGCGGCCCGAGCGGCGGGCCGGCACCCGGTGCGGGGTGCGCAGGGGATGCCGCACCCCTTCCGCGAGGCGTGGCCGGCGCGGTGACCGGGGCCGTCGCCGGCGTCCGGCACCATCGGGTCATGGCTCAGGTGTGTCTCAACGGGCGCCGCTCGACCGTCGGCGGTGCGGGGGTGCCCATGTGGCGGACCTGGGACCGGCCGGTCGTCCCTCTTCGGGTGTCAGCGGCCCTCGGCCAGGAGCCGGGAGCCCGTCAGGCGGTCGCCGAAGACGTCGTCCGGGTTGGACAGGACGCAGTTCTCCAGGGACAGGCATCCGCACCCGATGCAGTCGGCCAGATGGTCCCGCAGGCGGTTCAGCTGCTGGATCCGCTCCTCCAGTTCGGAACGCCACTTGTCCGACAGCCGCGCCCAGTCCTCCCTGGTCGGCGTCCGCTCCTCCGGCAGTCCGGACAGGGCCTCACGGATGGTGGCCAGGGGGATACCGACCCGCTGGGCCGCGCGGACGAACGCGACCCTGCGCAGGGTGTCGCGGCTGTACCGGCGCTGGTTGCCCGGGGTGCGCCGGCTGGTGATCAGGCCCTTGGCCTCGTAGAAGTGCAGGGCGGACACCGCGGCGCCGCTGCGCGCGGACAACTGGCCGACGGTCAGCTCGTGGATCTTCTCCGGAATCTGGGGCACTCCCCAGAGATTACCCACCCGGCCGGCCGGGCCCTCCGTTGACATCGACCTCCCGCCCGACCATGCTAAGCAGTTGCTTAGAGACACGAGCGAGAGGCCGGGAACATGGCAGAACCGAGGACCTTCACCTCCCCCGACGAGCTGAAGGCGGCCGTGGGCGAGCAGCTGGGCCACACCGACTGGCTGGAGGTCGACCAGAAGCGGATCGACCTGTTCGCCGAGGCGACCGGCGACCACCAGTGGATCCACGTGGACCCGGAGAAGGCCGCCGCCGGGCCGTTCGGGACCACGATCGCCCACGGCTACCTCACCCTGTCGCTGCTGCCGCTGTTCGGGCCGCAGCTCATCAGGGTCGAGGGCGTGAAGATGGGTGTGAACTACGGGACGAACAAGGTCCGCTTCCCCGCCCCGGTCCCCGTCGGCTCGCGGCTGCGCGCCACCGGGACGATCACCGGTGTGGAGGACGTCACGGGCGGGGTGCAGGTGGCGGTCGCCTTCACCGTGGAGCGCGAGGGCGGCGACAAGCCGGTGTGTGTCGCGGAGTCGGTGGCCCGGTACTACCTGTGAACCCGGGGGCGGGCTATCCCGCCCCCACCATCCGCAGCACGAGGTCGGCGTAGAGCGCGCCGACCTCCTCGGGGGTGCGCGGGCCGTCCACGGTGAACCACCGGGCCACGTCGATGCACAGCGACAGCACGGCGAGCGTGGTGCCCTTGACGTCCAGCACGTCGAACTCGCCCGAGGCCACGCCGTCCTCGATGATCCCGCGCACCTCGGCGTCCACCTGGCGGCGCAGCGCGACGATCTCGGCGCGGGCGTCGGGGCCGAGGGCGTCGAGTTCGTACTGCACGACCCGCGCGGTGGTCCGCCGGCCCGCGTGCCAGCGGACGAAGGAGCTGACCGCGTCGGCCAGCCGCTCGGACGCGCGGCCCTCGCGGCGGGCCGCCGTGCGCAGGATGCCGAGGGCCTTGTCGTGGCCGATCCGGCTGATCCGGTGAAGCAGCTCTTCCTTGGTCTTGTAGTGGATGTAGAGCGCGGCCGGGCTCATGCCGGCGCGGCTCGCGATGTCACGGGTCGTCGTCGCGTGGTAGCCGCGCTCGGCGAAGGCCTCCACGGCGGCGACGAGCAGCCGCCGGGCCGCGTCCGGGGTGACCTCTTCCCACGGCTCCACTTCGCCGCCGGTCGTCTCCTCCGCCGTACTCATCGCTCGTTCGCCCCTCTCGTGACAGGAGCACCACCATACCGCCGACGATGAGCGGGCGCTTAGCGTGGCGGCTCGGCCGGGTCACCCGGGCCGTCCGGCCTCACGGCCTGTCGAAGGGGTCGTGCTCCGCGAGCAGCTTCTCCAGGCGGGCCTGGTCGACGCGGCTGACGATGTACCCGGCCTCCTGGCGGTCCCGGACGACCTTGGCGAGGGTGAAGGCGGAGGTGACGAGGTAGAGGACGGCGATCGCGAGGAAGCCGCGGACCCAGGCGCCGGCGTCCAGCCGGTAGACGCCGATGGCGGTGGCCGCCAGGGCGACGGCGAAGGAGGCGACGGCCTGGCCGTGGAAGGCGGCCGTGCTCTGCTGTTTGACCGGTGTGTCACTCATGGGACACAGCATCGGCGGACGCGGCCCGCGCCACATCCGCCGGGATACTCAGGGACGTACTCAGAACGCCGAGACGCCGGTCAGGGCACGTCCGATGAGCAGCTTCTGGATCTGGCTGGTGCCCTCGTAGAGGGTCATCACGCGGGCGTCGCGCAGGAGTTTGCCGGCCGGGTACTCGTCTATGTAGCCGTAGCCGCCGAACACCTGGAGGGCGTTGTTGGCCGCGCGGACGGCCGCCTCGGAGGCGAACAGCTTGGCCTTGGAGGACTCGACGGCGAACGGTTCGCCGCGGTCGACGAGGTCGGCGACCCGCCAGGTCAGCAGCCGGGCCGCGTCCACGTCGACGGCGATGTCGCTGATCAGCTCCTGCACCAGCTGGTGGCGGGCGATCGGCTTGCCGAACTGCTCGCGCTCGCCGGCGTACCGCACGGCGGCGTCCAGGGCGGCCTGGGCGATGCCGACGCAGCCCGCGGCCACCGACATCCGGCCCTTGGCGAGCGCGGACATGGCGACGGAGAAGCCCTTGCCCTCCTCACCGAGCAGGGCGGAGGCGGGCACCCGGACGTCCTCCAGGACGAGTTCGGCGGTGGCCTGGCCGCGCAGGCCGAGTTTGCCGTGGACGGTGCGGCGGGTCAGGCCGGGGGTGTCGGTGGGCACGAGGAAGGCGGAGACGCCCTTGTGGCCGGGGGCGTCGGTGGAGCGGGCGAAGAGCAGGACGACGTCGGCCCAGGTGCCGTTGGTGATGAACATCTTGGTGCCGTTGATGACGTAGTCGCCGCCGTCGCGCACGGCGCGGGTGGTGAGGCTGCCCGCGTCGGATCCGGTGCCCGGCTCGGTCAGGCCGAAGCAGCCGACGTACGCGCCGGAGGTGAGCCCCGGCAGCCAGCGCCGCTTGTGCTCCTCGCTCCCCCAGGCGGCGATCGTCTTGGCGACGAGCCCGAGGGAGACGGACACGATTCCGCGGACCGAGGAGTCACCGCGGCCCAGCTCCTCCGTGACCAGGCAGTACGCGAGATGGTCGCCGCCCGAGCCGCCGTACTCCTCGTCGATGGTCAGGCCGAGGAAGCCGAGCTCGCCGAGCTTCCCGACGATGCCCCGGTCGACCTCCTCGGCCCGGTCCCAGGCGACCACGTGCGGGGCGATGTCGCGCTCCACGAAGTCCCGGGCGAGCTGCCGTACGGCCGTCTGCTCCTCGCTGAGCCCCAGGTTCACCACGAGATCACCCCACCAGATGGATCTTGAAAGCTGTACATTTAAATTAGCACTGCTAGTTTCTGCTCGCAGCCCTACTATGTGCGCCATGGCCCGACCGCGCAAGCCCCTCCTCAGCACCGACCGGATCGTCGAGACGGCCCGGGACCTCGTGGACCGGGAGGGTCTCGCGGCCGTCTCCACGCGCCGGCTCGCCGCCGAGCTGGGGGTGAGCGGTCCCTCGCTGTACAACCACTTCCGCACCAAGGACGAGATCCTCGAGGCGGTCGCGGACTCGGTGAGCGGGCTGGTGGACCTGTCGATGTTCGAGGACGGCCGGGAGTGGCGGACCGCGCTGCACGACTGGGCCGTGTCCTACCGGGCCGCCCTCCGCGACCACCCGAACATCGTCCCGGTCCTCGCCCGGGGCCCCGGCCGCCGCCCCGCCGCGCTGCGCCTGGCCGACGCGGTCTACGGCGCGATGGTCGACGCGGGCTGGCCGCCGGCGCAGGCGACGTCCATCGGCGCGCTGATGCGGTACTTCATCATGGGCTCGGCGCTCGGCTCGTTCGCCGGCGGCTTCGTGGACGACGCCAGCGCCTACGACCCCGCCGACTACCCCCACCTCGGCCAGGCCCACCTCCTCGCCGAGCAGCAGGAGAAGATCGACGAGCGGGCCTTCGGGACGGGGCTCACCGCGCTGCTGGACGGGCTCGCGCACCAGTACCAGCAGCTGCGGGAGGGCGCGTAGGGGGCGTCCACGCCCGGGGCGTACACGTCCCGGGCGTACACGTCCCTCAGAACACCACCAGCGCCCGGCCCCCCTTGCCCGCCAGCATGTTGTCGAAGGCCGCCGGGATGCCCTCCAGGGTGATCCGCTCGGTCACCAGCCGGGACAGGTCCAGGCGGCCCTCCCGTACGTGCGCGGCGAGGACCGGGAGGTCGCGGGCGGGATCGCTGTTGCCGTAGACGCAGCCGGACAGGGTGCGGCCCCAGTGGAAGAGTTCCAGTGCGTCGAAGGTGACGTGCTCGTCCCTGCCGCCGATGCCGACGACCGTCGTACGGCCGCCCCGGCGCGTGGAATCCCAGGCCGCCCGGATGGAGACCGCGCGGCCCGCGCACTCCACGGAGACGTCCACTCCCTGCTTGCCGGTGAGCGCGCGGATCTCGCGCGCGGTGGTGTCGGAGGCGAGGACGTAGTCCGTGGCGCCGGCCGCGCGGGCCAGCTCCTCCTTGCCGGGCGAGACGTCGACCGCGATGACGCGGGAGGCACCCGCGATGCGGGCCGACTGGAGGGTGGCGAGGCCGACCCCGCCGACACCGAACACGGCGACCGTCTCGCCGGGCCGGACCTTCGCCGCGTGGTGGACGGCGCCGTACCCGGTGAGCACGGCGCAGCCGAGGAGGGCGGCGTCCACCAGCGGCACCCCCTCCGGCAACGGCAGCACACAGGCGGCGGCGACCACCGTCTCCTCGGCGAACGCGGCGACGTTGAGGCCGGGGTGGAGGCCGGTGCCGTCGGCGGTGCGGGCGTGGACGTCCGCCGCGCCGTTCAGTGCGTTGGCGCACAGCCAGACCTCGCCGAGCGTGCAGGCGTGGCAGGTGCCGCAGGACGGCGCCCAGTTGAGGACCACGGACGCGCCGGGCGCGACATGGGTGACGCCCTCGCCGACGGCGACGACCGTGCCGGCGCCCTCGTGGCCGAGGACCGCCGGGACCGGCACCCGCATGATGCCGTTCGCCAGGGACAGGTCGGAGTGGCAGACGCCGGCGGCGGCGAGACGGACCCGGACCTGTCCGGGTCCCGGGTCGGGCAGCTCGATGCCGGTGATCTCCAGCGGGGCGCCGATGGCGGGCAGGACGGCGGCTCGTACGGCCATGGGTCAGGGACTCCCTAGAACTGGAGGGACTTGGTCTGGAGGTACTCCGCGAGTCCGTGCGCGCCGAGTTCCCGGCCGACTCCGGACTGCTTGTAGCCCCCGAAGGGCGCGAGGGGGTTGAACCGGCCGCCGTTGATGTCGACCTGGCCGGTGTCCATGCGGCGGGCGAAGGCCACCGCCTCGGCCTCGTCGGCGGCCCAGACGGCGCCCGCGAGGCCGTACACCGTGCCGTTGGCGATGCGCAGGGCGTCGTCCTCGTCGTCGTAGCTCAGGACCGACAGCACCGGTCCGAAGATCTCCTCCTGGGCGACGGTCATCTCCGGGGTGACGTCCGCGAAGACGGTCGGGCTGACGAAGTAGCCCTTCTCGCGCGGCGCTTCGGGGCCGCCGGCGACCAGGCGGGCGCCCTCGGCGATGCCCTTCTCGATGTAACCGCGCACCCGTGCCCGCTGGGCGGCGCTGACCACCGGACCGATGCGGTCGCCGTACTTGGCGGCGGCGGCCGCGGCCAGCTCGACGGCCTCGGCGTACCGGTCACGGTGGACCAGCATGCGGGTCCAGGCGCTGCACGTCTGGCCGGAGTTGGACATCACGTTGGCCACGCCGACGTTGACGGCCTTGGCGAGGTCGGCGCTCGGCAGGATGACGTTGGCGGACTTGCCGCCCAGTTCGAGGGCGACCTTCTTCACGGCCGCGCCGGTCACAGCGCCGATCCGCCGGCCGACCGCCGTGGAGCCGGTGAAGGAGACCAGGTCGACGCCCGGGTGCTCGGCGAGGGCCTGTCCGGCGACCGGCCCTAGGCCGGTGACCAGGTTGAACACGCCCGCGGGTACGCCCGCCTCGTGCACCGCCTCGGCGAACAGCTGGGCGGTGAGCGGCGTGTCCTCGGCGGGCTTGAGGACGACCGTGCAGCCCGCGGCGAGCGCGGGGGCGACCTTGGCGACGATCTGGTGGAGGGGATAGTTCCAGGGGGTGATCGCGCCGACCACGCCGACCGGTTCGTGCAGGACGGTGGAGTTGCCGACCCGCTCCTCGAAGGGGTGGGCGGCGGCCAGCTCGGCGTAGGAGCCGGCGACCGCGATCGGCACGCCGGCGTGCACGGTCTGGGAGAACTGCGGGGGTGAGCCCAGTTCGGCGGTGACCGTCGCGGCGATCTCGTCCTTGCGGGCCACGAGGGCGTCCCGGAGGGCGGCCAGGCGTGCGGCCCGCTCGGCCGGGGGCGTGGCGGCCCAGGCCGGAAGGGCGGCGCGCGCGGCCCGGACGGCGTTGTCCACGTCCAGGGCCCCGCCCGCCGGGACCCGGCCGATGATTTCCTCGTCGGCGGGGTTCACGACCTCGATCACGTCCGCGCCGTCGGCGGGGCGCCAGGCGCCGTCGATGTACAGGGCGTCGTGTGCCTTCATGCTGCTTCCTCCCGGCGGGTCCGCGTCGTCCGGGACACAAACTAGCGGTGATAGTTTTCGGGCGCCAGACGTTCCCGGTCCCCGGACGTTCCGGGTCAGCATCGCGAAGGACCGGCCGGTACGGTCGGAAGAACCCGTACCGGCCGGTCCACCGGTCACTTCGTCGAGGTCAGGTGGGCGAAGACCACCACGTTGCTGGTGTAGCCGGTCCGCCGGCTGAAGAGGCCGCCGCAGGTGAGGATCCGCAGCTCCGGACGCCCGGAGGGCCCGTAGACCTCCTTGTCGGGGAAGCCCGCCTTGTCGAAGACCTTCACGCGGTCCACGGTGTAGACGGCGGTACGGCCGTCCGCCCGCCGCACCTCGACGGGTTTGCCGGGCCGGACCAGGGCGAGCCCGGCGAACACGGCGGGCCCGGTCCTGGTGTCGCGGTGGCCGACGGCGACCGCGGTGCCGGACTCGCCCGGCGTGGGGCCGCCCTGGTACCAGCCGACCAGTCTGGGCCGGTCGACGGGTGGCGTCTCCAGCTGCCGGTTCGCGTCCAGGCGCAACGGGGTGACCGGGGCGTCGATCCCCAGGGAGGGCACCCGGAAGGACGTCGGCCGGGACCGGGGCAGCGGGCGCGGCGGGGGCCCCGCGGCGGCGGGCTCGGGTTCGTCCGGGCCGGGGCCCCGTCCGTCGGCCCGGGCGGAGCCCGCGCCGGGGGCCGCCACGGCGTCCGGGCCGCCCGGCCGGCCGGGCGGGGCCGGCCCGCCGTCCCGCCCGCACCGGTGGCCGACCGTCACCAGGACGACCACGAGCAGAGCCGTCCTGGCCAGCCGGTAGGCGCGGGTCCGGTACCAGGGCCTGCGTCGGCGCCTACGCGGCACCATGGGGCCGCCGGCGGGCCACCCGGACGTACACGACACCGCTGACGGCGATCAGGCCGACGGCGGCCGCGGCAGCCACCGGCGCGTACGCGGCGGCCGTGTCGATGAGACCGCCGCCGCCCGCGTGCACCCCGCCCTTGGGGCCGCCCGGGTCGCTCTTCCCCCAGGCCCCGTCGTTGTGCTGGTCGTCGGCGATCTGGCCGTTCGGGCCCTCGTGCCCCTCCTGGTGCTCGTCCTTGCACCGGACCCGGAAGACCTTCTCCTTGGGGGCGCCCGCCACCACCCAGGTGAGCCGGTACTGACCGTCCGCCAGGCCGAGCGGGTCGGTGTGACCGGCGCCCCCGGCGAGCGGGATGGTGCCGGCGACGGTGGCCGAGGTGGGCAGCGGGGGCTGCGGTGTGATGGTGTAGGCGATGGTGGGCAGTACGTCGAAGTTGACGGCGTCGAGGTAGAACCTGCACACCACCGGATCGTCCTTCGAGACTCCGAAGGGCACGCCCACGCGGTGGATCCTGATGTCGCCGTTCTCCCCCTGGGCCACCGCCGCCGGCGCCGCCACCCACGACGCGCCGGACGCCGCGAGAGCGGAGAGAATGACGGTGGCGCCCGCGCGCGAGCCGAGGCTTCGTGGGAGTTTCAGGGTGGGCATGGATGTTCCTCCGAGTCAGACGATTTTCATACAAATCGCTCTTTCGCCTGGACTCTGCGTCATCCACCCCGCGCGAGCCGGGAGCGACGCCCGACGCGCCGTCAGAGATCGCTCGTGCGGCGCAGTCCCGGGCGCTCCGGCCGGGCCTCGTCCTCCCGTCCCGGCGATCCCTCCGGCCGGCCCGGTGAGCGCAGCGCGACGGCCGACGACAGCAGCAGCAGACCCCCCAGCATCACGAACGGCGCCGCCACCCCCGCCAGACCGGCGACCACACCCGCGGCGGCCGGCGCGGCCACCTGGCCGAGCCGGTTCCCGGTCAGCCGCAGGGCGAGCGCGGTGGACCGGGCCTGCGCGGGCGCGGCCCGCACCACCGTCGTCATCGACAGCGGCTGGCCCACCCCCAGGCAGAAGCCGAGCGCCGTGAGCATCGCACCGAGCACCTCCACCGGCACCGGCAGCGCGACCCCCGCGCACAGCAGGGCCGCCAGGAGACAGGTCACGGTGAGCAGCGCCGGCCGGCCGAGCAGCCGGAGCAACGGGGTGAGGACGAGCCGGCAGGCGAGAGTGGCACCGGCACGGAGGCCGAGCAGGAGGCCGATCACCGAAGGGGCGATACCCCGGTGCTCGCCGACCACCGGCAGGTAGGCGGTGAGGATGTCGGTCGCGGACAGCACCGACAGACTGATCAGCATGCCGGCGGGCACGCCCCGGGCACGCAGGATGCCGGCGACCGGCACGCGTGCGCCCCGCCCGGGGCGGGGGGTGACGGCCGTACGGTCCTCCACGCGCCACAGCGACGTGAACGCGGCGGCCGCGCCCGCGCCCGCCGTGACGAGGGCGAGCGCGCTGCTGCGCGCCATGTCGGGGCCGCCGACGAGGGCGCCCGCGGCCACGGGCCCGACGAACTGACCGAGAGAGGCGCCGATGGTGAAGTGGCCGAAATCGCGGTCCTGTTCGTGCGGAGCGGACCGGCGGGCCACCAGCGACTGGGCGCCGATCACGAAGCAGAGGTGGCCGAGGCCCATCACCCCGCTCCCCAGGGCCATCGCCCACAGCGAGCCGGCGAGAGCGCTGAGCACGCAGCCACCGGCGACGAGGGCCACTCCCGCCGGGAGAAGGGGCGCGCAGCGGCCGTGGTCGGTGCGGCGTCCGAGCGGTACGGCCACGAACAGCGGCAACAGGGCGTAGACGCCCGCGATGACACCGACCGCCCGTTCGTCGGCGCCCAGCGTGAGGGCCCGGTAGGAGACGGCGGGCCGGGCCATCGACACCGCCCCCTGCGCGCAGCCGAAGGCGATGACGAGGCGCAGCAGCCAGCCGCGGTTCCCACCGGACGCCATGGACACGACCTCCGTCAGACCGGTCAGACGATCCCGAACACGATGCCCGCGCCGAGCACCACCAGGGAGGTGAGCGCCGCCCACTTGACCACGAACCGGGTGTGGTCGCCGAACTCGACCTTGGCCATGCCGACCAGCACGTACACGGCGGGGACGAGCGGGCTGGACATGTGCAGGGGCTGGCCGATGATCGAGGCGCGGGCGATCTCGAGCGAGGAGACGCCGTGCGCGTGGCCGGCCTCCGCGAGCACCGGCAGGACGCCGAAGTAGAAGCCGTCGTTGGACATGAAGTACGTGAGCGGGATGCTCAGCACGCCGGTGACGGCGGCCATGTGCGGACCCATGCCGGCGGGGATGTTGTCGACCAGCCACCCGGCCATGTGGTCGACCATGCCGGTGCCCTGGAGGACGCCGGTGAAGACGGCGGCGGCGAACACCATGCCGGAGACGTTGAGGACGTTCTCGGCGTGGGCGGCGATGCGGGCCTTCTGGTCCGGCATGTGGGGGAAGTTGACGGTCAGGGCGAGGGCCGCGCCGAGCAGGAACAGCACGGGGATCGGCAGCCACTCCATGATCATGGCGGTGAGCAGGACGACCGTGAGCAGCGCGTTGAACCAGTAGAGCCGGGGGCGCAGGGTGGCGCGGTCCGGGTCCAGCCCCTGCAAGCCGTCGTCCTCGGGCTCACCGGGGGAAGAGTCCGTACCGGAACCCGGACCACCGGTGCTCTTCGCGCCGTTGCCGGAAGCCGGACCACCGGTGCCTCCCGCGCGGTTGCCCGTGCCCGCGCCGGCCGGCACGGTCTCGGTCTCCTCCACCAGGACCTCGTCCAGCGTGAGCACGCCGAGCCGACCGCGCTCACGGCGGCCGAGAACCAGGGCGAGGGCGAACACGAACGCCATCCCCACGGCCAGCGCCGGGATCATCGGCACGAAGATGTCGCTCGCGTCGACCTTCAGCGCGGTGGCCGCCCGGGCGGTCGGGCCGCCCCAGGGCAGCGTGTTCATCACGCCGTTGGCCATGGCGGCGACGCCGGTCATCACGACCAGGGACATCTTCAGGCGCTTGTACAGCGGGTACATCGCCGACACGGTGATCATGAATGTGGTGGAGCCGTCGCCGTCCAGGGAGACGATCGCGGCGAGGACCGCGGTACCGACGACGATGCGCAACGGGTCGGCCTTGCAGAACCGCAGAATGCCCCGCACCACCGGGTCGAAGAGACCGACGTCGATCATCACACCGAAGTAGACGATCGCGAACATGAGCATCGCCGCGGTGGGGGCGAGGCTGGTGACGCCGTCGATGACGTAGTCGCCGAGCTCGGCGCCCTTGCCCACGCACACACAGAACAGCGCGGGCACGAGCACGAGCGCCGCGATCGGCGACATCTTCTTCAGCATGATCAGGACCAGGAAGGTCGCGATCATGGCGAAGCCGAGGATGGTCAGCATGAATGGATACCTAACGTTCGCCCTTGAACATCCCACCTGGGGGCCGGCGGTGCGTTGACGTTAGGTCCGTCCAAACGGCGTTAACAAGTGGTTGACGTGCGAGCAATAAGCGCAGAAGTCCAGGTCACGGCAGTGTGACGACCTCGACGGGGATGCCGTTGAGGACCGCGTTGCCCGACAGGGGGTCGAGCAGGCTGCCGTCCAGCAGCTGGTTGACGTTGACGCCCGGCACGGTGGCGGCGTGGGCGAGCCGGGTGCCGGGGCGGTCGTGGCCCCAGCCGTGCGGCAGGCTCACGACCCCGGGCCGGACGCCGTCGGTGACCTCGGCGGGAGCCACCACCTCTCCCCCGGCGCCCCTGACGCGCACTGCGGCGCCGTCCCGGACGCCGAGCCGGGCCGCGTCCTCCGGGTGGATGTGCAGGGTGCAGCGGTTGCTGCCGCCGGTGAGCGCGGGCACGTTGTGCATCCAGCTGTTGTTGGAACGCAGATGGCGGCGACCGACGAGGACGAGTCCCGCGGGGCGCTCGCTCAGGGCCCGGCGCAGCCGGGGCAGGTCGCCGGCGATCGGCTCGGGCAGCAGCTCGATCCTGCCGCTGCGGGTCCGCAGCGGCTGGGGCAGGCGGGGGCGCAGCGGGCCGAGGTCGATGCCGTGCGGGTGGGCGAGCAGCCGGGCCAGGCTCAGCCCGTCGGGCCGGGCGCCGAAGCCGTCGCCGTACGGGCCGAGGCGCAGCATCATGTCCAGGCGCCGCTCGGGGCCGTTGTCGCCGGTGAGCTGTGCGGCGAGGGCGCGCGGATCCCGGCCGTGCACCGGGGCGTGCTCGTCCTGGACCGCCTTGGCGAGGGTCTGGTCGATGACCATCGCGTCGACGGCGGCCGGGTCCGTGCCGTGCATGCCGGAGACCGCCAGGACCAGCCGGGCCAGGATCTCGCTCTCGGCCATGCGGCCGGGCTCCAGCGGGACCGCGGGGCGGGTGTAGCGGACCTGGTTGCGGACGGCGAGGGTGTTGAAGGCGAAGTCGTGGTGCGGGCTCTGGGCGGGCGGGGGCGGGGGCAGGACGACGTGGGCGTGGCGCGAGGTCTCGTTCAGGTACGGGTCGACGCTGACCATGAAGTCCAGGGAGGCCAGGGCCTTGTCGAGCCGGTCCCCGTCGGGCGCGGAGAGCACCGGGTTGGCGGCGACGGCGATCAGCGCGCGGACCGGTTCACCGGTGCCCGTCGCCGTGTCGATCTCCTCGGCGAGCGCCGACAGGGGCAGTTCGCCCTTGGCCTCCGGGTGCCGGCTGACCCGGGAGTGCCAGCGGCCGAGCGCGAACCCGCGGCCGGGGCCCGCCGGGCGGGGTGCCCGGTCGGTGGCGGCCTGCGGGAAGAGGGCACCGCCGGGGCGGTCCAGGTTGCCGGTGAGGATGTTGAGGACGTCGACCAGCCAGCTCGCCAGGGTGCCGTGCGGGACGGTGCAGCTGCCGATGCGGGCGTAGACGGCGGCGGCGGGGGCGGCGGCCAGTTCGCGGGCCAGGGTGCGGATGACCCCGGCTTCCAGGTCGCAGGCGGGGGCGACGGCCTCGGGGGTGAAGTCGGCCAGCGCGTCGCGGAGTTCGGCCAGGCCCTCGACGTCCGGGGCCAGGTCCCCGAGGTCGGCCAGGTCCTCCGCGAAGAGGGTGTTAGCCATCGCGGCGAGCAGCAGCGCGTCGGTACCGGGGCGTATCGCCAGGTGCCGGTCGGCCAGTCTGGCGGTGCGGGTGCGGCGCGGGTCCACGACGGTGAGCCGGCCGCCGCGGGCCCTGAGCGCCTTGAGCCGGCCGGGGAAGTCGGGGGCGGTGCACAGACTGCCGTTGGACTCCAGGGGGTTGGCCCCGATCAGGAGCAGGTGGTCGGTGTGGTCGAGGTCGGGCACCGGGATGGCGTTGGGGTCGCCGAACAGCAGCCCGCTGGAGACGTGCTTGGGCATCTGGTCGACCGTCGAGGCGGTGAACAGGCTGCGGGTGCGCAGGGCGCCGAGCAGCACCGACGGGTAGAGGGCACCGGCCATGGTGTGCACGTTGGGGTTGCCCAGGACCACGCCGACGGCGTCCGGGCCGTACCGCTCCACGACCGGGCCGAGGCCGGCGGCGACCGCTTCGAAGGCCTCATCCCAGGTGGCCTCGCGCAGGGCGCCGTCCGTGCGGACGAGCGGGGTGCGCAGCCGGTCGGGGTCGCCGTCGACGGCGCCGAAGGAGGCTCCCTTGGGGCAGATGAACCCCTTGCTGAAGACGTCCTCCCGGTCGCCGCGGGCGCCGGTGACACGGGTGCCCTCGACGGTGAGGGTCAGCCCGCAGGTGGCCTCGCACAGGGGGCAGATTCGCAGGGCGGTGCGGGACACGGGTCCTCCGGAGGGTCGGCGGGGGCTCACCCGGGCCCGGACGGGGGCGGGCGGGCCAGAACGGGGACGGGCAGACACGGACAACGCGGACGGACGGACGCGGACGGGTCGACGCGACAGCGCGGACGGGCCCGGTCGGAGCATACCGAGCGGTATGCCCGCTGGGGAGTCCCGGTGGCCGGCCGTTCAGTCGAGCGCGCGTGCCAGATAGGCCCGCAGCAGCTCCCGGGTCTCGGCGATGATCGCGTCGTCACCCCGCGGATCGATCCGGAAGGCCAGCTGGACGAGGGTGTCGGCGCTCTCCACGGCGACCAGGAAGACCCGGCGCAACTCCTCGTCGGGGGTGCGGGAGAGATAGCCGGAGAGCAGGTCGGTCAGCCGGTCGGCGACCCGGGTGTTGGGCTCGCTGTGACGGCTGCCGACCGGGATCTGGTTGCCGAAGTCGACCAGGGAGAAGCCGGGCGCGGTGCGTTTCATCGCCAGGTACTCGTCCAGGACGGCGTCCATGGCGGCCCGCCAGTCACCCCCGCCAGTGGTCTCGCCCGTGGTGTCCCGGGAGCGGGCGCCGGCCTCGCCGCCGTTCTTCAGCCGCTCGGTGACACGCTCGACGTAACGCTCCAGGTTGCGCTGGGCGAGGGCGTCGGCCATCTGCCGCTTGTTGCCGAAGAAGCGGTAGACCGAGCCGATGGGGACCCCGGCGCGCTGGGCGACGGCGCGGGTGCTCAGGGCGTCGTAGCCGACCTCGTCGAGGAGTTCGGCGCAGGCGTCCAGGATCCTGGTCAGCCGTTCGGCGCTGCGCCGTTGGACGGGCGCGCGGCGGAGCGATGTCGCGTGGGGCACGGGCTTCATGATGCCTTTCCCCCGGGGTCCGGTGAAGCTCGTCCCACAGTACGGAGAAGGGTGGCCGATGCACTCATCTGCCGGGGCGGGGGCCGCGCCGCCGGCCGGGGGCTTCACCGCGTCCGCCTCCGCCGTCGCGTCCGTCTCCACCGCGTCCGCCTCCGCGCCCGAGACGGTCACGTCGGCGGTGCTCTCGACCGGCTTGCCCCGTACGGCCCGCATGCATCCGTCGTCCGCGTACAGCCGGCGGTGACGTGGTGGGTACCGTGCGGGACGAGGGCGGCGGCCGGGCGTCCTTCCTGGCCCCTCGCGCAGATCACGGCCGGCCCCGTCGGTGGCGTCCAGCACCGTTGCCACAGGTGAGGACGGGACCATGCCCCCGTGCGCCTCACCCGTCGCACAGGCCGCCGCTCCGAGCGGCAGCAGGACGTACACCGCGAGCGCGGCGAGAGGTCCACGCGTCCGCTTCGTCCACGACACGGCCGGGAGCGCAGGACACCGCCCGGCACCCCGGATCCCCCTTAAGGGTCTGGTCGTCCCCCTGCCCCGGAGGGAGGAGCCGGGACCCTCTTGCGCAGCCCCCCGCTTGATTCCTACGGTGATGCATAGGAATCAGTGGCGCAAGGGAGCGATGATGAGCGGGGACGCGCGGAAGACCGCCGAAGGGCTGTCGTATCTCACCGGGTTCGGCAACGAACACGCCTCGGAGGCGGTGCCGGGCGCCCTGCCCGAGGGCCGGAACTCACCACAGCGCGCACCGCTCGGGCTGTACGCGGAGCAGCTGAGCGGTACGGCGTTCACGGAGCCGCGGGCGTACAACCGCCGCTCCTGGCTGTACCGCATCCGCCCGTCGGCCGCCCACCCGGCGTTCGCCCGCACCGGCAACGGCACGCTGCGCACGGCGCCCTTCACCCAGACCGTGCCCGACCCCAACCGGCTGCGCTGGAACCCGCTGCCCGAGCCTGCGGCGGGCACCGACTTCCTCGCGGGCCTGTGGACGCTGGGCGGCAACGGCGACGTGAACCAGCGCGCCGGCATGGCCGTGCACCTGTACCACGCCAACGCCTCGATGGAGCGGATCTTCTCCGACGCGGACGGGGAGCTGCTCATCGTGCCCGAGCGGGGCGGGCTGCTCCTGCACACCGAGTTCGGCCGGCTCCATGTGGAGCCCGCCGAGGTGGCGCTGATTCCGCGTGGGGTCCGCTTCCGTGTGGAGCTGCTGGACGAGTCGGCGCGCGGTTATGTGTGCGAGAACTATGGGGCGCCGTTCCGGCTGCCCGACCTCGGCCCGATCGGCGCCAACGGGCTCGCCGCTCCCCGCGACTTCCGGGCGCCGGTGGCGGCCTACGAGGACGTGGAGGGGCCGGTGGAGGTGGTGAACAAGTTCTGCGGCAACCTGTGGGCCGCGACCTACGACCACAGCCCGCTGGACGTGGTCGCCTGGCATGGCAACTACGTGCCGTACGTCTATGACCTGCGCCGCTTCAATGTGATCGGCACCATCTCCTACGACCACCCCGACCCGTCCGTCTTCACGGTCCTCACCTCGCCGTCGGACACCCCGGGCCTGGCCGGTGTCGACTTCGTCGTGTTCGCGCCGCGCTGGCTGGTGGGCGAGGACACCTTCCGGCCGCCGTACTTCCACCGGAACGTGATGAGCGAGTACATGGGCCTGATCGAGGGCGCGTACGACGCGAAGGCGGAGGGCTTCGTGCCCGGTGGTGGCTCGCTGCACAACATGATGTCGGCGCACGGTCCGGACCGGGAGACGTTCGACCGGGCGAGCGCGGCCGAGCTGAGGCCGCAGAAGATCGACGACGGGCTGGCGTTCATGTTCGAGACCCGCTGGCCGGTGACCCTGACCCCGCTCGCGGCCAGGGCGGACCACCTCCAGCAGCGCTACGACGACGTGTGGCGGGGGCTCGAGCGCCACTTCCGGGTGTGACGGCCGCATTGCGCCGACCGTTCATCGACAGGTACGGATAGCCGCGTGACCTCCTTCGCTCCGGATTCGATCGTCCTGAACCGCAAGCTGCCGCTGTGGTACCAGGTGTCGCAGTCGCTGCGCGCCTCGATACTGGGCCGCTCCCCGCAGGACCCGCTGCGCCTGCCCACCGAGGAGCGGCTGGCGCGGCACTACGGGGTGAGCGTGCTGACCATGCGGCAGGCGCTGAAGGAACTGGAGGACGAGGGGCTGATCAGCCGGCACCGGCGGCGCGGCACGTTCATCGAGCCCGGGGTCCGGCGCGGGGCACCCGTGCGGCTGCTGGGCTCGGTGGACGCCATCGTGGCCCAGCAGTCCGGGATGACGGCCGAGCTGCTGGCCCACGGCCCGGTGCCCGTGCCCGCCGGGCTCGCCGAGTACTTCCCGGACCTCGCGGAGGTGACGGCGTACCACCGTCTGCGATGCGACGAGAAGACCGGCGAACCGACCAACCACGCCGTCAACCACATCCGTCCCGACCTGGCCGCGCTCATCGACCCGGACGACCTCGTCCGGTGGCCGATGACCAAGGTGCTGCGGGACGTGGTGCGAGCGGACATCAGCCGGATCACGGACACCGTGGAGGCCCGCCTCGCCGACCCCGAGACGGCCCGCCTGCTGGAGGTCCCGCTGCTCAGCCCGATCCTGCACTACACGGGCGTGACCTACGACGCCGAGGGCCGGGTGCTGGACGTGGCCGTCATCCACTACCGGGGCGACCGCTTCTCGTTCACCGTCACCCTGGACGCCTAGGGATCAGTCACCAGGGTGCGACCGGGCGCTGCATCCGGCGGCTGAGGGTTTGGATCGGCGGCTCCTCGTGCTCCGGTGGTACATGCGCGCCCGTAGGCTGATTCTCTCTCCTCCTGAGTGATGACATGGCTGCGCCCGGTGGTTGACGCCCGTGGTGGCAGTGGTGAACGAGACTTGAACTCCGTTGCGGGCGTTGGGGGTTCATGTGGACCGGTGGGATCGGGTCGGGCGGGTCGCGGCGTACGGGGCAGCGCTGGCGCTGACGCCCTACCTGCTGATCAAGGTGTCGTGGGTGGTCGGTTCGCTCTTGGGACTGCTGCCGGTCGGGACCGGGTTCGGCCGAGCGGAGTGGGTGGTGCTCAACAGCGCCACGATCGGTATGGCAGGGACCGGGATCGCGGTGGCGCTCGCGCTGGTGCGGCCGTGGGGTATGCGCATACCGGGAGCGCCGCTGGCCTTCGCCGCTTGGGTGGGGACGGGGTTCCTCGTCCCGGTGCTGCCGTACGCCGTTCTCGGTTCGCTGCTCGGCTCGACGGAAGGCAGTCCGCGGAGTGGGAGCGACGCAGGCCGGACGATGCCGGTCTGGGAGGCCGCGCTGATCCAGATCGGCTTCGTGGGCATGGGGCTGGGTCTGGCCCTCGCGCTGCCCGCATACATGCGGCGGCGCTGGCCGGACGCCTTCGCGGGTCGGCTCGGGGACCGCGGGGAGGGCTCGCCGAGGGCGCTGCCGTGGATGGCCGTGGTCGGCGCCGCAGTCGGTCTCGTCTGGCTGTACTGGGCGGTGGGCGGCACCGCGGGTGTCACCCACCGCGGCGAGCGCGACCTCGCCTGGTATGTGCTGTCCGGGCTCTTCGGGCTCTGGGCGTTCGTGGCGTCCGCCGCCGTCTGCGCTGCCGTTCGAGGCCGGCCCGCACGAGTTCCCCGATGGGGCCCGATGGTGTTCGGCTGGCTCGGCTCGGGCTCGTTGTTCGCCTGGAGCGGCTGGAAGCTTCCGTTCACCCTGTACCTGGCGGTCGCGCGACCGGCCGACGCGGCGCTCCCGGAAAACCTCGTGCTCGCGGCGGTCCTGCACCTCGCAGCGGTGGGGGCGGGCGCCGCGATGCTGCGAGCGCTCGTTCGTACGAGGCCGGTCTCATCGAACGCGTAACCGACCCTCCCCCGGGCGTCCAGTTGCTGCGGGGCGACCCGCGAGGGCGTACAGCGACGGTCCGGCGGATCACTGTTCCAACCGGTGCGGCAAGTCATCGGGGCGGGCGACGAGACGTTCAAGAGGCGCCTGGGCTCCGGACGACACAGGAGACGCACACCCCGCGGTGTCATCCCCCGCGTCCTGCGGCGCGTCCCCGCCCTGACCGCCGCGGCCGTGGATTCCCTCGGGCCCGTCACGGCCGTCCCGGGCCACCCGCCGGCCCGCCCCGGCCGGTCGTCCCCGCTGCGCGGCCGCCTGTCGCACACGGCCCCCGCCCCGCCGGAGCGCTGTCGTACGATGCCCGGCGTGACGCACGACGACGCTCCGCTGCTGGCGGACCTCATGCCGTGGTCGGTCGCACCCCTGCGGCTGGGCCGCGCCTGGCCGGTGGCACCGGACCCGGCGTCCCTGCGGGCCCGCTGGGACGCCCTGATGAACGCCGTGGGGCCGGACCGGGAGGCCCTGTTCGAGCCGAGCCGCGCCCGCACGCTCACCTCGGCGGTGGGCCAGCTGCCCGGCCGGCCCGGCGGCACGCAACGGCTGGTACGCGCCGAGGGCCCCTGCGCGGAGCCGGTCCGGGTGCTGACCGCCCCCTTCGACGAGCAGTGGCTGATCCCGGACCACCGGCTGATCGACACCGCCCGCCCGGAGCTGTGGCGGGTGGCGGACGCGCACCAGGTGTTCACGGTGGAGACGGGCGACGCCGGCACCCCGCTGCTGGCGACGTCGGTGCTGCCCCTGCTGCGCACCGGCCGCGTCCGGCCGCTCTACCGCCGCCCCGGGGGCACGGAACCCAACCTGGCGCCCGGCCTGCCGGACCACCTGGCGGCCCGGCTGGGCGCGGCCCCGACGGCACCGGACGTGCTGGCGTGGATCCTGGCGGCGGTCCGCCCGGGCCTCACGGTCCCGCTGACGGCGGACCCCGAAGTGTGGTCCGCGGGCGTGGACCTGGGCCGCCGCATACTGCGGCTGCTGCGCCGCGACGGCGAACGCCCCAAGCTGCCGGGCGGTCGCCGCCCCTACGTCCGCGCGCCCCTGCCGAGCTGCCCGTCGGCCCTCCACTACGACCGTGACGAGGAGACGCTGCACCTCGACGAGGGCCGCGTCTCTCCCGTGCCGCCGGAGGCCTGGGACGTCGAGGTGGCCGGAGCACGGGTGCTGGAGACCTGGTTCGCGGCCCGCACCGCCCCGCCCGGGGCCGGCACCCTCGCCGCGATCCGCCCGGTGACCTGGCCGCAGGCCTGGACGTCGGAACTGCTGGAGCTGATCACGGTCCTGGCCCTGCTGGCGGAACTGCGTCCGCTGCGGGCCGGGTTGCGGATGACGTCACCGGTCACGGCGGCCGACCTGCGCGAGGCCGGCGTCCTCCCGCCACCGGAGCCGTCCCGCCGCCCCGCCTCGGTCCTGGACCACCACGAGGAGGGCCCGGACGGCCAGTTCGCGCTTCTCTAGCCCCGCCGCACGCTGACCGGCCGGTGCCGGTCCGAACGCGTCCAGCACCCGCTCCAGCGCCCGCTGGAACACCGCCTCCAGGCCGACCAGCTCGCCGACGGCATCGCCCTGGTGGACCGGGGACGGGTCGCGCACACCGGGTGGCCCGCCGGACTCGAGGCGCTCATCGGATCGCGCGCGGAGGCGGTGGTCGCGGACGGTGAGGCCCTGTCCAGGGCCGCGGCCGTGCTGAACCGGCCGACCGGCGCCGAGCCCGTGCTCGACCACGAGCGGAACACCGTCGGCGCGGTGACCACCGACCCGGCCCTGACCCTGCCCCGCCTGGTGCGCGTACTGGACGCGGCGGGCGTGCTGTTGCTGGACGCGAGCATCCGGCCACCCACCCTCGACGACGTCTTCCTGCGGCTCACCGGAGAGTTTGCCGGCAGCGGGGAGGCTGCCGCATGAGCGCGTTGGCGTACGACGGACTGCCGATGGCGGGCCGGCAGCTGCGCCGGGTGCGCAACAACCCGGGGCCGGCGATCCTGACCCGGATGATGCCGGTCAACATGCCTGGAGCCTCGCTCCGACCGTGCTGTTCCAGCCGCTCGCGGTGCGCAGGTACGCGCGGGGCGAGTGAGGCCGCACTGCTGACAAAGACGCCGGTCAGGGGCCATGATCCGGGCATGGATCAGCCGATGGACCCGTACGCGCAGCCCCTGCCCCTGGCGGGCATCACCGTCGTCGCCGTCGAACAGGCCGTGTCCGCGCCCTTCGCGACCCGGCAGCTCGCCGACCTGGGCGCCCGGGTCATCAAGGTGGAGCGGGTCGACGGCGGCGACTTCGCGCGCGGTTACGACACGGCGGCCGGCGGTCTCGCCTCGCACTTCGTGTGGTGCAACCGCGGCAAGGAGTCCCTCGCCCTGGACCTGAAGGACCCGCGCGGCCTCGACGTCGTCCGGCGGCTGGTCGCGGACGCGGACGTGTTCGTGCAGAACCTCGCGCACGGCGCGGCGGCCCGGCTCGGCCTGGACGCGGCCACGCTGTGCGCCGCGCACCCGCGGCTGATCGCCGTGGACATCTCGGGCTACGGCGGCTCGGGGCCGTACGCGGACAAGCGGGCCTACGACATGCTGGTGCAGTGCGAGGCGGGGCTGGTGTCGGTGACCGGGACGCCGGAGCAGCCGGTGAAGGCGGGGATCCCGGCGGCGGACATCGCGGCGGCCATGTACGCGTTCTCGGGGATCCTGGCCGCTCTCGTGCGGCGCGGGACGATCGGGCGGGGCGGGCCGGTGGAGGTGTCGATGCTGGAGGCCCTGGCCGAGTGGATGGGGCACCCGCTGCACCACGCGATGCACGGAGGTGAGCCGCCGGCGCGCACCGGGCTCGCGCACGCCGTCATCGCCCCGTACGACGCCTATCCGACGGCGGACGGCGGGCGGGTGCTGCTGTCGGTGCAGAACGACCGGGAGTGGCGGCGGCTGGCCGGACAGGTCATGGGCCGTCCCGAGCTGGGCACGGATCCGGCGTACGCGACCAACGCGGCCCGGGTGACGCACCGGGAGCGGACCGACGCCCTGGTCGCGCGGGCGCTGGGGGCGCTGGGCACCGAGGAGGCCCTGGCGCGGCTGGAGAAGGCCGGCATCGCCTGTGCGCGGCTGCGGGATCTGCACGAGCTGGCGGAACATCCGCAGCTGGCGGCCCGGGAGCGGTGGCGTCAGGTGGGTTCGCCGGCCGGGCCGCTGAGGGCGCTGCTGCCGCCCATCACACTGCCGGGCGGGGGCGAGGCACGGATGGGCGACGTGCCCGCGCTCGGGCAGCACACCGGGGCGCTGCTGCGCGCCGTGGGAATGACGGACGACGAGATCGCAGCACTGCGCCGGGACGGTGTGGCGGCCTGAGCGCGGGCATCCCCGCGCAGGGGCCGCTTCGGTGGGCGGGTGACCGCTCGGTGACCGCTAGTGGCCGCCGAACAACGAACGGCGCAGCCGGCGCAGCGGCGCGAAGAGGGAGACGCGACTGACCCGCCTGCCCCGGTCACTGCGCTCGTGCACGGCGCTACGCGCCGTCAGTTCACGCATCAGCGAGGTCGCCTCGATCGTCTCCCGCTGCGGTATGGCGGGACCCGCCAGTACCGACAGATGGCGGTCGAGGCGCGAACTGGTCGCGCTGCTCCCGCAGGTGATCGCAGGGACCCTGGCCCTGCTGCGCACTGTTATCTGCTCCATGTCACTCCCCACCCGTACGAGTCCACCCGGCCCGGGCAGGGTAACCCTATCGCCCCGGTGGAGCACGCGTGTATCTCGGCCACACGATTCACCTTCCCTGTAAGGCGGTTGACCATCCCTCGCCGACTACTCTCCGAATCCGACCGATTCCAGGGTGAGTTGGACAATCGGCTGACCCGTGGGCCGGGCTGAGCCGCCGTCAGGTTCGACGGTCACGGCGAGTGACGTCGAGGAGGTGTCGAGACCTCGCGCGACCAAGGGCGTGTCGCCCGCGAAGAGCCCCAGGGAGCGCGGTTGCGCGCGGGGACGCATGAGCCAGAGCTGGTGTACGCGCCCACCGGCCGGGGCGCCGTACCCGCTGAGGGTGACGACGGCTTCCCGTCCGGAGGCGGAAGCGATCACTCCGATCCTGCGGCCCCGCGGGTCCTCGCTGTTCGCCGCACGGGCGTCCGGAGCGGCCAGAACGTGGGCGATCTCACGTGCCCGGCTCTGCTCGGCGGCCAGCCGGTCCCCGGTGCGGTGCGCCTGCACCGCGAAGAGGGAGGCGACGACGAGGGCGGCGGTGGCCGTGGCCGTGGCGAACGGCGCGAACAGGGGGCGCCTGCGAGGGGCGTGTGCGCGCCCCGGCGGAGACTGGACGCCCCAGACGTGCGGCGGCAGCCGGCGCGCGACCTCCGGGGCCGGCGCCTGCTCCTGCGGGGTGGCGCGCACGGCGGCCAGCACCCTCTCGCGCAGGGCGGCCGGCGCGGGAACCGCCGCTGACCAGGCGAGCCGCACCGCGTCCTCGGCAAGATCCCGCACCTCGGCGGCGCAGCGGTCGCAGCCCGCCAGATGTTTCTCGAAGCGGCGCCGCTCGCCCGGTTCGAGGGCGTCCAGCACGTAGGGCGCGGCGAGCGAGTGGGGGTCCTCGCGGCGCACCAGTCTGCCGAGGATGCTCATACGGCGCCTCCCAGGCACTGGCGCAGCCGGGTGAGCCCGTCGCGCATCCGCGTCTTGACCGTGCCCAGCGGCAGCGAGAGCCGCTCGGCCACCTCACGGTAGGTGTAGCCGTCGTAGTAGGCCAGGGTGACGGACTGGCGCTGAAGGGCGGTCAGCCGGTTCAGGCAGCGGCGCACCCACTCGCGTTCGAGGCCGGCCTCGACCTCCTCGGCGACCTGGTCGAACGCGGGTTCCCCGGCGCGCAGGGCCTCGCGCTGCTCGCGTTCCCCGGCCGCGCGGGCGCTGCGCACCCGGTCGACGGCCCGGCGGTGGGCGAGGGTGAGGACCCAGGAGAGGGCACTGCCCCGGCCGGGGTCGAAACGGGCGGCGGAGCGCCACAGTTCGAGCAGCACCTCCTGGGCGACCTCCTCGGACTGGGCGGGGTCGCGCACCACCCGCCGGACGAGTCCGAACACAGGCCCGGAGACCAGTCCGTACAGGTCCTCGAACGCCCGCTGGTCACCGCGCGCCACGAGCACCAGCAGGTCGTCCGCCTGCATGCGGGCACCCTCCCCGTGTCCGCAGCCGGCCCTTCCTCGCACACCGCGCATCCGCACCGAGACACACCTCCCGGAGAACATACGGATCAGCGGGCCGAAAACGCGGGCCGCCCGGCGCCGAAAAGTTTTTCCGCCGAGACCAATCCGAATGGCGTGACCGCTCCGTATATCCGTCCGTCAAGGCAAGACGGAACTGAGGACGGACGGCATGACACCTCTCTTCTCCAGGAGCGGCACAGGACGCAAGGGCCTGGTCTCGCTCATCTGTGGCGCGCTGGCCGCCGGGGGGCTCGCAGCCGCCGGCGTCGCCACGCTGGAACCCGGGGCGGCCTCCGCCTCCTCCCACCGGGAAGCGCCACTTATCTCGGGGACCCCGCAGTACGACAACACCGACCTGTACGCGTTCGTCAGCCCGGACAAACCCGACACGACGACGATCGTGGCGAACTGGATCCCGTTCGAGGATCCGGCGGGCGGACCGAACTTCTACACGTTCGCGGACGACGCGCAGTACGACCTGCACATCGACAACAACGGGGACGCGCAGGGCGATTCGGTCTTCCGCTACACCTTCAAGACGCACACGAAGAACGGGAACACCTTCCTCTACAACACGGGTCCGGTCAGCAACCTGGCCGACCCCGACCTCAACATCACCCAGACCTACGACATCGACCTCATCCGCCTGAAGAACGGGCACGAGGCGTCCAGGACGAAGCTCGCGGACGACGCCCCGGTGGCGCCGTCCAACGTCGGCAAGGCGTCCATGCCGGACTACGGCAAACTTCGCTCGCAGGCCGTCTACCGGACGGCGGGCGGCGCCACCACGTTCGCCGGGCAGGCGGACGACCCGTTCTTCGCCGACCTGCGCGTCTTCGACCTGCTGTACGGGGGCAATCTCAGCGAGGTCGGCCGGGACACCCTCAAGGGCTACAACGTCAACACCATCGCCCTCCAGGTGCCCAACGCCCTGATCCGCGAGTCCGCCCACCAGCCGGTCGTCGGCATCTGGTCGACCACCCAGCGCCGCAACGCCCAGGGCTACTACAGCCAGGTCTCGCGCCTGGGCAATCCGCTGGTGAACGAGGTCGTCAACCCGCAGAAGGACAAGGACAGGTTCAACGCGTCACAGCCCGCGTACGACGCCCAGTTCGCCAAGAACGTCACCAACCCGGAGCTGCCGAAGCTCATCGAGTCCATCTACAAGATCAAGGCGCCCGCCGAGCCGCGCAACGACCTCGTCGACGTCTTCCTCAAGGGCGTCAAGGGCCTCAACCAGCCCCCGAACGTGCGGGCTTCGGAGGAACTGCGGCTGAACACCTCGGTTGCGCCGAGCATGCATCCCAAGCGGCTGGGCGTGCTGGACGGTGACAACGCGGGGTTCCCGAACGGTCGCCGGCTCGGTGACGACGTGATCGACGCGGCGCTCCAGGTCGTCGAGGGCGAACTGGTCGGCTCCAAGAACGACCTGGGTGACGCGGTCGACAAGAACGACAGGAAGTTCGAGAAGTACTTCCCGTACGTCGCCGAGCCCACGGCCGGTTCACGCGGCCGGCTCGCCAAGGGCACGACCGCGGGGACGGACGTGCGCAGCCAGCTCGGGGACGCGCTCCAGCCGGCCGGGTCCTCCGCCGGCGGCTCCGGCGACACCATGCTGATCGCCGCCTCGGCGGCCTCCGGTGCGGCCGCGATCCTGCTGCTCGGCACCGCGTTCGCGTGGTGGCGCCGGCGTATGCAGCGCGCGTACTGACCCCGCACCCACCCCCACCAGACCGGCGCGGCCCGTGTTCCCCCCTCCCCCACGGCGGGCCGCGCCTCCCACCCCACCGACGGAGGAACAGGCATGGGCCCGCGCGGGCAGCACGAAGAGAACGAGGAGCGGCCGGCAGCACCCCCGCCACCGCGAACGGCAACGCCCGAGACCGGTGAGGCGGGAGGGGCCGAGGAGAGCACGGGCGGCGGTGAGCGCCCGGTGGGCCGTGCGCGCGAGGGTGTCGGTGAGGACGGCAGTGGTGGGGGGCGCGTCGCCGCCGTGCGGTGGGTCGGGGAGGCCGGGCGGCGGTGGCGGGCCGCACGGCTGGCCGGGTCCGCCGTCCTGGTGGCCGTCGCCCTGACCGGCGGCGCGATCGCCCTCGGCGCGCAGCGGGCGCCGGCGACCGTGCCGGTCGTGGCCGACGCCGTCGACCCCGGTGTCCTGGGCGGCGCGGACCTGGACGCGAGCATCACCGCCCTCCAGGCGCATCTGCGGTCCCAGCCGAAGGACTCCGGCGGCTGGGCCACCCTCGGCCTGGCCTACGTGGAGCAGGCGCGCACCAAGGGCGATCCGGCCCGCTATCCACAGGCGGAGCAGGCGCTGCGGCGATCCCTGGCCCTGGCACCGGACAGCGACCAGGCCCTGGCCGGCCGCGCCGCGCTCGCCGCGGCCCGGCACGACTTCGCGGACGCGCTGACGTTCGCGGACGCGGCACTGCGGCGGAACCCGTACAGCGAACGCGCCCTGTCCTCCCGTATCGACGCCCTGGTCGAACTCGGCCGCTACGCCGACGCGGCGAAGGCCGCGGCGACCGCCGACGCGCGCAGACCGGGCGTACCGGTCTTCACCCGGTACGCGTACGTGCGTGAGCTGCGCGGGGACGTCACCACGGCCCGCCGGGTCCTCGAACAGGCGCTGTCCGCGGCCACCTCACCGGGCGACACCGCGTACGTGGCCACGCAGCTCGGCCAGCTCGCCTGGAACCAGGGCGACTACCGGTCCGCCCTCACCTGCTACGCCCGCGCCCTGGCCGCCGACGACGGCTACCTCCCGGCGCTGGAGGGCCGGGCCCGCGCGCAGGCGGCCCGCGGCGACCGGGCCGCGGCGATCAAGGGGATGGAGGCGGTGGTCGCACGGTATCCGGTGCCCGGCCCGCTCGTCGTACTGGGCGAGCTGTACGAGGCGCGCGGCGCGGCCGGCGACCGGGCGCGGGCCCGGCGGCAGTACGCGCTCGTCGACGCCTGGACGGCGCTGGCCCGCGCCAACGGCGTCGACGCCGACCTGGACACCGCGCTGGCCGCCGCCGACCACGGAGACAGGGCCGCCGCCCTGCGCGCGGCCCGGGCCGAATGGGCCCGCCGGCACACCGTGCACACGGCGGACGCCCTCGCCTGGGCACTGCACGTCGGCGGCCGTGACACCGAGGCCCTGCCGTACGCCCGCCGCGCCACCGCCACCGGCTACCGCAACGCCGCCTTCCGCTACCACCGGGGTGTGATCGAGCTGGCCACGGGCCACCGGGTGGCCGGCCGCGCCTCGCTGACGTCCGCCCTGAAGCTGAACCCCGGCTTCTCCCCGCTGGGTTCCGCCGCGGCCCGCAAGGCCTTGGAGGTGACCGAGTGAAGCCACGCCCGCTGTTCCTCCTTGTCGCCGTGTGCGCGCTCGCCCTCCTCCCGGCCGGCACCGCGAGCGCGCACCCCCTCGGCAACTTCACCGTCAACCGCTACGACGGCCTCGTCGCGGCTCCCGGGCAGCTCCGGGTCGACCATGTGGAGGACCTCGCCGAGATCCCGGCCACCCAGGCCGGGCCCGAGATCGAGCGGCTGGGGCTGGGCGGGTGGGCGCGGCAGCGGTGCGCGCGGGCCGCCGCGGACAGCGCCCTGACCGTGGACGGGCGTACGGCGGCCCTGACGGCCGCCCGAGCCACCGCGCGCCCGCGCCCCGGCCAGGCCGGGCTGCACACCCTGCGTGTGGAGTGCCGGCTGACCGCCGCGCTCCCCCGCGCCGGTGCCGTCACCCTGCGCTTCCACAGCGCGGGTGCCGCCGGCGGTCCTGGCTGGCGGGAGATCACCGCGCGTGGCGACCGGATGACGCTGACCGCGACGGACGTCCCGCGCACGTCGGTCTCGCACGAACTGACGACCTATCCGAAGGACCTGCTGTCCTCGCCCGCCGACACCGCGACGGCCTCCGTGCGGCTGCGGCCCGGCGGTCCGGCGCTCGCCGGGGACACGGCGCGGCAGGAGGCTCCGGGCGCCGGCGTGCTGCCCCGGGGGGCCGACCGCTGGACCCGGGCCCTGGACGATCTGGTGGCCCGGCGTGATCTCACCGTCGGCTTCGCGGCGCTGGCGCTGCTCATCGCGGTCGTCCTGGGTGCGCTGCACGCGCTCGCGCCGGGACACGGCAAAACCCTGATGGCCGCTTCGGCGGCGGCCCGCGGGGGCCGGGCCCGGCCGCGGGACGTGCTGCCGCTGGCCGCCTCGGTCACCGTCACCCACACGCTCGGCGTGGTCGCCCTGGGCCTGCTCGTGACGGCCGGGTCCGCCGCCACGCCGGCGGTGATCGCCTGGCTGGGTCTCGCCAGCGGCGTCCTGGTGCTCGCGGCGGGTGTCACCCTCGCACGCCGGGCCTGGCACAACCGGCCGCGTACGGCCGCCGTCGCCCCCGAGGGGGCGGTGCGACGGGAGTTGGTGGCTGTGGGCGCCGCCGGTCACGGTACCGCCCCACACCCTCACCACCACGACGATGTGGAATCCACCCATGGTGGCCACACCCACCCCCACCCGCACACCCACGACGGACACACCCACAGCCACGGCGGACACGCCCACAGCCATGACGGTCACGCGCACACCCACGCGGGTCACACGCACACCCACGGCGGACATACGCACACCCACCCGACGGCGCCCACTCTCCGCGGGACGCTTCTGCTCGGGTTCGCCGGCGGGCTGGTGCCCAGTCCGTCGGCCGTGGTGGTGCTGGTCGGTGCCGCCGCGCTCGGCAAGGCCTGGTTCGGGCTGCTGCTCGTCGTGGCCTACGGCGCCGGTCTCGCCCTGACGCTCACCGCGGCCGGGTTCGCCGTCGTGCGGCTGGGCTCCGGCGCGGCCAGGGTGCTCGAGCGGCGTCCGCGCTGGACCGCGCATCCGCTGGCCACGCTGGCGCGCCGTACCGTGCCGTTCGCGTCCGCGCTGGTCGTGGTGGCGCTGGGTACGGCTCTGGTGCTCAAGGGGGCCGCGTCCACGCTCGGCTGAGCTGTTCCGCTGGGGACGACGGCGGCGGAGACCCGGTCGGACCGGGTCTCCGCCGCACTGCCGGGCGAGCCCGAACGGGTCAGGCCGCGTTCGTGAGCACCGGCAGGTAGCCGCCGGAGTGGCCGGCCGCGGTCGGGTGGTACGAGGTGCCGATGTCGAGCCAGTTGACGCTGTGCAGCCAGGAGTCGCCGGAGCAGATCTCGTGGCCGGTGAACGTGTTGCGGACGTCGCCGAAGGCGAAGTTGTGGGCGCTGGCGCGGGCTTTGATGACGGTGTCGATGTAGTCGGCCGCGCCGTTGATGGCGGACCGCTTGGTCTCTGAAAGGCCGAGGCAGGTCTGGCCGAGCAGGTAGAAGCGGGGATAGCCGATGACGACCACCCGGGCGGACGGGGCTTTGGCGCTGATCGCGTTGTAGACGGTGTCCAGCTTGCCGGGGAGCGTGTTGGCGACGTACGCCCTGGCCGTGTCGATTCTGGAGAGGCAGGCGCTGTCGGACTGGATCACACAGGTCGTCATGACGTCGGAGAACCCGGCGTCGTTGCCGCCGATCGTGAGGGACACCAGCGAGGTGGCGGTGTTGAGGGAGCCGAGCTGGTTCGCGAGCACGTCGTCCGTCCTGGCGCCGGAGCAGGCGTTGAAGGCGAACGAGGAGTAGCTGTGGGCGGCGTTCCACAGGTAGGGGTAGGCCTTCGTGCTCCGGTCGCAGCTGCCGCTCGAGCTGATGTAACTCCCGGCGCCCACCCCGGAGGAGTAGGAGTCGCCGAGTGCCACGTAGCCACCGGCCGCGGCCGTGTCGGACGCGTGCGCCGAAGCGGCCCCGGTGAGACCGAGGCCGGCGGCGAGGAGGAGTGAAGTGAGGAATCCGGTAAGTCGGGAACGTCTCATGGAACCTCCCTTTAGCAGGATCTCTGCCTCAACCGTGGTACCAACTACGCGTGTTGACGGGAAGTGTCCATGCCAAAACTTTTGTGATCTCAACAGGATCGGCTCAAGACATTCACCGCTCATCTATTGCATGTGCATGTCATATCGTCGTCACCGGAGAGCGCAAGCGCCCCGCGAGAGGGCCTTCTTGACGCCCACCGCGGTCTGCGCCACATTGAAGCCCGGCATCCGCCGCGTCGGGGGGCGAAGTCGTCAATGCGGACCTCACGCACCAGAACACGCACCGAGGCACACTTCCGGCCAGGGCCGGGACGGCTGCTGCCGCCACTGCTCGCCGGGGCCGCGACCGCCGTGGCGGGGACCGGCGCGGTGCTCGCGCTACTCGACACCGCCTCACCCCTGCGCGCCCCGTTCACCCTGTTCTTCCTGCTCGCGGCGCCGGCCATGACGATCGGCGCGGCGTTGCGCGGACTGGATCCCTACGGCCGCGCACTCACCGCCCTCGCGGGCGCGATCGCCGTGGACATGCTGGTCGCCCAGACCATGCTGGCGACGCACCGGTGGTCGGTCCGTGGCGGAGTGGCCGTGGTGGCCGTCCTGAGCCTGCTGCCGCTCCTCGTGATGCCGTTGCGGGGACGAATTCCCGGAAAACACACACAAAAGTGACCGGCATGGTCCAAGGTGGTGCAACGGCCGAACCAGGATGAAGGTGGGGCACTCTTCCGTGTCTTGCCTGTCGGGTGCGACCGTCAATACCGTCATACATCTCACCCGCACCGGTCCGCCGGCCCGGCTCCAGGGGAGGGCTCAGGGCCACGGTGCGTCCGGCGCGGGGCGCGGTAGGGGGGTGCCTGCTCGGTGACCACAACCGTGACCGAGTCGTGCCGCGCGACCGGCTGCCGTCGTTCCCCGGCGGACCGGCCAGCTTTGCCAGCCCGTCCACGCACACGGAGACCGTACCGGGTACCGCCCCGGAGACCGGCCCGCCGTGCCGAAGACGAGAACCCCCCTTTCGAACCGGACATACAGCCGGACCGCCCGTGGGCGGGCGGTCCACCGGACGAGAGGGAAACACTCATGAGTTCCGTCCTGCGCCCGCCGGGTCCGGGCCAAGATCCGCTGATCGCCGCCGACTACCGGCCCATCTCCTCCCACCTGGCGATCACCGTGCCGGTGAGCGTGGTCATTCCCGCCATGAACGAGGCGGAGAACCTGCCCTACGTCTTCAAGAGTCTGCCCGACTGGATACACGAAGTGGTCCTGGTGGACGGCAACTCCACGGACGGCACCGTCGGCGTGGCGCGTTCCCTCCGGCCGGAGGTCAAGGTCGTCGAACAGCGGGGCAGGGGCAAGGGGGATGCCCTGATCGCCGGGTTCGAGGCCTGCACCGGCGACATCATCGTGATGGTCGACGCGGACGGCTCGGCCGACGGCGGGGAGATCGTGTCCTACGTCTCCGCCCTGGTCTCCGGCGCCGACTTCGCCAAGGGCTCGCGCTTCGCCAACGGCGGCGGCACCGACGACATGACCTTCGTCCGCAAGCTGGGCAACCGGGCGCTGTGCGCCACCGTCAACCGCAAGTTCGGCGCCCGCTACACCGATCTGTGCTACGGCTACAACGCGTTCTGGCGGCACTGCCTCGACAGGATCGACCTCGACTGCACCGGCTTCGAGGTCGAGACGCTGATGAACATCAGAGTGGTCAAGGCGGGACTGAGGGTGCAGGAGATACCGAGCCACGAGTACCTGCGCATCCACGGCACGAGCAACCTGCGGGCCGTACGCGACGGGTTCCGGGTGCTGAGGGTGATCCTGCGGGAACGCTCCAACCGGCGGGAGCTGCGCCGCCGGGGACGCCGCTCGCCGCTGCTCGACACGGTCCGGGGAGAGGCGTCTTGACCGGTCCCGGCATCTCCGTCGTGATCTGCGTGTACACCGAGGACCGCTGGGAGGACATCCTCGCGGCGGTCTCCTCGGTACGCGCCCAGTCGCATCCGGCGCTGGAGACGCTCCTGGTCGTGGACCACAACCCGGCCCTGCGGGCCCGGCTGGAACGCGCGTACGAGGAGAGCGACGGCGTCCGGGTCCTGGCCAACGCCGGTCCGCGCGGCCTCTCCGCGGGCCGCAACACCGGCATCGCCGCCTCCCGGGGCGAGGTGATCGCCTTCCTGGACGACGACGCCGTGGCCGAACGGGACTGGCTGCGCCGCTTCACCGAGGGGTACGCCGACCCGCGTGTCCTCGCGGTCGGCGGCCGTACGGTACCCGTCTGGGCGTCGGGCCGGCGGCCGGCCTGGTTCCCGGAGGAGTTCGACTGGGTGGTGGGCTGCACCTACAAGGGGCTGCCGCCCGGCCGGGTCCGGGTCCGCAACGTCCTCGGCGGCAACGCCTCCTTCCGGCGTGCGGCGTTCGAGGCGGCGGGCGGCTTCGCCACCGGCATCGGCCGCGACGGCGACCGCCGCCCGCTGGGCTGCGAGGAGACGGAACTGTGCATCCGCCTCGGCCGCGCCCGCCCCGACGCCGTCCTGCTCATCGACGACCGCGCGGTGATCCACCACCGGGTGCCCGCACCCCGCGAGCACTTCGCCTACTTCCGCGGCCGCACCTACGCCGAGGGCCTGTCCAAGGCCCTGGTGGCCCGCAGCGTCGGCGCCGGCAAGGGCCTGGAGTCCGAACGCCGGTACGTGACACGGGTGTTGCCGGCCGGGGTCGCGCGGGCAGTCAGGGACGCGCTGCTCGGCAGGCCGGGCGGGGCCGGGCGCGCGGGCGCGATCGTCGCCGGGCTGCTGAGCGCCGCCGCCGGCTACGCGCTGGGCAGTCTGCGGGCCCGGCGAGCGGCCGGTACGGCGTTCCCTCCGACACCGGCCCAGGAACCGGAGCCGGCCCGCGAACCGGCCCAGGCGCCACCCCGGGCCCCCCTCCAGGCGCCCCCGTGGACACCGGCCCCCGGGGGTCTTGATGAGTGACTCCCCCGTTCCCATCCTCATGTACCACTCCGTCGCGACCGCCCCCAACGACGCCACCCGGACCCTGTCGGTCGCGCCGGAGGCGTTCGCGGAGCAGATGACGCTCATCGGCGGCCTGGGGCTGACCCCGGTCACCACCGCCGACCTCGCGGCCGGCTGGCGCCGTCGCCGTCCGCTGCCCGCCCGGCCGGTACTGATCACCTTCGACGACGGCTACGAGGGCGTGCACCGCCACGCGCTGCCCGTCCTCGCGGGACATGGCTTCCCGGCGACTCTGTTCGTCTCCACCGGCTGGCTCCGGGGTGCCCACGACACCGGCGGCGGCCCGGACACCATGCTCGACTGGCCACAGGTGCGTGAACTGGCCGCCGCCGGTGTCGAGGTCGGTGGGCACAGCCACACCCACCCCCAGCTCGACCAGCTCCCCGACGGCCGCCTGCGCGCCGAACTGGACCGCTGCACGCGGATCGTCACCGAAGAACTCGGCGCCCCGCCGGTGTCGTTCGCCTACCCGTACGGCTATTCCAGCCGCCGGGTCCGCCAGGCGGTGCGCGCGGCCGGGTACGCCCAGGCGCTCGCCGTCGGCAATACGCTCGCCCACCGCCGCCAGGGCCCCTACGCGCTGCGCCGTGTCACGGTCCGCCGCGGCACCGGCGCCGAGGAGTTCGGGCGGCTCCTGGAAGGCCGCGTCCTCGCCCGGGACTTCGCCGGGGAGCGCGTCCTCACCAAGGGTTACGCCCTCGTCCGCAGAGCCCGCCAGGTCCACCGGAAGGCCACCCGCGGCCGTGTCTGACACGACCACCGCGAGGACCGCGACCGGGACGGCGGCACCCGGCGCCACGGCACCCGGGAACGGCCGGTCCGCCGGCGGCCGCGGCAGCCCGCTGTTCCGCAACGCCTACGCGCTGATGCTCAACACCGGCATCTCCGCCGTCCTCGGGCTCGGCTTCTGGCTGGCCGCGGCGCGCTACTACTCCGAGTCGGCGGTCGGGCAGGGCTCCGCCGCCATCGCCGCGATGAAGTTCCTCGCCGGGCTGACCGCGGTGACCCTGACCGGCGCCCTGGCCCGTTTCATCCCCGTCTCCGGTGACCGCACCGGGCGGCTCGTGCTGCGTACCTACGCGGGCGGTTCGCTGGTCGTGGCGGTCGCCGCCGGGATCTTCCTGCTGTCCCTGGACGCGTGGGGGCCGTCGTACCGCTTCCTGCACGGCACCCTCAACGGGCTCGGGTTCGTCCTGGCCGTCGCCGCCTGGAACGTCCTCACCCTCCAGGACGGCGTGCTCACCGGGCTGCGCAGCGCGCTCTGGGTGCCGGTCGGCAACACCGTGTTCTCGGCGGTCAAGCTGGCCCTGCTCGCCGCGTTCGCCGTCGCCCTGCCGACAACCGGTGTGTTCGTGTCCTGGGTGGCCGCGATCGCCACCTCGGTGGTGCCGCTGGGCTGGCTGGTGTTCCGGCGGCTGGTCCCCCGGCACGTGCGGGCCACCCGGAACCGGGCCGGGCCGCCGACGCCGAGGGAGATCGGCAGGTTCCTGGCCGGGGACTACACCGGTGCCCTGTTCTCCCTCGCCGTGGTCTACCTCGTGCCGGTGATCATCGCCACGCGGGTCAGCTCCGAGGAGAACGCGTACTTCTACATCACCGCCACCATCGGCGGCACGACCAACCTGCTCGCCATCAACATGGGCGCCTCCCTCACCGTCGAGGGCTCGCACGACCCGGCGCGGCTGGCCGCCGACACCCGCGCCGCGCTGAAGCGGATGGCCCGGATCATGCTGCCGGTCGCGGGCCTGCTGTTCGCCGGCGCGCCCTTGATCCTCGGTGTGTTCGGTGAGGGCTACGCGGACGCGGCGACCCCGCTGCTGCGCTGGTTCGCGGTCGGCACGGTACTGCGGACCGTGCTGGAGACCCACTTCGCGGTGCTGCGCGCACAGAGCCGCACCGCCGGACTCGCCTGGCTGCAGGGACTGTTGTGCGTGCTGGTGCTGGGCCTGACCGTGCTGCTCCTGCCCCGGCTGGGGCTGACCGGCGCGGGCGTCGCCGAGATCTCCAGCCTCGCGGTGGTGGTGGCCATCGCCGCGCCGAAGCTGTGGCGGACGGTGCGGTCCACGCCCGCCGCCGTGCCGGACACCACGGCACCGGACGGTGACCTCTCCGACCTGGCGCCGCTTGCCTGCTCCCGGCGGCGCTCCGGCGGGGGCACCCCGGCCGTCCCGGCGCGCCGGCCCGGCCCGGCGTGGGTGCGCGACCGCGACACGTGGGCCGGAGTGCTTCTCGGGTGCCTGCTGATGGCCGCGCTGGTGCTGTACTGGGTGCCCGCGCTGCGGCTCGGCGAGGCGGACCTGGACCGGATGGGCGGGCTCGGGCTGGTCTCGGTGCTGCCGCTGCCGACTCTGGCCGGGGCTGCCCTGCTGGTCACCGTGTTCGCCGCGCTGCTCCGGCTGCGCCGCGAACACCGGGCGCTGCTGCTGCTCACCCTGCTGGCGACCGTGGTCTGCATGCACGCGCTGCCCGCGGTGATCGAGATGGAGCCGCGGTTCCCGACGGCCTGGCAGCACCTCGGCTTCCTCGACCACATCGACCGGACCGGCTCCGCCGTACCGGATCTGGACGCCCGCTGGAGCTGGCCGGGCTTCTTCGCGCTGGTCGCGTTCGCCGGCCGGGTGGGCGGGATCACCGACTTCACCGAGGTCATCCGCTGGTGGCCGACGGCCGTGCAACTCGCGTATCTCGCACCGATGTTCCTGCTCACGCGGTCCATGCGGGCGAGCTGGCGGGCGAAGTGGACGGGCATCTGGATCTTCGCGCTGAGCGGCTGGGTCGGCCAGGACTACTTCTCCCCGCAGGGCTTCACCTACCTGCTGTACCTGGTGTTCGTGGCCGTCCTGCTGGTCTGGTTCCGGCCGCCCCGGGTGATCTGGACGGGACGGCGCCCGGGCGAGGCCGGGACGGAGCCGGCCGGGCGCCGTCAACGTGCCGTGCTGCTGCTCGTGTTGATGGCGCTCTACGCGGCGACGGTGCCCGCGCATCAGCTCACCCCGTTCATGATGCTGGGCGTGCTCACGGCCCTCGTCCTGTCCGGCCGGTCCGAACTGCGCGGTCTGCCTCTGCTGTTCGGGGTGCTGGCCGCGGTCTGGGTCGGCTTCATGGCCGAGCCGTACTGGTCCGGGCACTTCGACGAACTCTTCGGCGGGGTCGGCGGGATCGGCGGCAACGTCTCCACCTCCGTCTCCGGCCGTATCCAGGGCGGCAGCGCGACCCACAAGCTGGTGCTGTACACCCGTGTGCTGCTGGCCGGCTCGGTGCTCGGCCTGGCCTGCTGGGGCTGGTGGCGGCGGCGCCTGCACCGGTACCGGGAGCGGTCCCTGCCGATCCTCGCGTTCGTCCCCTTCCTCGGCTTCGGCATGCAGTCGTACGGCGGTGAGATGGCGCTGCGCGTCTTCATGTTCGCGGTGCCGGGCGCGGCCCTGCTCGGCGGGCTCGCCCTCTTCCCCCGCACCGGTGCCGCCGCACGGAAGGGCGGGGTGCGGCTCGCCCCGCCGGCCGCGCTGCTCGCCGGGCTGCTGCTGATGGGCGGTTTCCTGGTGGCCCGCTGGGGCAACGAGCCGTTCGAACGGGTCCGGCCCGGTGAGGTCGCGGCCATGGACTGGGTGTACGCCCACGACCGGCCGACGGTACGGCTGCTGTGGCTGAGCCAGGATCCGGTCGCCGACGTGACGCCGGCACTGCCGTGGGGCGCGCGGGACATGGAGCGGGTGACCTACGTGCCGACGCTCGCACCGGCCGACCCCCGGCTGGTGGCGGGCCTGGTGAAGGCTCTCGAGGACGCCGGGCCGCACTCGTACCTGATGGTCGACCGCAGCCAGGTGACGTACCTGGAGCTGGACGCGGGCTACCCGGCGGCCTGGCGGCCCCGGCTGGTCCGGCACCTGGACGGCCGGCGGGAGCTGACGAGGGTCCTGGTCAACGAGGACGTCACGTTGTACGCGCTGCGCGGGCGGCCCGCGGGGCCGGTGCCCGAGCCGGATCCGGGGCCGGCCGGACCGCAGGTGACGTGGACACCGTGGTCGGTGGCCGGTGCGCTCGCCGCCGTCGTCCTGGTCCTGCTGCTGGCCGCCCGCGAGCTGGTCCGGGTCGCGATGCGGCCGGGTGTGCGCCGGCTGCGGCTGGTCCAGGGCGGTTTCTGGTTCACGCTGCCGCTGCTGGGACTGGTGCTGGCCTCGCTGGTGCAGCGGTTCGTGACACTGAAGTGAGGCTGGGGTGGCTCAGCGGTCGAGCCACTTCACCTCGTACGCGCCCATCTCGAACCGCCTGCCGTCGACGCGCGCGCTGATCCGCCGGGCGAGGGTGTTGACGACGAGGACGGTACTCGAGGTGGCGAGGACACGGAGGTGGGGTGCGTCGTCCGGGGCGACGGACACGGTCGCGTACCGGGTGCCCGGCGGGAACGCCCGCGCGAACCGGGACACCAGGTTGTACAGGGGGAGTTCCCGGCCGCCGCCGGCGGTGTCGGTCGGGGTCCACAGGCAGCCGGGGCACGGGCCCGTCCGCTCCTGCGGGTTCCAGTAGAAGCCGGAGCCGGCGCCGCCCGTGACCATGGCGATCATGCCGGTGGCCTGGACGGCGACGCGGTGCGGTTCGCTCCAGCCGGTGCGTTCGCCGCCGCCGTCGCCGGGCTCGACGTAGTACTCGGCCCACCACAGGGGCAGGTCGCGGGTCAGCCGCCGTACCCAGGCGCCGACGGCGGTGAGTTTGGCGGTGGCCGCGAACTCGTCCGGGAGCAGTGCGTCGTCGCGCGTGTAGCTGGAGCCGTCGACCACGGTGAAGTCGGCGCCGGCCCGGTGGGTGTTCCAGTAGGCGAAGGCGTCCAGGACCCGCTGGTCCATGGCGCCCCAGGGGCCCCTGAGCGCGGTCGAGGCGTTCTGGTCGCCCGGGTCGACGCTGTCCATGACCAGGTACGGGCCGCCGACCATGATGTCCTTGTCGACGTTCTTCAGTGCCTTGTACACGAGGTTGTACATCCGGGTGTAGCCCTCGTAGTCCCAGCGGGACTCGGCGTCGTTCCAGAACCCCTTGAACTCGTTCCACACGATGAAGTGCCGCACGTCCGGGTAGCGCCGGGCGACGGTCGCGGCGAGGTCGGCGAAGTCCTGGTAGTGGCCGGGCCGCGGGGCGCTCTCCAGCGCGGCCCGGCTCCAGTCGGTGCGGCCGGCGCCGGCCGCACCGCCCTTCATCCAGTCCGGGGAGCAGCACAGCGTGATCACCGGGGTGCCGCCGGAGGCGCGGACGAGGCCCATACGCCGGTCCAGCGCGCCGAAGTCGTAACGACCCCTGGCCGGCTCGGGGTTGTCGGCGCCCCAGCCCATGATGTGCTGGTTCTGCGCCAGCCCGCCGTCCCGGCCTAGGAGTCGTGTCACGCGCGCGGTGGCGGCCGGCGAACCCTGGTCGGCGCTGTACCGGGTGTGCGTGAAGCCCCAGCCGACGTACGGTTCGGGTGTCCCGGCCGGGGCGGCCGGGGTGCGGTGCGGCATGTCGCCGTCTCGTGCGGTGCCGCCGGGCGGCGTGCCGAGCAGGGTGAGCACCAGGGCCGGCGCGGCCAGGCCCGCGCCGAGCAGGGCGGTGAGCCGCCACCGCCGCCTTCGCGCGTCCCCGCCAGGGCGTCCCATCGAGGACCACAGTAACGGGGGGAGCCGGGCGGCGGGCAGGTGTCGGCCGGAACGCCGGCAACGGTCCCGGGACACCCGGAACAAGCGGCGGAAATGCCGTGCGCGGAGCGCATCCGTGCCGGATCATGGCGGCATGGCTGCCAACCCGCACGACGCTCTGCCGATCCGGCTCCACGTCGACGACTCCGACTCGCCGTCCGACGTCGTCGACGCGCTGTTCCTCGGCCGTTTCGCAACGGGCGAGCAGCCGTACTCGCACGCGGTGAACATCGACCGGGTCCGCTCGGGCGCGACCCTGCTGCCGGAGGGCGCCCAGGTCCTGCGGGTCGCCCGCGACGACGACCGCAGCGCGACGCTCGCCGAGGGCGAGGGCTGGACCCTGCTGGTCTCCCGCTGGAACCGCGGCGCGGACGTCACGGTCACCGCGACCAGTGCCGAACTGGCGAAGCGGATCCTCGACCAGGCCACGGACGGCGCGACCGACGAGCCCGAACCCCAGCCGGAGAACGTGGCGATGGGGTTCTGGTACGTCTCCCCCCGGCGCGGCCCGCACCGCACCACCCGTCAGATCTCGGCGGGCACCTGGGAGGAGGTCCGGCCCAACTACACGGCGCCGGTGGCGGACGCGATGGACCGCCTCATGAAGACGACCCCCGAGGACATCGCGGGCCGGCTGCTCCTGCTCCACGGCCCGCCCGGCACCGGCAAGACCTCCGCGCTGCGCACGCTGGCCCGCTCCTGGCGGGACTGGTGCCAGGTGGACTGCGTCCTGGACCCCGAACGCCTCTTCTCCGACGTCGGCTATCTGATGGACATCGCCATCGGCGAGGACGACGGCGCCGGCAAGGGCCGCTGGCGGCTGCTGCTGCTGGAGGACTGCGACGAGCTGATCCGAGGCGAGGCCCGGCACACGGCGGGCCAGGCCCTGTCCCGGCTGCTGAACCTCACCGACGGTCTGCTCGGCCAGGGCCGCAACGTCCTGGTGGGCGTCACCACCAACGAGGACCTGGAGCGCCTGCATCCGGCCGTGGTCCGCCCCGGCCGCTGCCTGGCCCGCATCGAGGTCGGCCCGCTGACCCACCGGGAGGCGGTGAACTGGCTCGGCACCGAGGAGGGTGTCGGCCGCGAGGGGGCGACCCTGGCCGAGCTGTACGCGCTGCGCCGGGGCACCACACCGACGTCCGTGCCGGGCGCGCGGGAGGGAGCGGACGCGGGCCTGTACCTGTGATGCTTTCATGAGGGTATGACCGTGTTCGTCGGCACGTCGGGGTGGCAGTACAAGGACTGGCGGGACCTCGTCTACCCGGCGGGTGTCCCGACGCGGCTGTGGCTGGAGGAGTACACGCGGCTCTTCGCGACGGTGGAGATCAACAACGCGTTCTACCGGCTGCCGTCGTACGACACCTTCGCCGCCTGGCGCGTCCGCGTCCCGCCGGACTTCGTCGTCGCGGTCAAGGCCAGCCGCTTCCTCACCCACATCAAGCGCCTGAAGGACCCGGAGGAGCCGGTCCACCGCCTGATGACCCACGCGGCGGGCCTCGGCGACCGCCTGGGCCCGGTCCTCCTCCAGCTCCCGCCGACCCTGCGCGCCGACCCACCGCTGCTGGACGCGTGCCTGGCCCGCTTCCCGCCCGGCACGCGGGTCGCGGTGGAACCCCGTCACGACTCGTGGTGGACACCGGAGCTGCGGCGCGTGCTGGAGTCCCGGGGAGCGGCCCTGTGCTGGGCTGACGTCCTGGCCCGCCCGGCCGGCCCGCTGTGGCGCACCGCCGACTGGGGGTACGTCCGCTTCCACCAGGGCCGCGCCCGGCCCTGGCCCCGCTACGGCCGGCGCTCCCTGGAGACCTGGGTGGACCGCGTCGCTACGACCTTCCCCGACGGGGAGGACGTGTACGCGTACTTCAACAACGACCCCGGGGGAGCGGCGGTGCGGGACGCGGAGGTGTTCGCGGCGGCGGCGCGCAGGGCGGGCCTGACGGTGACACGGACACCGGAGCCCGTGCGAACGCGGTGACCCACGGGGCCGACGCGAGGGCTATCCCGCGTAGGCGGCCCGCAGGGCGTCCCGTACGGCGGCGAGCGCCTCGGCCTCCCCCAGCCCGAGCCTGCGCACCCGCTCCGCGTACGCCTGCGCGGCCGAGGCCGCCTCCCGCTGCGCGGCCGGGCCGGCGGCGGCCACGAACGTGCCGTTGCGTCCGCGCGTCTCGATCACCCCGTCGCCCTCCAGCGCCCGGTACGCCTTCGCCACCGTGTTCACCGCGAGCCCCAGGGACTCGGCCAGCCCCCGCACGGTCGGCAGCCGGTACCCCACCGGGAGCGCGCCGGACCGCGCCTGCTCGGAAATCTGCGCCCGCACCTGTTCGTACGGCGGCGCGCTGTCATCGATGCGGATCTTCAGGCTCACGGCCCGATTGTCCCGCACCCGGCGGAGAAATCGAGAGGCAGTCCGGCGTCGGCACCCCGTACGGTCCCCACATGACCATGCTCGTACGCGCCCTGCGCCCCGGCGTCCCGGCCGACGCCGAGGGCTTCGCCCGTGTCCGCCGCCTCGCCCTCCCCTACCTCCTGTGCACCCCGGAGTCGGTGCGGCACGCGGCCGCCCGGGTCCATCCGGGCGCCCGCTACCGTCCGCTCGTCGCGGAGGAGGACGGCGAGGTGATCGGCACGGCCCAGGTGTATCTGGCCCATGACAGCCCCGAGCCGGGCCAGGGCTGTCTGAACATCCACGTCCGTCCGGACCGGACCCGCCGGGGCGCCGGCCGGCTGCTGGTGCGGGCCGCCGAGGAGTACCTGACGGACCTGGGCGTGACCAGGCTGCTCTCCTGGACGATGGACGAGCCGGCCTGCCGGGCCTTCGCCGAGCGGCGCGGCTACCGCCCGGGCCGTTCCTCCCACTTCCTCCGGCTTGACCTCGCGCACGGCACCCTCCCCCCGGCGCCGCCGGTCCCGCCCGGCGTCGAACTGCGCACCGCCGCCGACTTCGCGGACGACCCCCGGCCGCTGTTCGACCTGGACGCGGAGACGGTGCTGGACGAACCGGGCGACGTGACCGCCGAGTTCACGGACTACGACGCCTGGGTCGAGGAGACCTGGAACCATCCGCTGCTGGACCGGGAGCTGACCACGGTCGCCTGCGTGGACGGCCGTCCGGTCGCCTTCACCGTGGCCCGCACCGACGGCGGCACCCGTTACGGCACGGCCATGACCGGCACCGCACGCGCCCACCGCGGCCGGGGCCTGGCCAAGCTGACCAAGAGCCGCTCCCTGCGCCTGGCCCGCGCCGCCGGTCTCACCGAGGCCTTCACGGGCAACGACACCGGCAACGCTCCCATGCTCGCCGTCAACACGTGGCTCGGCTACGGGAAGTGCGCGTCGGAGGTGCGCTATGTCCGCGAAATCAGCTGATCCCGTGCGGCGGCTGGAGGTCGTCCTGGTCAAGGGGGGCCGGACGAAGATCCGTTACCCGGCGGAGCTGCTCCGGGACGACGGCACCCGGATCGCCGTACGCGCCCGCTGGGCGGGTTCGGGGGTGCGTGACTTCGGGTTCGTGCGCTTCGAGCCGGGCGACGTGTTCACCGAGTACTACTGGCGGGACCGGTGGTACGCCGTGAAGGAGGTCCGCGGCGCGGACGGTGCCCTCAAGGGCTGGTACTGCGACGTGGCCCGCCCCGCGGTCCTGTCCGGCACGGAGCTGGTCGTGGAGGATCTCGACCTGGACCTGTGGCGCTCCGCTGACGGGCGGGACGTACGCCGGCTGGACGAGGACGAGTTCGCCGGGAGCGGGCTCGCGCGGGCGGACCCGCGGGCCGCGTCCGCCGCCGTGGCGGCGCTGGACACCCTGGAGGCGCTGGCCCGGGACGGCGGCTTCGAGGAGCTGCTGGCCTGACCCGCCGGCGCCCGCGGTGTCACACCGTCGCGACCACCGTGTACCGCTCGTCGGTCACGGTCTTCCCCCACAGCAGCGCGTCGTCGGACAGTCGCTCCACGCGCACGTCCCCGGCGAGCGGCCGGAGCAGCGCGGTGAGCCGCTCGGCGGGTATCCCGACCGGGGCGACGGTCCCCCACACGCCCTCGGTCAGCACGAACCGGCCCCCGGGCCGCAGCAGGCCCCGCCAGTGCTCCAGGACGCGGGCGGGGTCCGGCAGCGTCCACAGCACGTGCCGTACGAGGACGACGTCGAAGCGGCGCGCGCCGACCGGCGGGCTCGCGGCGTCCCCGCACAGGACCTGTGCGGCGTGCCCGGCGAGCTTGGCGCGGGCCCGCCCGGTCATCGCGGGCGACCGGTCGACGCCCGTCACCCGGTGGCCCTGTTCGGCCGCGAGCAGTGACAGGCTGCCGGTGCCGCAGCCGAGGTCGAGGACGTCGGCGGGGTGCCCGGGCAGCCAGGACCGCAGCCGGGCCGCCCAGGCCGCGCGCACCCCGGGATCACGCAGGCCGTGGTCGGGTTCGTCGTCGAAGGCGGCGGCCTGCGCATCCCAGTCCACTTCCGGGGCAACCGCAACCGTGTGCCGCTTCCTGCTCGTCATGCCCAGAGAGTGACACATGCCACTGACAGTGCGGACGTGACTGCCGCCACTGACATCCCGGCACCGATGAGGAACTCTCCCCCAAAGCGTCTGCCTCCGTGACACCACGGAACCCGGTAGGCACTGAAGGAGGCAGCCATGCGCCGCGTGACCGTGCAGAAGCCCCTGAAGAGAACGGACGGCCGCCGGATCCGCGAGGAGGCGGAGGAGCACCCCGCGGGACGCCCCGAGGTGCGCAGGGACATCGCGCGCACCTGGTGGCCCCAGGCCTGACTGGGCCTCGGGCACCCGCCCGGCCGAACCGGAGCGCGGCCTGCGCCGCGCGCGCCGGGCGCCGGCGGGCATCCCGTCCCGGGCGGCGGCGGTCACCGTGCCCCCGCCGGGGTTCACCCACGCCCGGCAGCCGCGGCCCCGCCGGCCGGTCCGCGCCGCCCGTGCTGTTCGTGCGGCGCCCCGGTCCGGCCGGTGCCGTCCTCCTCAGCGCAGCCTGATCCCTCCCTTAAGCGCACCATAAGGATCTTCTCCGGCCACCCGCGGCGGGCGGTTCCACGGTTTCCTGGGGGCAGCTCTCCGGACGCCCCCACGGGTCCCGGGGAGCGGCCGGCTCGCCACGTTCCGCGGTGCTGTCCGGGGCCTGTCCGGCGGCTCAGGCCGGTCAGGTCCCGGTGGCCGTCAGCTGAACACCGACGCGCAGCTGGTGGCGGTGGCGTGGGCCGGGTCGAGCGCGTTGGCCACCTCGTGGAAGGCGATCCGGTCGAGCAGGCCGATCGCGACGTGTTCGGAGAGGTCGAGCGGGCACAGGTCCTGGAGCAGGACGTTGTGGACGTCCGGGCCGGTCAGGTACTGGCTGCGCCAGGGGGTGACGACCTCGTCGTTGCGGGTGGCGATGACCGTGTAGTGCACTCCGGGGACGGTGTCGCCGCCCGCGTTGAGCCTGGTGAGGAACGCGGAGCCGGTGATCTGGTCGGCGAGGCCGGGGGTGGTGGCCCTGAGCAGGTCCTCGGCTCCGGGGAAGTACGGCAGCAGCCGGGTGAGGCCGCCGAGGTTCGTGCCGTGGTTGTCGGGGGCGATGCCGACGAGCGCGTTCACCTTGTCCGCACCGCCCAGGAACCTCAGGTAGTAGCGGGGCATCATGCCGCCCTGCGAGTGACCGACCAGGTCGGCCTTGGCGGTGCCGGTCGCGGCGAGCACCCGGTCGACGAAGGCGGCCAGCTGCCCGGCGGACTCGTCTATGGGGCCGAGGCCGTGGAAGAGGGGGACGCCGGGGAGCTGACCGTAGTCCAGGGAGTAGACGCAGTATCCGCGGCTTTTCAGGTAGGGGGCGAGGCCGAGCCAGTTGTCGACCGAGTTGCCCAGGGTGCCGTGGACGAGGACGACGGGGCGGGGGTGGGCGGCGGAGGGCTTGCAGGTGTAGTCGTTCCAGCCCGCGCTCGGGGCGGCGGTGTCCGAGGCGCTGGCGGTGGCGGCGGGTACGGCGGCGACGGCGGCGGTCAGGAGGAGGGCTGCGAGGGGTCTGAGCGCTCGCTTCCAGGGCAGCATCGTGGGATCTCCTTGCGGCTCAAGGGAGGTGCACGGCCTCAACCTGTGATCCGGATCACGGGATGCTGTTCATTCGTCAAGTTACGGGCGGGTAGTGGACGTGTGAAGTTACGCGTCAGTAAAAACTTCCGGCGGTGACCGACGGCTCGGTGGCCCCCGGCTCGCCGGCGGGCTGACGTCTCGTCACCAGGCGGGCCCGACCGGGCCACCGGGGCGATGCGCGCCACCCGGTCCCGCAGCAGGCGGAGTTCACCCTCGCCCAGCAGTTCGCCCCATCGCCCCACCACCTCGGCGGCCGCCTCCTCCGCGGCCCGGGTGCACGCCCGTCCGCGCTCGGTCAGCACGATCAGCCGCGCCCGCGTGTCCCCGGGATGCGGCGCCGCTCCGCGTACCCCTTGCGTACGATCTCGTCCACCAGCTGACTCGCCGCCTGCTCGGTCACCCCGAGACGCGCGGCGAGGTCGGTGGCGGTGGCCCCGCCCGGCGCGAGCCGCGCGAAGGCGAAGCCGTGGACGGGCCGCAGATCCGTGAAGCCGCGGGCCGCCACCCCGTCCTGGATGCGTTGCGTGAGGTCACCCGCCACGGCGAGCAGGGCGGCGGACAGGGCCATGGCGTCGGAGTTCTGGACGGAGGCCCTGGAGAACCCGGCCGAGCACACCGCGATCTCCTGGGTCACCGCCCCCGTCGGCCTGGCGGCGGAGCTGGCCGACGGTACGCGCCTCACCCCGCCGTGGGCCAACTGACGCCCGGGGCGAGGGAGTCAGGCGGCCAGCCGCCCCGGCATCACCGCCCGCGGCCCGAACTTCGCCCGCGCGCGGTCCGCGACCTCCTCGATGCGGCGGACCTTCTCGTCCACGGGATCGAAGGTGAGCTGGTGGGAGGCCTGTTCGGCGGCCCCCAGGTCCTCCGCGCGCAGGGCGATCGCACGGACCCGGGCCCGCTGGAGGCCCAGGGACTCGTACATGCCGTAGGCCGTCCTCGTCAGGGCCGCCGAGTGCGCGGTCGGTTCCTTCAGGGTCCGGCTGCGGGTGGTCGAGGAGCGGTCGGCGTAGCGCACGGTGAGGGTCAGGGTGCGGCAGACCTTCTCCAGCGCGCGCAGCCGGGCGCCCAGCTCCTCGGCCGCCGAGAGCAGGGCGCTGCGATGACGGTCGGGGTCCAGCTCGTCCAGCGGGAAGGGGCGTTCGGTGGCCAGGGAGCGGGAGACGGCGTTCGGGACGACCCGGCCGCGGTCGACGCCGGCCGCCTTCTCGCGCAGTTCCCGGCCCGCCTTCGCGCCGATCAGCCGCTGGAGCGTGGACAGCGGCGCGGCGGCGACCCGGCCCAGGGTGTCCAGGCCGTACTCGTCCAGGATGCGGGTGGTCGCCGTGCCGACGCCGGGCAGCGCGGACACCGGGCGGTCCGCGAGGAACCCGGCGATGCCGTCGGGGTCCTCGGGCACCGCGCGGGTCACCCCCGGCCGGGCGTCGCGCAGCGCCACGCGGGCCAGCATCGGGCCCGGCCCGGCACCGATCACGCAGTCGACGCCGTACCGCGCGAGGGCGCGCACCCGGATCACCGAGGCCAGCTCCACCGCGCTGCGCCCGAAGTACCGCTCGGCGCCGCGCAGATCGGCCAGCGCCCCGTCCGGGGGCAGCGCCTCCACGACGGGCGTGAACTCCTCCAGCAGTCCGAGCAGTTCGGGCAGGGCCGCCTCGTACACCGGCGGCAGCTGGAAACGTACGCAGAGAATGGTCATCCCGCACTCCCCGGACTCTGGTGCCACAGTTTCCTTCCCACCGCGGGCCCTTCGCCCGCGGGGCGCAGATCGGCCCAGGGGTGCATCTCGTACCCCGTGGGCAGGCGGATCCGCCGCCGGTCCATCGCGTCCTGGGCCGCGGAACCCGCCGGGGCCGGCAGTCCGTCCGAACCGGCGAGCCGGGCCCGGGCCGGCCCGCCGCCGTCCCCCGCCGGGGATCCCGCCGGGGATCCGTCGCCGGTGCGGGGGTCGGCCAGCCGGGCGGCGACCCCGTCGAGTCCCTCCTCGTGGCGTACGTCCACCAGTTCGGCGAGGTTCCAGGCGGCGGAGCCCACCACACTGAGGCTCCGCGGGCCGCGCCGCTGCACCACTCCGCGCACCAGCAGCAGCCAGGAGTGGAAGACGGTGTGGGCGCACGTGTCGTGCGAGTCGTCGAAGAACGCGAGGTCGACCAGTCCCGTGCCGTCGTCCAGCGTGGAGAAGATGACCCGCTTGCCGGAGCGGATCGGCGGGGTCTGGGTGGCCGCCTTGGCGCCCGCGACCAGCACGGTCTCGCCGTGCCGCGCCTCGCGCAGCCGGCGCGCGGAGACCACGCCCAGCTCGTCGAGGAACTCCCGGTGGTCGTCCATCAGATTGCGTGAGGCGTCCATGGACAGCACACCCAGCTCGGCGCTGAGCCGCTCGGCCGGGGTCAGGTCCGGCAGGCCGGCCGGCGCGGTCTTCCTGCCTCCCGCGAGCGGGAGCTGGCCGCCGCCACCGCCCCGGGCGCCCCGGTGCAGCTCGGTGAGGTGCAGTTGCAGGTCACGCCGGTTGGCGCCGAAGGCGTCCAGCGCCCCGACCTGGGCGAGCCGTCCCGCCAGCGGCCTGCTGGGCCGGGCCCGCTCCCAGAAGTCCAGCAGGGAGGCGTACGGCTGGCCGTCCTCGATCCGCTTCGCCTCGGCCTCGCTGATGCCGTGCACGTCGGAGAGGGCGAGGCGCAGCCCCCACACCGCCGGAGATTCAGACACCAGTTCGATCTTATGAGCGACTCCGGAGACGTTCACGTCCAGCGGCAGGACCGGCACCCCGCGCCGGCGGGCGTCCGCCAGCAGCAGCCGCTTCGGGTACATCCCGGGGTCGTGCGTGAGCAGCCCGGCGTAGAAGGCGGCCGGGTGGTGCGCCTTCAGCCAGGCCGACTGGTAGGTGGGTACGGCGAAGGCGACCGCGTGCGCCTTGCAGAAGCCGTACGACCCGAAGGCCTCTACGGTCCCCCAGGTCTGCTGAATCGTTTCTGCGCTGTACCCCCTGGCCGCGGCCCGCCGGGCGAACCACACCCCGATCCGCGCCTGCGACTCCGGATCGGACAGCCCGCGCCGCATCCGGTCGGCCTCGCCCCGGCCGCAGCCGGTCATGACGGCGATGATGTCGATGATCTGCTCGTGGAAGACGACGACCCCGTACGTCCCCTTCAGCGCCTCCTCCAGGTCCGGGTGCGGACAGCGCACCGGCGTCCGCCCGTGCCGGGCCTCGATGAACGGCCGCACCATGTCGGCGGCGACCGGCCCGGGCCGGAACAGCGAGATGTCGACCACCAGGTCGTGGAAGGTGGCGGGCTGCAACCGCCCCACCAGGTCCCGCTGCCCCGGCGACTCGATCTGGAAGCATCCGAGGGTCTCGGTGGACCGGATCAGCCGGTACGTCTCCGGATCATCCGGCGGCACCGCGTCCAGGTCGATCCGCTCCCCGCTCGCCCGCCGCACCTCGGCGACCGCGTGCGCCATCGCCGACTGCATCCGCACACCCAGCACGTCCAGCTTGAGCAGCCCGAGGTCCTCCACGTCCTCCTTGTCGAACTGCGACATGGGCAGCCCCTCGCCGCTGGTCGGCACCACCGGCGTACGGGCGAGCAGGGAAGCGTCGGACAGGAGCACCCCGCACGGATGCATGGCGATCCCGCGCGGCAGGGCGTCGAGAGCCTCCACCAGCTCCCACAGCCTGCCGAACCTCTCCTTCTCCCCCGCCAGCCGCCGCAGCTCGGGCAGCTCCGCCAGGGCGGCCCGGGCGTCCCGGGCGCGGATGTGCGGAAAGGACTTGGCGATCCGGTCGATCTCGGCCGGGTCCATGGACAGCGCGGCACCCACGTCCCGGATCGCGTGCCGGACCCGGTAGGTCTCCGGCATGGAGACGGTCGCGACCCGCTCCGCACCGAACCGGCCGATGATCGCCCGGTAGACCTCCAGCCGCCGCGCGGACTCCACGTCGATGTCGATGTCGGGCAGCACGACGCGCTCCCTGGACAGGAAGCGCTCCATCAGCAGCCCGTGCCCCACCGGGTCGGCATGCGCGATCCCGAGCAGGTGGTTGACGAGCGACCCGGCGCCCGAGCCCCGCGCGGCCACCCGGATCCCCATCTCCCGGACGTCGTCGACCACCTGGGCGACCGTCAGGAAGTAGGAGGCGAAGCCGTGGTGGGCGATGATGTCCAGCTCGTGGTGCATCCGCTCCCAGTAGGCTCGCCGGCCGCCGTACCCGAGCCGCAGCATCCCCGCCGTCGCCCGCGAGGCGAGCGTCCGCTGCGCGGTGCGCAGGCCGGCGCCGACGAGGTGCGGCTCGGGAAAGTGGACGGTGCCGATCCCGAGGCCGTCCTCGGGGTCGACCCGGCACTCGGCGGCCGTGGCCCGGGTCTGCTCCAGCAGCCGGTGGGCGGTGTCCCGGCGGAACCCGGCGGCCTCCACGACCCGCTCGGCGACCCGCAGCATGTCCTGCGGGTCCTTCAGCCAGGCCTCGCCGGAGTCCAGCTCGCGCCGGGGGTCGACCGGCACCAGCCGGCGCGCGGCGTCCAGCACGTCGGCGACCGGCCCCTGGCCGGGATCGGCGTACCGGACGGCGTTGCTGAGCACCGGCCGGATCCCCTGCTCGGCGGCGAAGCCGACGGTACGGGCGGCGAGCCGCAGGGAACCGGTTCCTGTACCGGTGCGGCCGTGCCAGACGGCCTCCAGCCGCAGCGCGTCGCCGTAGACCTCGCGCCACGGGGCCAGCAGCGCCGCCGCCCGGTCGGGCCGCCCGGCGGCCAGCGCGCGTCCCACGTCCGATCCCGGACCGAGCAGCACCACCAGGCCGTCCCCCTGGTGCGCGGACCAGGGAAGCAGCGGCGTGCCCCCGCCGGCGTGCGCCTGCGTGACGAGCCGGCACAGGCCGCTCCAGCCACGGGCACCGTCCCGGGCGAGGAAGGTCGCCCGGGGCGCCGACTCGTCCACGAAGGCACCGCCGCGCACCGGGGTGCGCCGCCGGTCCAGCCGTACGTCCCCTCCCGTCTCCACCGCCAGGTCCACGCCGAACAGCGGACGGATGCCCGCACCGGCGCAGGCCTTGGCGAAGCGCACCGTGCCGGCGAGGGTGTCGCGGTCGGTCAGGGCGAGGGCGTCCATGCCCCGCTCCGCGGCACGCCCGGCCAGCCGCTCCGGGTGGGACGCCCCGTATCTCAGGGAGAACCCGGAGACGGTGTGCAGATGCGCGAAGCCCGGCACGCACACCTCCCGCACTCGTGAGCCCCGAACGGCTCTCGAACATCAGTTCCCAACTCTCTCACCCCACCATACCCCCATTCTCGAACGTATGTACGACACCTGTTCGGGCCCCTCCCACCTGCGCAAACGCCGCCCCGACGGACCGCGAGAACATGACAGGAGCAGCCCGGGGAGCCCCGTCGGCCGTCGGCGGATCCCCACCGCGGCCGCCACGGCGGACCGGGTGCGGGCGAGGCGAAGCCCCCGCTCGCGCTCGCGCTCGCCAGCGGGGGCTCATGTCACCGGAGCGGGCCCCGGCGACCGTCAGGGCAGGGTGACCCCGTAGTAGCTCAGCGCCTCGGTGACCGGCTGGAAGAAGGTCGTACCGCCGGAGGAGCAGTTGCCGCTGCCGCCGGAGGTCAGACCGTAGGCCACGCTGCCCCCGTAGAGCGGTCCGCCGCTGTCGCCGCCCTCGGCGCAGACGGTGGTCTGGATCAGCCCGGAGACGACGTCACCGCTGCCGTAGTTGACCGTGGCGTTCAGCGCCGTGACCCGGCCGCTGTGGGTGCCGGTGGTGGAGCCGCGCCGGTAGACGGTCGTCCCCACGGACGGGGTGGCCGCGCTGCTGATGGTCTGGCTGCCCACCGCGCTCGGGTGCGCCACCGAGGAGTTGGTGTAGCGCACCAGTGCGAAGTCGTTGCCCGGGAAGCTGTAGCCGACGTTGGTGCCGAGCACCGTGGTCTTGCTGGAGTTGCTGTACCAGGTGGAGGCGACCTCGCCGCAGTGTCCGGCGGTCAGGAAGTAGTACGTGCTGCCGCTGTGCACGTTGAAGCCGAGCGAACAGCGGTAGGAGCCGCCGTAGATGGCGTCGCCGCCGGTGATCAGCTTCTTGAACTGGCCGGGGGTGTGCTTGATGGTGAGCGCGCCCGCGTTGGCGCCGGCCTGCTGCTTGATCCTGGCGATCTCGGCCGGGGACACCGTGCTGTCGACGGTGACGACGACGCGGTGGGTCCTGCCGTCGACCGCCCAGGCCGTACCGGGGATGTCGGCCGCGCGGACGGAGTCGCTCGCACTGGTCAGCTCGGTGGCGCTGAACGTGTGGGGGTCGCTGGCGTGGGCGGTGGGGGCCGCGAACGCCGCTGCGGCCAGGAAGCCGGTGGCCACGGCGGTCAGCCGGGTCCGTCTCGTGGCACCGTTGCGGGGAGTGATGCGCTTGATCCTCACTTGTCGTTCCCTCCAAGGGAAGTCAGGGGGCCCGCGTGGGGTCGGGGCCCGTGAGGCGCAGCCAGGGAACCGACCGGATTCGAATACGCATGCCCCTGACAAGCGCTGGGGGGAGTATTCGGCCGAACGGCCGGTCGGCACAAGGGTGCCTTTCGGCCGTCACCCCCGAACCACTCGAAAGCATCAAGGCGCCCCGCACCGGCCCCGGTCGCGCACCCCGGTCAGCCCACCCGGCGCTCCCCCGCCGGAACCGCCACGTCCAGCGTGTTCCCGGGGGCCGGGAAGGGGCAGAGGAAGTGGTCGGCGAAGGCGCACGGCGGGAGCTGGGCGCGGTTGAAGTCGACGGTCGTGCGCCCCTCGGCGTCCGGCGCCCCGGCGAACAGGAAGCGGAACCGGAAGCTCGTGTCGCCGCTGGTGGCGTCGGCGAACACCGCCCACAGCGCCCCGTCCGCCTGCCGCGCGACCTTCAGGGTCCGCTCCCGCCCGGCCAGGGCGAAGCGCAGTTCCCCGGCGAGGTCGAACCCACGTTCACGGCCGTCGGCGTTGCCGACCCGTACGGTGCGCGTGGTGTCGTACGGCGTGAACCGCGCCGGCACCGCCCAGTCCGGGTCGTAGGGGCCGGCCTCGATGCCCGGGAAGGTGCGGCGGGCCTCGGCGCCGGGGTCGTAGACCCGTACCCCCCAGACTCCCTCGCGGACCAGGACGACCAGTCGCTTCTCGCCCAGCGCGACCCGCGCCCCGGACTCCGGGCCGCGGTCGGCGGCCGGCCGGGCCGTCCCCACGAGGGGCCGGCCGTCCAGGGTGAGGCCGTCGGCATCACCGGCGGTGAGCACCACCCCGTCCTCTTCGGCCACCCAGGTCCCGGGAATGTCCGGAAGTCGACCCTCCGGATAGTCCTCGATCCAGTGGGTCGCGGTCAGCGCGAGCGGTCCGTAGGGCGCCGTGACCGCCTGCAGGCGCTTCTCGTGCCACTGCTTCCAGGCGTCGGGTGCGTCCGTCGTCATGCGGTTGTTTCCTCTCCTGTGCGGCCGGCGCTCCCCAGCGGGGTGCGGCGGGCCGGGACGGGGGCGCGGGGTGCACCCCCGGTATCGCGTGCGGAAGGCGTCGCGCTGCGCACCTGTCGCCGTACGGTCACGACGTTCCCCCGGTCACGGCGTACCGGTTGGCGGGCCGGCCCAGGCCCAGGTGCTCGCGCAGGGTGCTGCCCGGGTAGAAGGTGCGGAACAGGCCGCGGTGCTGGAGCAGCGCCACCGTGCCGTTGACCAGCCGCTCCAGGTCGCGGCGCGGCTCGACGGGGATCAGGTGGAAGCCCTCGGTGACACCGTCGGCATGCCAGGCGGTCATCAGTTCCGCGAGATCGACCGGCCCGCCCCGGTACAGCGGGCCCCGCGCGGTGGGCCGCGGGCCGCCCCCGCCGTGCCCCGGCTCGGCCGCCCGCTCGCCGTCGCCGAGGTCCACCAGCAGGCTGACCAGGACCCGCAGCGTGTCCGGGTTCCGGCCGGACACGCGGGCCCGCTCCCTCAACAGGTCGCGTACGCCGGCGGCCTGGGCCGGGGCCGTGGCCCGCACCAGGGCCACGTCCGCGTACCGGGCGGCGACCGTGAGAGCGTGGTCGCCGGTGGCGTCGACCACGCGGACGGGGTGGCCCCGCGGCGGCCGGGGCACGGTGGAGGGGCCCCGGCCCGAGAAGGCGGTGCCGGTGAAGTCGGCCCGGTGCGGCCGGTCCCGGTCCAGGGGCCGGCCGGTTGCCGCGTCCCTGATCCCGGCGCCGTCCTCCCCGCCGTCCCACAGCCCGGCCGCCGCGTCGGCGACCTCGACCGCCTCCCGCCACAGCGCCTCCGGCGGCGCCGCGTGCCCGCGGCCGGACAGCCGGGCCTCCCCCTCGGCGTCCGACACGTCGATCCGCAGGCCGGCCCGCCCGCTGCTGACCCGGTCCAGGGCGGCCACGGCGGCCCGCACCCGGCAGAGCTCGGTGCGGGTGGTGGTGACCGCCGGCACCAGCCCGATCCGCCGGGTCGCGGGCGCCAGCCGGGACAGCACGGCGAGCGCGTCGGGACCGGGCCGGGCGGAGGGGTCGTCCAGCGTGACGAAGTCCAGCCCGCCGCTCTCGGCGAGCAGGGCCAGCTCGGCGAAGGTGCCGGCGTCGGGGGTGCCGGGCTGGTCCACGGCGGCGGCGAGGTGCAGCAGACTGCTCATGCCGGGCGCCTTCGCGGTTCCCGTTCCCGCCGCGACGGCGGGCCGCCGCCCGGGCGCGGCCGAGGGTCCGCCCACGCCGTCCGGAGGGCCGGCGAGGTACCGGACGCGCCGTCCCCGGCGACCACGGCCGTCACCCTCACAGCACCTTCGCCAGGAACGTCCGCGTCCGTTCCTCCCGCGGAGCGCCGAGCACCTCCTGCGGCGGTCCCTGCTCGACGATCTTACCGTCGGCCATGAACACCACCGTGTCCGCGACCTCCCGGGCGAACGCGATCTCGTGAGTGACGACGATCATCGTGGTGCCGCGCGCCGCCAGGTCCCTGATGACGTCCAGCACCTCGCCCACCAGTTCGGGATCGAGTGCCGACGTCGGCTCGTCGAACAGCAGCAGTTTCGGCTCCAGCGCCAGTGCCCGCGCGATGGCGACCCGCTGCTGCTGCCCGCCGGACAACTGCCGGGGATAGGCGCCGGCCCTGTCCGCGAGCCCGACCCGCTCCAGCAGCCGGCGCGCGTTCTCCAGCGCCTCCTTCCGGGGCCGCTTCAGCGCGGACACCGGCGCCTCGACGACGTTGTCCAGCACGGTGAGATGCGGGAAGAGGCGGAAGTTCTGGAAGACGAACCCGATCCGGGTGCGCTGGCGGAGCACGTCCCGTTCGGGCAGCTCGTACAGCCTGTCCCCGGCGCGCCGGTAGCCCATCAGCGCGCCGTCCACGCTGATCTCGCCCCGGTCCACCTTCTCCAGATGGTTGATGGTGCGCAGCAGCGTGGACTTGCCGGAGCCGGACGGGCCGAGCACGACGGTGACCTCGCCGGTGCGCACCTGGAGGTCGATGCCCCTGAGCACCTCCAGCGGGCCGAAGCTCTTGTGCACCGACCTGATGTCGACCATGACGGTCATGGCAGGTGAGTTCCTTTTCGAGTCGAGGGGTTCAGGCGGCGAGGCGGCCGGCCAGGTCTCGGAGGAAGGCCAGGGCCGCCCGGGCGGTGGCGTCGTTCTGCCGGAAGGCGGGTCCGCCGGTGCGCGGGCGGGTGAAGGCGCCGGGGGTGCGGGTGTCGGTGTACGGGCCGAGCGCGAAGCGCCGGGGGTGCGGGCGCCCGGCGCCGTCGAGGATCCGGCCGTCGCGGGGATCGACCCGGAGCAGCCCGTCGGGGGTCGTGGCGGCACCGTCGGCGTGCAGCTCGCGCAGCAGGCCGTCCCGGGCCCGCCCGACGGTGGGCTCGGGCAGCCGCGCCTCGACCAGCGCCCGGGCCTCGACGGAGAACCCGGGCACGGTGGCGGCGGCGGCCCGGAAGACCCCGTCCTCGGCGGTGACGGTCATGCCGGCGCCGACGAACCTCAGCAGCCCGGCCCGGGACAGCGCGAGCATCTGCCTCAGCCGCGGGCCGGGCGGCCCGGACGCCAGGTAGCTGAAGAACCCGTGCCACCAGGGCCCGATGTCCCCGAGCCGCACGAGCTGCCCGTAGACGGAGAGCAGCCCGAGGAAGACGCCCAGGTCCGCGCTGTGCGCGGGGTTGTGGCGCCGGTCCAGGTCGGCTTCGACATAGTCCCTGAGCCCCGCCTGGAAGTCCTCGTGCGAGGCGTACCGGACGCCGTCCAGCGGATTGTCGAGCGCGGCGAGGTCGAGCCGGTCGGCCGGGTCCGGTACGGCCGCGGCGACCAGCGCCCGGATCTCGGCGGGGTCGCCGGCCTCCGCGTACCTCTCCTCGAAGTCGGCCCAGGCCATCGCCGTACGCCCGGGGTGGGCGGTGAACAGCCGGTGGTAGTGGGCGAAGCCCAGCTCCTTCTCGGCCAGGGGCCACACATCGCGCCGGAAGTCGAAGCCGCCGGGCCGGGCCAGCAGTTCCGCCACCTCGGCGGGACCCAGGAAGCGGGGCAGCGGAGGACGGTCGCCGGTCCAGTCGTAGCCGATCTTGGAGTGGTACGGCACTCCGCGCCGTGAGCCGACGTACAGCACCGGCTCCCGCCCCGAGGGGAGGTACGTCCCCCCCTCGTACCGTCCGCCCCGCCCCTCGGTGAGCAGCACCATCAGGTCGACGAAGGCCAGGCCGAACCCGCGGACGAGGACGGGTTCGCCGGGTGCGAGCGGCGAGAGGTCGCTGTCGGCGGTGAAGTCGGGCGGCAGGTGCACCAGGCCGTGCTCGCGGGCGTACTGCGCCAACCGGGCCTGTTCTTCGTCCGGTTCGGTGTCCAGGTGGCCGAGGGTGAGGATCACCAGGTCGGCGAGGAGGGGGTGCGGGAGGCCCTCCAGCCACACCTGCTGGCGGCCCTCGCGCGGCCCGCCGACCCGCAGGGCACGCCGGGGGTGGTGGTACACGGAGACACCGGCGGGGAGGGCGGCGAGGGCCCGCTCGTACACCCAGCGCAGATAGCGGCCCTGGACCTGGCGGCCGGCGAAGACACGGCCGTCCAGCCGGGCCCACTCGTGCAGGGTGGGGCCCTCGCGCACCGGGCCGTCCATCGCCACCGTCTCGTCGGTGAACATGGTGACGTCCTCGGCGTGCGAGTTCATCCACAGCAGCGGCGACTGCTCCTCGCGCCAGATGCGTCCGCCGCCCGGCGGATGGGGGTCGACCAGGTGGATGTCGAGACCCGAACCGATATCCAGGTCGGGTGCGTTGGCGGCGAGACGTTCGAGGATGCCGGTCCCCCGCGGCCCGGCTCCGACGATCACCAGCTGCTGTCTCATCGGGCGCTCTCCGTGCCGCGCGCGTAACGCTTCTCGACGTAGTACTGGCCGACGCCCAGCACCGAGGTGACCACGGCGTACCAGAGAGTGGCGACCATCAGCAGCGGGATCACCTGATAGGTGCGGTGGTAGATCAACTGAGCCGAGAACAACAGGTCGTTGACGGCGATGACGCTGACGATCGAGGTGCCCTTGAGGGTGCCGATCAGCATGTTCCCGGCCGGCGGCACGATGGAACGCATCGCCTGCGGCAGCACGATCCGCCACCAGCGCCGCCACCGGCTCAGGCCGAGGGCGTGGGCCGCCTCGATCTGGCCGTGGTCCACGGAGAGGATCCCGCCGCGGACGACCTCGGCGGCGTAGGCGGCCTCGTGCAGGGTGAGGCCGACGACCGCGACGGCCACCGGGCTGAGCAGGTCGACGGTCCGCACGCCGAACACCCGTGGGTACAGCGCCCCGATGTTGAACCACAGCAGCAGCTGCACCAGGATCGGGATCGACCGGAACAGCCACACGTAGCCCCAGCTGACCGCGCGCAGCACGGGGTTGGCGGACAGCCGGAACGCGGCGAGCAGGGTGCCGAGGGCGAAGCCGAGGATCATCACCACCGCGGTCAGCCACAGCGTGAGCCACAGTCCGCGCAGGACGGAGTCCGAGGTGAAGTAGTCGGCGACGACGTCCCATTGGAACGCCTTGTTGCGCACGACCGAGTTGACGGCCAGGCCGAGCAGGACGAGGACGGCGACGGCGGCGGCCCACTGCCCGTACCGGCGCTGCGGGACGATCCGCGGGACGTCCGCGGGCTCGGGCAGATTCGGGGCAGTGGGCACTTCGGCGAGGGTGTCGGATGACATGCGAGGCTCCGTGACGGGGGGGAGTCCCCCGCTCGGCGTGGCCGGGAGTGGGGGAGAGTCGTCGATCCGGGTGGTGCCTTCACACGGACGCGCCGCGCGGCGCGCTGCGGCCGAGCCCCTCAGCAGGGCCGCACCCCGAGAGTACGGGGGCTTTTCCCTCCGCTGTCAAGGCTGTCCGTACTGTGAGCGGTACGTCTCAACTCGGTTGACGCCGAACCGAATGACTGTTCCACTTGGCCCATGCATCCACAGCAGTGGCTGGTCACCCGCTCCCACATCGACTTCGGTCGCGTGTGGTCCTCCTCCTGTTGAGCTGACCCCCTGCGCGCACCCGCCCTCACGGCGGGCGCACTCGCGTTCCCTCGCTTCTCCCGCCTTCACACGCGCACCCCTCCCCTCGCGTTGTCGCACCCCCCTCGGCTTCAGGAGACCGCTCCCCGATGCGTACGCCCGCCTATCGGCATTTCATACCTTTTGTCAGCATCACTTCGGCTGCTCTGCTCCTCACCGCCTGCGGCTCCGGGTCGGGCGACCCGGGCGGCGCGGACGCCTCCGGAGTGGCGGCCAGGTCCGTCAAGGTGCCCACCACGGACGTCGTCTCCGCCGAGAAGAAGGACGAGGCCGCGGCGAAGCTGCTGCCGGCGGGCACCACCGGCCTCACCGTCGCGGTCAGCGTCGGGGGCACCCCGCCCGGCACCACCTACCTCGCCGACGGCACGACCCTCACCGGGCAGGACGTCGACTTCACCAAGGCGGTCGCCCGGGTGCTGGGCATCAAGCTGACGCTGGAGCAGGCGAGTTTCGAGGCGATCCTGCCGGCCCTGGACAGCGGCAAGTACGACGTCGGCGCGAGCAACTTCGGCGTCACCGACGAGCGGCGCAGGACCATCGACTTCGTCACCTACATCAACGACGGCCAGGGCTTCGCCACCCGCGAGGACAGCGAGCTCTCGAAGATCACGGATCTGAAGCAGCTGTGCGGTCTGAACGTCGCGACCGCCGCCGGCACGACCTTCGAGGCCACGCTGGAGGAGAACAAGCACGTGTGCGCCGACGCGGGCAAGAAGGCCTACCAGGTGCAGACGTACGGGGAGACGAGCGCGATCTGGTCCTCGCTCCAGCAGGGCCGCAGCGACGTCGTGATGTCCACGATCAACGGGCTGCGCTACGCCGTCGCCCACCAGCAGGGCCTGAAGTTCCTCGACGAGTTCCACCGCCTGGACGTCGGCTTCGCGTTCAAGAAGGGCAGCGCGCTGGCCCCGGCCTTCCGGGCAGCGGTGAACAAGCTGCTCGCGGACGGCACCTACGACAAGATCCTCGAGAAGTGGGACACGACGGGCTCCGCGATCGACAGGTCGCGGATCTCCCCTCCGGAACTGAAGAACTAGGGAGGCGGGGCCTTCGGCCCTCCACCGCACCCGAGCCCCTGGCGAAGCCGGCCGAACGGCCCCCGGCCCGCCAGGGGCTCGGCGCGTCCCGGCTCCCCGGTCCCGACTGATCCCCCGTCAGAGCGGATACGAACAGCCCGTCATCACGTATGACGATCCCCGGAACGGGCCGTGGTCACGGCAGGGCGCGGGCCGGGGCACGCGCGCCGGTGCGCCACCCGCATTCCCCACGCGCGATCTGCCGGTTTCGCCCGTAGTGTGGTACGACGTTGGGGTTCACCCATACGCACCGTGCATCACCCGTCCGCCGCGAACCATCATATTTCACTCTCAGTCAGCACCCGTATGAGTCTCGCCCCTTGGGGCACAAGGACTCTCGACGGATCTGCTGTGCACCAGTACCGTCACAAACCCCCCGCGCGGCGTCTATCCACTTGGCGCACCGTCCGCATCATGGATGACCATAGGGATACGGAAAGCAAGAAAGAACGCTGTGAGAGGAGGCGTCCATGGGATCGGTACGCAAGGCGAGTGCGTGGCTCGGCCTCGTCGACGACAACGATGACGAGCGCTACTACGACGACGACTACTCCGAGGGCTCCGAGTCCGGGGACGCCTGGGTCACCGACCCGCGCGTGAAGGTGGCCACGGACACGGCCGACGAGAAGGACCGCAGGATCGGCACGGTCACCCCGGACAGCTTCCGGGACGCCCGTGCCATCGGCGAGCTGTTCCGGGAGGGCGTCCCGGTCATCATGAACCTCACCAACATGGAGCCCGGCGACGCCAAGCGCGTCGTGGACTTCGCGGCGGGGCTCATCTTCGGGCTGCGCGGTTCGATCGACCGTGTCTCCAACCGGGTGTTCCTGCTGACCCCGGCCGACACCGAGATCATCAGCGGTGAGGCGTCCTCGCACCGCTCCGACGGCTTCTTCAACCAGAGCTGAGGCGGGGCCACTGCCGGCCCCGCCCCCCCCGACGGGGCTCACCGGAAGGCGTCGAGCCCGGTGAGCGCCTTGCCCAGCACGAGCTGGTGCATCTCTACGGTGCCCTCGTAGGTGAGCACCGACTCCAGGTTGGTCGCGTGCCGCATCACGGGGTATTCGAGGGAGATCCCGTTGGCACCGAGGATCGTCCGCGCCGTACGGCAGATGTCGATGGCCTCGCGGACGTTGTTGAGCTTGCCGAAGCTGACCTGCTCGGGACGCAGGCGGCCGGCGTCCATCCGCCGCCCCAGATGGTGGGCGAGCAGGATGCCCTTGTGCAGTTCGACCGCCATGTCGGCGAGTTTGGCCTGGGTGAGCTGGAAGCCGCCGATGGGCCGGCCGAACTGCTCCCGCGTCCGCGCGTACTCCACGGCCGCCTCGAAGCTGCTGCGGGCGGCGCCCATCGCGCCCCAGACGATGCCGTAGCGGGCGTGCGAGAGACAGCTGAGCGGTCCGCGCAGGCCGGTGACCTCGGGCAGTACGGCCGTGGCGGGCAGCCGTACGTCGTCGAGGACGAGTTCGCTGGTGACGGAGGCGCGCAGGGACCACTTGTGCCTGATCTCGGGCGCCGAGAAGCCGGGGCTGTCCGTGGGCACGACGAAGCCGCGGATGCCGTCCTGCGTCTGCGCCCACACGACGGCGACCCCGGCCACGGACCCGTTGGTGATCCACATCTTGCGGCCGTTGAGCACCCAGTCCCCGCCGTCCCGCTCGGCGTGGGTGCGCATCGCGGCGGGGTCGGAGCCGTGGTCGGGCTCGGTCAGCCCGAAGCAGCCGATCACCTCGCCGGCGGCCATGCGGGGCAGCCACTGCTGCTTCTGCTCCTCGCTGCCGAACCGGTGGATGGCGTACATGGCGAGGGAGCCCTGCACCGAGACCAGGGAGCGGATGCCCGAGTCGGCCGCCTCCAGCTCCAGACAGGCCAGCCCGTACTGCACGGCGCTCGCGCCCGCGCATCCGTAGCCGGTGAGGGACATGCCGAGCGCGCCGAGCGCGCCCAGCTCACGCGCGAGGTCCCGGATCACGGGCAGCTCGCCCTTCTCGTACCAGTCGGCGACGTACGGCAGCACACGGTCGGCCGCCCAGCCGCGGACGGTGTCCCGGACGGCCAGGTCCTCCGGCTCCAGCAGGTCGTCGATCCCGAGCGGGTCGGCGGGATCGAACGGGGGCAGCTTCGCGGACGCGGACATGGAACACCTTCCGGGACACGGGAACGGAGTAAAACTAGCAGCGCTAGTCACAGCTCTCCGGCCGACGTTACGGTGCGGTGTCCCGCACGTCCAGAGCGGCTCAGGCGGAGACCCGCGGCCGGCCGCCCGCCCCCTCCGCCTCCCGCGGCGCCGGCACCTCGGCCCCCGTTCCGTCCGGCTCCTCGCCGCACTGCATGGTCCGCGGCAGCCGCAGGGCCATCAGCGCGCCCAGCAGCAACAGGCCGGCGCTCACCAGCAGGGTCACATGCAGGCCGTGCACGAACGAGTCCCGCGCCACCCGGCGCAGTGCGGCCCCGGCGGGCCCGCCGAGCCGTTCGGCGACCTGGTAGGCCTCGCCGAGCGAGTGTCCCGCCGCGTCCGACGCGCCCCGCGGCACGCCCGGCACCGACCGCAGCGCCGGGGCGTAGGCCGCGTTCATCACGCTGCCCAGCAGTGCGATGCCGATACCGGCCCCGAGCTGGTACGACGTCTCGCCGATCGCCGCCGCGCCGCCGGCCCGGTCGGCCGGGGCCTCGCTGAGCATCGACTCGTACGCGCCGAACAGCGTGGTCTCCAGCCCGAAGCCCAGCAGCACGAAGCCGGCCAGCAGCAGCGGCGGGTCGTCGGCGCCGCCCATCACCGTCAGGGCCAGCACGGCCGCCGCCGTCAGGCAGAAGCCCGCGGCCACCATCCGGCGCGGCCCGAAGCGGCGCAGCATGCGCGCGCCCGCCAGCCCCGCCGCCATCGCGGCGACGGTCAGGGGCAGCAGCCTGAGGCCGGTCTCCAGCGGCGACAGGCCGAGCACCAGTTGCAGGTACTGGGCGGCGATCAGCTCCAGGCCGACCAGCGCGAGCATGGCCAGCACGATGCAGCCCACCGAGGTGCTGAACGCGGGCCGGCCGAACATACGCAGGTCCACCAGGGGACACGGGAGCCGTCGCTGGCGCCGTACGAAGAGGAGGAGGAGAACCGCACCGGTCAGCAGCGGCAGCGCGGTGAGGGGACTCGCCACCGCCTCCCCGCCGCCGAGCCGCTGCACACCGAGGACGGCGCAGAAGAGGCCGGCCGCCGCCGTCAGCGCGCCGGTCACGTCCCAGGGGCCGTCGCGCTCCCCCCGCGACTCGGGCAGCAGGAGCCGGCCCACCGGGAGGCTGACCAGCATCAGCGGGATGTTGACCAGGAAGACCGCGCCCCACCAGAAGTGCTCCAGCAGGAAGCCGCCGAGCAGCGGTCCGACCGCCGCGCCGACCGCCGCCACCGCGCTCCAGATGCCGATGGCGAGGGCGCGCTCGCGCCGGTCGGGGAAGACCTGGCGGAGGATCGACAGGGTCGCGGGCATGATCATGGCGCCGCCGACGCCGAGCAGCGCGCGGGCCAGGATGAGCATCTCGGCGGTCCCCGAGAACGCGGCCACGGCGGAGGCCACGCCGAAGAGGGCGTAGCCGAGCAGCAGGACCCGTCTGCGGCCGACCCGGTCGCCGAGGGTGCCGAAGAGGATCAGCAGCGCGGCACAGACCAGCGGATAGGCGTCGACGATCCAGAGCAGTTCCACGGCGCCGGGCCGGAGGTCCTCGGTGACGGCGGGGACCGCCACGTGCAGCACGGTGGCGTCGAGGGCGACGAGCAGCAGGCTGGCACAGAGGACGACGAGGACGACCCAGGGGTGGGCATCCGCTCCGGGCGCCCGACGGCGCGGCCCTGCGGCAGCCGTGGTCGTCCCGGACATGTACGTACCTCCCAGAAGATCCCTCGTGTGGGGCGGACCGGCAGGGTGGGGACTCCCTGCCGTACGGCCGGGGAGGAGCGGTGTCCCCGGCCCGCGCGAACCCGTGCGAGTGACTCGTCAGCGTACGCGAGTCCGCCGCGCGGTCACGTGGCGGACATCTCACCCGCGCGACGGGGCCCGTGTGGCGTACGCCACGCCTTCCTCCCCTGGGCGCGCCCGGCGGCCGTCGCCGTTCCGGGGGCCGTCGATAATCGAGCCCGTGACCGATCTCGCCACGCGCGCAGCCGCGCCTCCCGTCTCCCTCCTGCGCCGGGCGACCCCCGCCCTCCTGGGCTACGCGGCGGTGCGCGCTCTGGGGCTGGCCGTGCTGGCGGCGTGGAGCGCCGCACGCGGCAGGAGCGCGTACACCCTGCTGACGGCGCGCTGGGACTCGCTCTGGTACACCCGGGTCGCGGAACGGGGGTACGGCTACGAGGTGCGGCTGCCGAACGGGGACGTCCATTCCAACCTCGCGTTCTTCCCGCTGCTGCCGTGGCTGGAGCGGCTGCTGCACACGGTCACCCCGCTGTCGTACGCGGGCGCCGGCCTCGCGGTGAGCCTGCTGGCGTCGACGGCCGCGGCGGCCGGGATCTTCGCGGTCGCCGACCGGGTGTACGGGCCCCGGGCCGGGGTCTGTGCGGTGCTGCTGTGGGCGGTGCTGCCGGTCGGAGTCGTGCAGTCGATGGCGTACAGCGAGTCGCTGTTCACGGCGCTGGCGGCCTGGGCGCTGTACGCGGTCCTGGCCGGGCGGTGGCTGACCGCGGGCACGCTCGCCGCGCTGGCGGGTCTGACCCGGCCGGTGGGCGTGGCGGTGGTCGCCGCGGTGTGGGTGGCGGGCGTGGTCTCGTTCGTGCGAGCGCGCGGCACGGTGCGCGCGCCGGGCGCGTCCACGGCCTCGCGAGCCGCGGCGCGCACACCGGGCGGGCGAACCGACCCGCACGCCCCGGCGCTCACACCAGGCGCGCCGACGGGCATCCGCGCCCCCGCGACCGCACCCGGCCCACCCGGCGCCCCGCCCATCCCGTGCGCCCCCGCCTGGCGCCGCGCGCTCGGCATGCTGATCGCTCCGCTCGGTGCCGCCGGCTACGTCCTCTGGGTCGGGCGGCGCACCGGCGGCGGGCCGCTCGGATACCTGGACGTCCAGGCCGGGTGGCGCAACGGGTTCGACGGCGGCTACGCCTTCGCCCGCTTCGTGGCGGGCAAGTTCACGTCCTTCCCGTCGGCCCTCGCCGGCCTCGGCCTGATCATCGGCGTCGCCCTGCTGATCTGGCTGTACGTCACCGGCGTCCGCGGGCGTCAGCCCGTCGGACTGCTGGTGTACACGGGAACCGTCCTCGCCCTCGCCCTGTGCGCGTCGAGCTACTTCGGCTCCAAGCCCCGGCTGCTGATGCCCGCGTTCCCGGTGCTGCTGCCGCTCGCCTGCGCCCTGGCCCGGCTGCGCACCTCGCGAGCCGCCCTGGTCACGGCGGGGTCGGCGGTCGCGGCGGCGGTCTACGGCGCGTTCTGGCTGAACGGCTCCGGTCCGCCGTGACCGGCCCCCGTCCCCGGTGACGGCCGGGAGAAATGCGCACGAGGCCCGGGTTAACACATTCATAAGCGCCATATAAACAACACCCGGCATGATCAAAGGAATTGACGCGAGTGGCCTCGCTCGATTGCGGAATCCCTGGAATTCGGGGCGCCCTTGAGAGGTTTGCCACATCACATCGTCATCACAAAGCCGCTGTTTCGACCGGGGACACAGCTCACTCGCTGTAACGTCGATTGGGTGCGTACCGAACGAGACCTCATCCGGCGTCTGGACCGGGTGTTCACCAGACTGGACCGTGAGCCGGAACGACCGGCTCACATCGATGTGCCGAGGATGAGCCGGCACCGGGTCGTCCTGTTCTCGGCGACCCTGGCTTTCTACCTCGCGATCGTGTGGGCCGTGGTGACCACCTCCTGGCTGGTCCGGCTGGACTGGCAGGTCATGTTCTTCCGGCCGTACCAGCAGTGGCCGCAGATCCACGCCTTCCTCGACTACTACGTGGTGCTCGGCCAGCGCGGCCCCACCGCGGTGATGGTCGCGGCCTGGCTCGGCTGGCGCTCCTGGCGGCAGCACACTCTCCGCCCGCTGCTGACCCTGGCCGCCTCGCTGCTGCTGCTGAACATCACCGTCGGCGCCGCCAAGCTCGGCATGGGGCGGCTCGGTCCGCACTACGCGACCGTGATCGGCTCGAACGAGATGGGTCTGGGCGGCGATATATTTCCCAGCGGCCACACCGCCAACGCGGTCGTGACCTGGGGAATCCTGGCGTATCTGGCCTCCACCCCGAGAGCGCGCCGCTGGCTGTCGGCCCTCTCCGCGGTCACCTCGCTCGGCGTCGGCCTCACCACGGTCTACCTCGGTACGCACTGGCTGAGCGACGTGCTCCTCGGCTGGGCCGCGGGCCTGCTGATCCTGCTCGCCCTGCCCTGGTTCGAGCCGCTGATCGCCCGCGCCGAGCTGTGGCTCTTCGTCCTGCGCGACCGCTTGCGCGCCCGCGGCGGCCTGCCCGCGCCCGAGCCGGCCGTCCCGGTCCGGCCGGTGGCGCTCCGGCCGCGCGGCACCCCGGCGGAACCGGCGCCGCTCCGCGAGCCGGTGTCCGCGACCCGCGCCTCCCGGGGCCCGGCCCACCTGGCCCCCGGGCCGCACACGGCCCGTTCGGAACGCACCCCGGTCACCCCGGTGGGCAGCCGCCGCCCGCCGCACGCCGACCGTCTCCCCCGGGGTACTTCCCAGCCGGCCCGCCCCCTGACAGGCGGCTGACGGCGGGAACCGGCGACGGGGTCCGGTACGCACCACCACCCCGCGCCACGGCGAAGGCCCCGCTCCCTGAGGGGAAGCGGGGCCTTCGCCGTGTCCGGGGCCGTTCCCCGGCCCGGGGTCAGCCCTTCCAGGCGCGGGACACCCGGCCGTCCCGCACCTCGAAGTTCAGCCGGCCCGCGCGGTACTCCATGGTGATGACCGCGCCCGGCGGCAGTGACCGTACCGACGGCCAACCGCGCTCCCGGGCGAGCCGCTCGGCGTGTGCGGCGTCGAGGCCGACGTACCCGTCCGGACTGTCCTGGGGCTCCGCTGGCGGAGTGGGAATCGGTGCCATGCCGCCACGCTAGGCCGCATCGGGCGGCGACGGAAGCGGGCACAGCAGGGTAAGAGCCGTATGCGGTTCCGGTCACACCTCTGTCACAGCCTCCCGGCCCGGATTCAGCCATCCTGACATCGGCTGACATCACGCCCGGCCGTCACCCGAACGGGCGTTTCTGTTCGGCTTACCGGGGTAATCGAGCCGAATTCACGCGTGTCGGCGGACCGCTTCGAATTATCCGTCAGAAAGTGCCCCCAGTGGGGATCGGGGCGGGCCCGCGGCGCGATTCCCCGGCAATCCCGCGCGGTGCCACGGAAGCTGACGCCGCATAGGAGATTTCACGGATTCAGCACACAACCGCCGTACGCCCCGTGCCGGGCGCACGGCCCGGCGAGCGGCGTGACGGCAGCTCGCGGGCCCGCGCGCCGCGTGCCGCGGCGGGTCCGGGCGCGACGACGCGAAGGGGCGAGCGAGCGATGGGGACCGAGGCCGCGGGGACGACGGCACGCCCGGTGCGCACCGGCCGGGGCGGCCGGCTGGTCGTGGAGTGGCTCATCACCACCGACCACAAGAGGATCGGTCATCTGTACCTGATCACGGGGTTCTGCTTCTTCCTGATCGGCGGGGTCATGGCCCTGCTGATGCGCGCGGAACTCGCCCGGCCCGGACTCCAGGTCATGAGCAACGAGCAGTACAACCAGCTGTTCACCCTGCACGGCACGATCATGCTGCTGCTGTTCGCCACCCCCAGCTTCGCGGGCTTCGCCAACGAGCTGATGCCGTTGCAGATCGGCGCGCCGGACGTGGCGTTCCCCCGGCTGAACATGCTGTCGTACTGGCTGTTCACGTTCGGCGGGCTGATCGTGCTGGGCTCGCTGCTGGTGCCGGAGGGGCCGGCCGACTTCGGCTGGTTCGCCTACGCCCCGCTCAACGACTCCGCCCACTCCCCCGGTCTCGGCCCGGATCTGTGGATCATGGGCCTGGCGCTGTCCGGCTTCGGGACGATCCTCGGCGCGGTCAACTTCGTCACCACCGTCATCGGGATGCGCGCACCCGGGATGACGATGTTCCGGATGCCGATCTTCACCTGGAACACGCTGTTCACCTCGATCCTGATCCTGCTGGCCTTCCCGGTGCTGGCGGCGGCGCTGCTGGTGCTGGAGGCGGACCGCCGGTTCGGCGCCCGGGTGTTCGAGGCGGCCGGCGGCGGCGCGCTGCTGTGGCAGCACCTGTTCTGGTTCTTCGGGCACCCCGAGGTGTACATCATCGCGCTGCCGTTCTTCGGGATCGTCACGGAGATCATCCCGGTGTTCAGCCGCAAGCCGGTCTTCGGCTATCTGACGCTGGTGGGCGCGACCATGACGATCACCGGGCTGTCGGTGGTGGTGTGGGCGCACCACATGTTCGCCACCGGCGCGGTGCTGCTGCCGTTCTTCTCGTTCACGTCGTTCCTCATCGCGGTGCCGACGGGCGTGAAGTTCTTCACCTGGACCGGCACGATGATCAAGGGCTCGCTGTCCTTCGAGACGCCCATGCTGTGGTCGCTGGGCTTCCTGGTGACGTTCCTGTTCGGCGGGCTGTCCGGGGTGGTCCTGGCGTCGCCGCCGCTGGACTTCCACGTCACGGACTCGTACTTCGTGGTCGCCCACTTCCACTACGTCGTCTTCGGCACGGTCGTCTTCGCGGTCTTCGGCGGCTTCTACTTCTGGTGGCCCAAGTTCACCGGCAGGATGCTCGACGAGCGGCTCGGGAAGATCCAGTTCTGGACCCTGTTCACGGGCTTCCACACCACCTTCCTGGTGCAGCACTGGCTGGGCGCCGAGGGCATGCCCCGCCGGTACGCCGACTACCTGTCGGCCGACGGTTTCACGGCGCTCAACACGGTGTCCACGATCGGCGCCTTCCTGCTGGGTGTGTCCACGCTGCCGTTCCTCTACAACGTCTGGACGACAGCCGTGCACGGCGCGAAGGTCGAGACCGACGACCCCTGGGGCTACGGCCGTTCACTGGAGTGGGCGACCTCCTGCCCGCCACCCCGGCACAACTTCGTCACCCTGCCCCGGATCCGCTCGGAGTCCCCGGCGTTCGACCTGCACCACCCGCAGTACGCGGGCCGGGCTCCGCAGCCCGAGCCAGAGCGGCATCAAGCCGGTCCCTGATCCTCGTGACCGCCTCGGTCAGCTCCGCGGGCTCCAGTACCTCGAACGGGAGGCCCAGCATCATGACGTGGACGACCATCACGTCCAGGCTCACGGCCCCGGCGCGCAGGACGCACGCGTCGGCACCGTCGGCCTCCAGCGTCCCGGCGGAGGGCGAGATCCGCTCGGCGGCCTCGTGCAGCGGCACCAGCAGCCGGACGGCGGCGTGGGTGGCGTAGGCGCCCGTGGAGACGCCTTGTGACACATAGGCGGCGAGGTCCTCGGCGGGCGGTTCGCGGGGGGTGAAGCGCGGTCCGTGCGGCGGCCTCGGGGTGATGCGGTCGACGCGGAAGGTGCGCCAGCCGGCCCGGTCGACGTCCCAGGCGACCAGGTACCAGCGCCGCTCGGTGCACACCAGCCGGTGCGGCTCGACGGTACGGCGGCTCGTGGCGCCGTCGTGGTCGCGGTACGTGAACCGCAGCCGCTCGGCGTCCCGGCACAGGTGGGCCAGTTCGGTGAGCAGGGCGGGGTCGACCGGGGTCGCCGGCGGTCCGCCGCGCAGCATCGGCACGGTGAAGGCGTTCAGGGCGCTCACCCGGCGGCGCAGCCGGTGCGGCAGCACCTGTTCCAGCTTGGCCAGGGCCCGTACGGAGGTCTCACCGATGCCCTCGATGCCCTGGCCGGCGGCGGTGCGCAGGCCGACGGCCACGGCGACGGCCTCGTCGTCGTCCAGCAGCAGCGGCGGGAGTTCCGCACCCGGGCCCAGTCGGTAGCCGCCGCCCGTGCCGGGGCTGGCGTTCACCGGGTAGCCCAGCTCACGCAGCCGGTCCACGTCGCGGCGGACCGTGCGCGGGGTGACGCCCAGCCGGCCGGCGAGGTCGGCGCCGGACCACTCGCGGTGGGCCTGGAGCAGCGAGAGCAGGCGCAGCAGGCGTGCCGAGGTCTCCAACATGGGGCCCAGTCTGCCTGCGGATGCGGACAGCCGCTGTCCTCGTCAGGACAGCGGCCGCCTGCCGTGGTGGCCCGGGCTCGGAGCGCGGGGCTCGGAGCGCGGGGCTCGGAGCGCGGGGCTCAGAGCGCGAGGCGCTGGCCGGGCACGATCAGGTCGGGATCGGCGCCGATGACGGCCTTGTTGGCGGCGTAGAGCCGCTGCCAGCTGGTTCCGTACCGGGCGGCGATGATGCTCAGGGTGTCGCCCTCGCGGACCGTGTAGGCGCCGCGGGACGCGCTGCGGCCGGTGGTGGCAGCCGGGCGCTCCGGTGTCACGGCCGGGGCGGACGGCGTCGTCGCGCTCCTCGGCGTCGCGTTGTTCCGGGTCGAGCCGTTCCCCGTCGCGCCGCTGTGGGGCGCGCTGTTCCGGGAGGACGTGCCCGAGGCGGTCGCCGGGGCGGCTCCGGCGGCCCCGGCGCGGGCCGAGCAGACCGGCCAGGCACCCCAGCCCTGGGCGCCCTGGACCTTGGTGGCGACGGTGATCTGCGCGCTTCTGGAGGCCTGGTCGGCCGTCGGGGCGTAGGCGGTGCCGCCGTACGCGCGCCAGGTGCCGGCGGAGAACTGGAGCCCGCCGTAGTAGCCGTTGCCGGTGTTGATGTGCCAGTTGCCGCCGCTCTCGCACTGGGCGATGCGGTCCCACACCCCGTTGTCCGCCGCGGCGGCGTTGCCGGTCGCGGCGAGCAGTCCCAGCGGGGCCAGCAGGGCGGCTCCGGCCAGCGCGGCCGTCGTGCGGCCCTTGCGGGTGCTGCCGGGGCGGTCGGTGTTGCGGGTGGTATCAGCACAGTCGGACATGTGGTTCCCTCTCCACGAACCCGGGCTCCCCCGGACGGAGCGCGTCCTGCCGCGTATGGCCGCGGTTCGTCGCGCCCGCCCCGTCCGCCGCCGCCGGTGCGGCGGTCGTGCTCTGCCTGGTGCCGGCCTGCGGACGTACCCGAGCGGTGCTCGTTGCACACGGCGGAGGAATGTAGGGAGGGCGGGCCACCGGAATCAACCAACTCATCGTCGCTCCAGGCCAGTTGATGGTTACCGGAGGTAGCGGCGATTTCCGGACACCCACCTCGTCCGCTTATTTCCGGACGAGTCGACCACCGGGCCGAACGGCCTGTGACCCACCTCACCGGATCAAGCCCCTCCATCCGGTGCGAATTTCACGCTGGGCACCCGTACGGACACCCGCCGTCACCGTGCGCGGCGGGCAGTCCGAACCGGTGCGCTCCGGGGCGTGACCCCCACCACAGGACGCCCGTTGTCTTCTTCATGAGCCCGGAACCCCGGGGCTCATCGGCCGGGAGCCACCCGGCCGACCCCCAGCACCGCATTCCGAGGGAGCCACCCGTGCCGCGCATGCTCGACGTCAGTGACGCCGTACGCGCCGAGATCGGCGACGAAGAAGCCGACCGGCTGCTCGCCGGACAGAACGCCCCGGGCAGTTACGACTGCACGTCCTGCCGCACCCCGGGCGACTCCGAGCAGGAGCGCACCAGCACCGTCCTGTTCGTCGGCGACGAGACCGCCGTCCTCGCCTTCGCCCACGCCGGCTGCCTGCCCTCGCAGGTCGTCCAGGTCACCGAGGAGCAGTTGCAGGGCGCCGTCCGGTCCATCGGCGCCGCCGGTGAGATGACCGGTGCCGATGCCGCCGGCGTGCCGCACGCGACCCTCCCCGAGCAGGCGGTGCTCGGCGTGACCAGCGGACTGGTCCTGATCCACGGGGAGTTGCACCCCGCGCTCGTGGTCGAGCCGACGTCGGCGATCGCGCGCCCGGGCACCACCGGGACCGGTGACGCCTTCCTTCCGCTGCTCGTCGAGCAGGGCTTCGCGCCGGTGACCGAGCTGGCGTCCGTCCCGCCGGTGCTGCACGGCTGGTCCGTCCTGCTGGCCGCGGGGCAGCTGCACGCGGTGCTCCAGCCGTCGGCCGACGGGGGCCGGCCGGTGGCCTGGTGGCAGGCGCACCAGCCGCTCCAGGTGACCGACAGCTGGCGGGCCGCCGCCAACAAGCACCAGCAGGTGCTCCTGTTCGCGGCGCCGGTGGGGTCGATCGGGCGCCAGCCCCGGGAGGACCTGCTGCGCGGCGCGCTGGACAGGGCCGCCGCCCACGGCAGGCTGGTCGCCGCGGCGCTTCCGCTCGCGGGTACCTGAGAACCGCCCGGGCAGAGCCCTACGACCCCGTCGGCCGCATCCCTTTGCACATCCGGTCGTTGGGACATACGTGCACGCATACGACACTCCCCTCCGCCGGTCCCTCTCCTCCGTGCCGTCCGCCCGGACGGCCCACGAACCGTCCGGCGGACCGTCGGCCACGCCGATCTACGACGCGCTCTACGCGGAGTGGGTCAGGACCTTCCGCACGCTGCCGGGGGACCGCAGCGGCGAGGAGGAGCTGAGGTTCAGTGCCTTCGGCGAATTCCCGGACGGCACGGGCGGGTACGGCGGACACCGGGCGGGGTCGTTCAGCAGCTCCTACAGCGCCTACAGCGCGGGGGCCTACAGCGCCCGGCAGCAGTCGCAGTGGCAGCGGGTCGGCACGCTCGGGCGGCAGCAGGACACCGGCACGCAGTACGGCCCGGCCGCCCTGCCGCCGGGACCTCGCCGGGGCGCGTGACGGACGCGCGAACGGCGAAGGGCGCCCCCTGGAGAGCCAGGGGGCGCCCTTCTCGTCGTACCGGCGTCACTTCTTCTTCGCGCCGCGCTTCTCGCGCACCCGCACCGAGAGGTGGATCGGGGTGCCCTCGAAGCCGAACTGCTCGCGCAGGCGGCGCTCGATGAAGCGCCGGTAGCCCGCCTCGATGAAGCCCGACGCGAAGAGCACGAACCGCGGCGGCTTGGTGCCGGCCTGGGTGCCGAAGAGGATGCGCGGCTGCTTGCCGCCCCGGACGGGGTGCGGGTGCGCGGAGACCAGCTCGCCGAGGAAGGCGTTCAGGCGGCCCGTGGGGACGCGCGTCTCCCAGCCCGCCAGCGCCGTCTCGATGGCCGGAACCAGCTTCTCCATGTGCCGGCCGGTGCGGGCCGAGACGTTGACCCGGGGCGCCCAGGCGACCTGGCCCAGCTCCGTCTCGATCTCCCGCTCCAGGTAGTAGCGGCGCTCCTCGTCCAGGGTGTCCCACTTGTTGAAGGCGAGGACGATCGCGCGTCCCGCCTCCACGGCCATGGTGACGATGCGCTGGTCCTGGACCGAGATGTTCTCGGAGCCGTCGATCAGGATGACCGCGACCTCGGCCTTCTCCACGGCGGCCGCCGTGCGCAGCGAGGCGTAGTAGTCGGCGCCCTGCTGGAGGTGGACCCGCTTGCGGATGCCCGCCGTGTCGACGAACTTCCAGGTGACGCCGCCCAGTTGGATCAGCTCGTCGACCGGGTCGCGGGTGGTGCCCGCCAGTTCGTTGACGACGACGCGCTCCTCGCCGGCCACCTTGTTCAGCAGCGAGGACTTGCCGACGTTCGGGCGGCCGATCAACGCGATGCGGCGGGGGCCGCCGACGGCCGTGCCGAAGGTCTGCTCGGGCGCCTCCGGCAGCGCCTCCAGGACGGCGTCCAGCATGTCGCCGGTGCCGCGGCCGTGCAGGGCGGAGACCGGGTGCGGCTCGCCGAGGCCGAGCGACCACAGGTAGGTCGCGTCCGCCTCACCGCTCGGGCCGTCGACCTTGTTGGCGCACAGCACGACCGGCTTGCCCGCCTTGCGCAGCAGCCGGACGACCGCCTGGTCGGTGTCGGTCGCGCCGACCTTGGCGTCGACGACGAAGACGACCGCGTCGGCCGCCTCGATCGCGTACTCGGCCTGCGCGGCCACGGAGGCGTCGATGCCGAGGACGTCCTGCTCCCAGCCGCCGGTGTCGACCACCTTGAAGCGGCGGCCGGCCCACTCGGCCTCGTAGGTGACACGGTCGCGGGTGACGCCCGGCTTGTCCTCGACGACCGCTTCGCGGCGGCCGATGATCCGGTTCACCAGGGTCGACTTGCCGACATTGGGGCGGCCGACGACGGCGAGCACGGGCAGCGGGCCGTGGCCCGCCGCCTCGATGGCGCCCTCGACGTCCTCGATGTCGAAGCCCTCTTCCGCGGCGAGCTGCATGAACTCCGCGTACTCGGCGTCGCCGAGAGCCCCGTGCTCGTACTCGTGCTCGGCCGAGCCGTCGGGCTGGATGTCGTCGTTCATGAAGTCCGTACCTCGTCGTTCATTCGTGGTGATCGGTGGAGCGGCCCTCCGTGGGCTGATCCACTACTCAAGTGTCGCCTAGCGCCCGGTCAGGCGCCTGGCGTTTTCCAGGTGGCTGGTGAGCCGCTTGCGGATCCGCTCGGTCGCCTCGTCCAGCGCGCCGCGCGTACGCCGCCCGGTGCCGTCGCCCGCGTCGAACGGGTCACCGAAGACGACGTCGATCCGCGAGCGCAGCGGTGGCAGCGCCTTGACCAGTCGCCCGCGCCGCTCGGCGCTTCCCAGTACGGCGACGGGCACGATCGGCGCCCCGCCGCGGACCGCGAAATAGGCCAGCCCGGCGCGCAGCGCGGCGAAGTCGCCCTCACCCCGCGTGCCCTCCGGGAAGATGCCCAGCACTCCCCCGGCCGCCAGCACGCCGAGGGCCTGGGTGATCGCGGCGCGGTCGGGGGTGGCGCGGTCCACCTTCAGCTGGCCGATGCCGGTCAGGAAGGGGTCCAGCGGGCCGATGAACGCCTCCCTCTTGATCAGGAAGTGCGTCGGCCGGGGCGCCACGCCCATGACCATGGGGCCGTCGACGTTGTGGGAGTGGTTCACCGCGAAGATCACCGGACCGGACGCCGGCACCTTCCAGGCGCCCAGCACCCGCGGCCGGAACAGCCCGTGCATGAGGCCGACGCCGATGCGCCGCCCGATCTCGGCGCCCAGCTCCGAGGGGACCGGCGGACGGCTCACTTCCCGGCCCGCTTCTCCTCGACCAGGGTGACGACGCACTCGATGACCTGGGCGAGGGTCAGCTCGGTGGTGTCCACCTCGACCGCGTCGTCGGCCTTGGCGAGCGGCGAGGTCTTGCGGCTGGAGTCGGCCGCGTCCCGCTTGATCAAGGCCTCGCGGGTGGCGTGCAGGTCGGCGTTCTTCAGCTCACCGCTGCGGCGGGCCGCACGGGCCTCCGGGGAGGCGGTGAGGAATATCTTCAGGTCGGCGTCCGGCAGGACGGTCGTACCGATGTCCCGGCCCTCGACCACGATGCCGTGCTCCGCGGCGGCGGCCAGCGAGCGCTGGAGCTCGGTGATCCGGGCGCGCACCTCGGGAACCGCGCTGACCGCGCTGACCTTGGAGGTGACCTCCTGGGTGCGGATCGGACCGGCCACGTCGACGCCGTCGACCGTGATGGCCGGGTGCGCCGGGTCGGTGCCGGAGACGATCTCCGGCTTGCCGGCGACGGCGGCGACGGCGGTGGGGTCCGCCAGGTCGATGCCGTTGTTCACCATCCACCAGGTGATCGCCCGGTACTGGGCGCCGGTGTCCAGGTAGCTCAGGCCGAGCTGCGCGGCCACGGCCTTCGACGTGCTCGACTTGCCCGTGCCGGACGGACCGTCGATCGCGACGATCACGGGCTTGGGGGTCGGGGCGGCGCCGTTTTCCACGGGAGGGCACCTTCCTGGTGAAGGGTGGTGGTCGGGGGCGGGACGCGAGGGCGCCCCGCACAAGGTTACTGGCTCGCGGCAGGCGCCCTCACCGCGCTCTACTGCCGCAGGGCCCAGCCCCGCTCGCGCAGGGCCTCCCTCAGCGTCGCCGCCGCCTTCGGCTCGACCATGAGCTGGACGAGGCCGGCCTGCTGTCCCGTCGCGTGCTCGATGCGCACGTCCTCGACGTTGACCCCGGCCCGTCCCGCGTCCGCGAAGATGCGGGCCAGCTGGCCGGGCTGGTCGTCGATGAGGACGACGACGGTCTCGTACACGCGGGGCGCGCTGCCGTGCTTGCCGGGCACCCGCACCTGGCCGGCGTTCCCGCGGCGCAGCACGTCCTCGATGCCGGCGCTGCCCGAGCGGCGCTTGTCGTCGTCGCAGGACTGGAGGGCGCGCAGCGCCTGGACGGTCTCGCCGAGGTCGGCCGCGACGTCGGAGAGCAGGTCGGCGACGGGGCCGGGGTTCGCGGAGAGGATGTCGATCCACATGCGCGGGTCGGAGGCGGCGATCCGGGTCACGTCGCGGATGCCCTGCCCGCACAGCCGTACGGCGGCCTCCTCGGCGTGCTCCAGGCGCGCGGCGACCATGCTGGACACCAGGTGGGGCATGTGGGAGACGAGGGCGACGGCGCGGTCGTGGGCGTCGGCGTCCATGACGACCGGGACGGCCCGGCAGTACGAGACCAGCTCCAGGGCGAGGTTCAGCACCTCGGTGTCGGTGTCCCGGGTGGGGGTGAGCACCCAGGGCCGGCCCTCGAAGAGGTCGGCGGTCGCGGCCAGCGGGCCGGACTTCTCCCGGCCGGACATGGGGTGGGTGCCGAGGTACGCACTGAGGTCCAGGCCGGCCGCCTCCAGTTCGCGGCGGGGGCCGCCCTTGACGCTGGCGACGTCCAGGTAGCCGCGGGCCACGCCCCGGCGGATGGCGTCGGCGAGCACCCGGGCCACGTGGGCGGGCGGGGCGGCCACGATCGCCACGTCGACCGGGCCCTCGGGCGCCTCGTCGGTGCCGGCGCCCAGCGCGGCTGCCGTACGGGCCTGGTCGGGATCGTGGTCGGCGAGGTGGACGGTTACCCCGCGCCGGGCCAGGGCCAGGGCGGCGGAGGTGCCGATGAGGCCGGTGCCGATGACGAGTGCGGTTCTCACTGGGCGATGTCCTTGCGCAGGCCGGCCGCGGCGCCGAGGTAGACGTGGGCGATGCCGGCGCGGGACGCGTCCGACTCGACGTGGGCGAGGATCCGCACGACGCGGGGCATCGCGCCCTCGACGTCCAGTTCCTGGGCGCAGATCAGCGGAACGTCCACGATGCCGAGCTTGCGGGCGGCGGCGGCGGGGAAGTCGCTGTGCAGGTCGGGGGTGGCCGTGAACCAGATGCTGATCAGGTCGTCGGCGGTCAGCCCGTTGCGTTCCAGGACGGCGGTGAGCAGGGCCCCGACCTGCTCCTCCATGTGTCCGGCCTCGTCGCGCTCCAACTGGACCGCCCCCCGGACCGCTCGTACCGCCACGGTGCTGCTCCTCGCTGACATGCGTGTCTGTCGTGTCTGTTCTTGGTCCGTCCAGCGTAGTCAGCCCGCGCGGGGCGGGCGTGCGCCGCCCGGTCACTGAGACGATGCCGAAATACCGGTATCCACCGTTTTCGACGTCCTGCACGGAGGCATGACATGACCCAGCCCTCGACCCGGCGCACGGTTCTGGCTTCGAGCGCGGGGGCGCTCGCCCTGGGATGCGTGGGATGCGGCGGCGGCAAGAGCGAAGGCGGCTCCTCGCCGTCCGCCCCGCCCACCGGAGCCGCCAGCGGCTCGCCGTCGCCCTCCTCGTCCGCGGGCGGTGCGGAACTGACCGCGACCGGCGACATCCCGGTGGGCGGCGGCAAGGTGTTCGGCGACCGGAAGATCGTGGTCACCCAGCCGTCGAAGGGCGAGTTCAAGGCCTTCTCGGCGATCTGCACGCACCGGGGCTGCACGGTGAACGAGGTCGCGGACGGCACCATCGACTGCCCGTGCCACGGCAGCAGGTTCCACGTGGCCGACGGCTCGGTGGCCCACGGCCCCGCGACCCGGCCGCTGCCCGAGAAGCGGATCACCGTGCGGGGACAGTCGATCCAGCTGGCCTGAGGGGCCCGCGTAGGCTCCTGGGATGCAGCCGCAGGATCTCGTACGCGACCACACGGTCTACGCCTGTGTCATGGGCTCCCGTGCCTTCGGTCTGGCCACGGACGCCAGCGACACCGACCGGCGGGGTGTGTTCCTCGCCCCCACGCCGCTGTTCTGGCGGTTCGAGAAGCCGCCGACGCATGTCGAGGGGCCGGGCGAGGAGCGGTTCTCCTGGGAGCTGGAGCGGTTCTGCGAGCTGGGGCTGCGCGGCAACCCGAACATCCTGGAGTGCCTGCACTCCCCGCTGGTGGAGCACGTCGACGACACCGGCCGTGAGCTGCTGTCCCTGCGCGACGCCTTCCTGTCGCGCCGGGCCTACGACACGTTCACGGGCTACGCCCTCGGCCAGCGCAGGAAGCTGGACGCCGACGTCCGCGTCACGGGCGCCCCGCGCTGGAAGCACGCGATGCACCTGCTGCGGCTGCTGACGAGCGCCCGGGACCTCATGCGCACCGGCGAGCTGCGGATCGGCGCCGGTGACCGGCGGGAGGCGCTGCTCGCGGTGAAGCGGGGCGAGGTCCCGTGGGCGGAGGTGGAGCGGCGGATGGTCCGGCTGGCGGCGGAGGCCGAGGAGGCGCTGCGGGGCAGCCCGCTGCCGGCGGAGCCGGACCACGCGCGCGTGGCGGACCTCCTGCACCGGACGCGCCGCGCGTCAGCCCTCCGGGCGGAGCCGGACCGGCGGGCGGTGCGGGGCAGCTCGGGCGCGGGGCGCGCCGATGGACATCCCGCAGGTCCACCCGGAGTCCGGGCCTAGGGTCTTTCGTTCGGATCAGGCCGGATCAGGGAGCGGGTCCTGGTGCCGTGCATCGCAAGGCGGAGGAGGGCGTCGACGCGGAGCGTCGACAACCGACGACAACGCCGCAGATGCGCGTACCAGACCCCGCGGCCCCGGCAAGATCCGAAAGAGAGCCCTAGGCGTCCCAGAGTGATCCCAGCGCCAGCAGGTCCGCCCGGTACTCGATCCGTCCGGTCCAGTCGGCGGGCCAGGCGCCGGCGCCCAGCCGGGCGCCCGCGAAGGCGCCGGTGAGACAGGCGATGGAGTCGGAGTCGCCCGCGGTGCAGGCGGCCCGGCGCAGGGCGGTGACGGGCTCGTCCGGGAAGAGCAGGAAGCACAGCAGTCCGGTGGCGAGGGCCTCCTCGGCGATCCAGCCCTCTCCGGTGGCCAGGCAGGGGTCGGTCTCCGGGGAGACGGTCCGTGCGGCGTCCCGGAGGCGGTCGAGGGCCGCCAGGCACTCGTCCCAGCCGCGCGCGATGAACTGCTCGGGGCCCGGGTCCTGGGCGCGGGTCCACAGGTCGCCGAGCCAGCTGTGGTGGTAGCGGGTGCGGTGGTCCAGGGCGTAGGAACGCAGGGCGTCGACCAGTTCCGCCGGGCCGGTACCCCGTGCGAGCAGGTGGACGGCGTGGGCGGTGAGGTCGGAGGCGGCCAGCGCGGTGGGGTGGCCGTGGGTGAGCGCCGACTGCAACTGGGCGGCACCGGCGCGCTGTTCGTCGCTCAGGCCGGGGGCGAGTCCGACGGGGGCGACGCGCATGTTGGCGCCGCAGCCCTTGGAGCCGACCTGGCTGGCGTCCTGCCAGGGCCGGTCGGGCTCCGTGAGCAGGGCGCACGCCCGCAGACAGGTGCTGCCGGGGGCGCGGTCGTTCTCCGGTGACCGGTACCAGTGGACGAACTCCTCGCGCAGCGGCCGCTCCAGCCGCCCCGGCGTGAGGTGGCCGTGCTCCATGGCCGTGCCGAGGGCGCGGCCGAGGGCGAGGGTCATCTGGGTGTCGTCGGAGACCAGGGCGGGCCGGGGCAGGTCCAGCGTCCGCCAGGGCCCGGAGCCGGCGAGGATCGCCGGCACGGTCTTGAACTCGGTCGGGTAGCCGAGGGCGTCCCCGAGGGCCAGGCCCAGGAGTGCTCCGGTCGCGGCTCGTTCGGACACGTGGTTCACCATCCCCTTTATCGTCACTGTGACAATAAACGGGGATGGTGATCACGACAAGGCGCTCTAGAGGTCGACTTCCTTCATGAGCATGCCGACCTCGGTGTTCGACAGGCGGCGCAGCCAGCCCGACTTCTGGTCGCCGAGGGTGATCGGGCCGAAGGCGGTGCGCACCAGCTTCTCGACCGGGAAGCCGGCCTCGGCGAGCATGCGCCGCACGATGTGCTTGCGGCCCTCGTGCAGGGTCACCTCGACCAGGTAGTTCTTGCCGGTCTGCTCGACCACCCGGAAGTGGTCCGCGCGGGCGTAGCCGTCCTCCAGCTGGATGCCGTCCTTCAGCTGCTTGCCCAGGTCGCGCGGGATCGGGCCGACGATCGCCGCGAGATAGGTCTTCTTCACGCCGTACTTCGGGTGGGTGAGACGGTGCGCCAGCTCGCCGTGGTTGGTGAGCAGGATGACGCCCTCGGTCTCGGTGTCCAGCCGGCCCACGTGGAAGAGCCGCGTCTCACGGTTGGTGACGTAGTCCCCGAGGCACTGGCGGCCCTCCGGGTCCTCCATGGTGGAGACGACACCGGCGGGCTTGTTGAGCGAGAAGAACTGGTACGACTGCGTCGCGACCGTCAGGCCGTCGACCTTGACCTCGTCCCTCTCCGGGTCCACCCGGCGGCCCTGCTCGGTGACGATCTCGCCGTTCACCTCGACCCTGGACTGTTCGATCAGCTCCTCGCAGGCCCGCCGGGAGCCGTAGCCCGCGCGCGCGAGCACCTTCTGGAGTCGCTCGCCCTCCTGCTCCGCGCCCGGGAAGGTCTTGGGCAGCTTGATGTCCGGCTTCCCGGCGTACCGCTCCCGGTTGCGCTCCTCCACCCGCGTCTCGTACTCACGCGAGCGCGCCGGGGCCGTACGGCCGCCCTGCTGGGGCCGCTTGGGGCCGCCCTTGGTGCCACCGCGCGCGGCGCCGCCCCGGCCCGCCTTGGGGCCGTCCTTGGTGGCCCCGGGGCCCACGTCGTAGCGGCGCTCCTCGGGGCGGGGCTTACGGGGCCGGCCCTGCCCCTGCTTGTCGTCCCTGCTGTTGCCGGCCCCGCGGTAGTTCCCGCGTCCGCCACCGCTCTTGCCGCTGCCGCTGCTTCGCATCAAAGTTCCGTCTTAGTCGTCTGCGTCGTCTGCGCCGGGCGCGTCGGGCGCGTCCGGGTCGAACGACGGGACTCCCTCCTGGGTCTCGGCCTCGATCGCCTCAGCCTCCGGGAGGAAGGGCGCGAGTTCCGGAAGCTCGTCCAGGCCACGCAGGCCCATCCGCTCCAGGAAGTAGTTCGTCGTCCTGTACAGGATCGCACCTGTTTCGGGTTCCGTGCCCGCCTCCTCGACCAGACCGCGCTGAAGGAGGGTCCGCATCACGCCGTCGCAGTTCACTCCGCGCACCGCGGAGACGCGGCTGCGGCTGACCGGCTGGCGGTAGGCGACGACCGCCAGGGTCTCCAGCGCGGCCTGGGTGACCCGGGCGGTCTGCCCGTCCAGGACGAGCCGTTCGACGGCGGGCGCGTAGGCGGCGCGGCTGTAGAAACGCCAGCCGCCGGCGACGAACCGCAGCTCGAAGCCGCGGCCCTGCGCGGTGTACTCGTCGGCCAGCTCCCGCAGGGCGTCCGCGACTGCCCGCTTCGGCCGCTCCAGGAGTCTCGCCAGGTGCTCCTCCGTCGCGGGCTCGTCCACGACCATGAGCATCGCCTCCAGGGCGGGCTTGAGGTCGAGGCCGGCGGCGGTCCGGGGGCCCGCGGGGGGTTCAACCGTCTCCTCGCTCATACCTTCTTCTCCTCGGGCCGCTCGGGCGGCCGGTCGAACTCGTCGGTGACCACGGGCGCCGCGTCCGCGTCACCGGTCCAGCGCACGAGCAGCCGTCCGAGCGCGGTCTCCTGGTCCAGGGCGACGGCCTTCTCCCGGTACAGCTCCAGCAGGGCCAGGAACCGGGCCACGACCGTGAGGGTGTCGTCGGTGTCCTCGACCAGCGTCCGGAAGTCCGCCTTGCCCAGTTCCCGCAGCCGGGCCACCACGATCCCGGCCTGCTCCTGCACGCTGACCAGCGGGGCGTGGATGTGGTCGACGTAGACCCGCGGCCTGGGCCTGGGCTGCATCGCCTTGACCGCCAGCCTGGCGAGACCCTCGGGGCCGATGCTGATGACGACCTCGGGCAGCAGCTCGGCGTGCTGCGGTTCGAGGCCGACGGTACGGGGCCGGCGCCGGGCCTCGTCGTCGAGCCGCCGGTCGAGGATGCCGGCGATCTGCTTGTAGGCGCGGTACTGCAGCAACCGCGCGAACAGCAGGTCCCGCGCCTCCAGCAGCGCCAGGTCGCCCTCGTCCTCCACCTCGGCGGCGGGCAGCAGCCGGGCCGCCTTCAGATCGAGCAGCGTGGCGGCCACGACCAGGAACTCGGTCGTCTGGTCCAGGTCCCAGTCCGGTCCCATGGCCCGGATGTGGGCCATGAACTCGTCCGTCACGCGGGACAGGGCGACCTCGGTGACGTCCAGCCGGTGCCGGGAGATCAGCTGGAGGAGCAGGTCGAAGGGCCCCTCGAAGTTGGCGAGCCGGACCGTGAAGACACCGTCGGAGGGCTCGGCGGGCTCACGAGGCGTGAAGGGCTCGTGCGGCTCCGGGGGCGTTCCCGTGCCGGGTGGCGCCGCGGCTTCCGGCCCGCTCCGCGCGCTCCCGGGCTCACGGCCGGGAGCAGGGGGCGCGTCCCCCGGTCCGCGCAGGGGAGCACCCGGACCCCGCCCCAGCGCACGCCGACGGCCGGCGGCTGCGCCGGGGGCGGGGGCTGCGTTCGAGGTCATGGCCCCCGCAGGCTACCGCTACCGCCCGCGCAGCCGTCGTACGAGGATGCTCGCGTCCCCGCGGGACTCCAGGTCGGCCAGGACGACGGCCACCGCCTCGCGGACGATCCGCCCGCGGTCCACCGCGAGCCCGTGCTCACCCCGGAGCACCAGCCGGGCGTGCTCCAGGTCCATCAGTTCCTCGGCCGAGACGTACACGGTGATCTTCTCGTCGTGCCGCTCGCGCCCGCTGGGCCGCCGGGCCGCCGCCCGCCCGCGCTTGCGCGCCTGCCCGGCGGCGGGATCGTCGCCTTCCGGCGCCTCCTGCCGGCGTGCCGGACGGGTGCGGGACTCGCCGGATCCGGCCGGCTCGGCGCCGGCCGCCGCGTGCTCCGCGCCCTCTCCGTCACCGCCCTGGACGGGCACCGACTGGGGCCCGTCCTCGGCGGCCGTCTCGTCGCTCTCCCCCGCGGGAGCCGGCACCCGGGCCTCACCGTTCGCCCCGCGCCGGGAACCGGACGGCTGGAGCGCCGTCCCCCCCGTCGTGCGGAACAGTTCGTCGGCCCCGGGCAGACTCACTCGGCGTGACACCGGGCGAGCACCTCCCTGGCGAGCTGGCGGTAGGCGGCGGCACCGACGGAGTTGGAGGCGTAGGTGGTGATCGGCTCACCGGCGACCGTGGTCTCCGGGAAGCGGACCGTGCGCCCGATGACCGTGTGGTAGACGTGGTCGTCGAACGCCTCGACGACACGTGCGAGCACCTCACGGCTGTGCACGGTTCTCGAGTCGTACATCGTGGCGAGGATGCCGTCCAGTTCCAGCTCGGGGTTGAGCCGCTCCTGGACCTTCTCGATGGTCTCGGTCAGCAGGGCCACACCGCGCAGGGCGAAGAACTCGCACTCCAGCGGCACGATCACCTTGTGCGCGGCCGTCAGGGCGTTGACGGTCAGCAGGCCGAGCGAGGGCTGACAGTCGATCACGATGTAGTCGTAGTCGGGCAGCAGCGGCTTCAGGGCCCGCTGGAGCGTCGACTCGCGCGCGACCTCGGAGACCAGCTGGACCTCGGCGGCCGACAGGTCGATGTTGCTGGGCAGCAGGTCCATGTTGGGGACCGCCGTCTTCAGCAGGACCTCGTCCGCGGACATGCCCCGCTCCATGAGCAGGTTGTAGACGGTGAGGTCCAGCTCCATGGGGTTGACGCCGAGACCGACCGACAGCGCGCCCTGCGGGTCGAAGTCCACGAGCAGCACGCGCCGGCCGTACTCCGCGAGCGCGGCACCCAGGTTGATGGTCGACGTGGTCTTGCCGACGCCGCCCTTCTGGTTGCACATCGCGATGATCTTCGCGGGGCCGTGGTCGGTCAGCGGGCCCGGGATCGGGAAGTACGGCAGCGGACGGCCGGTCGGGCCGACGCGCTCACGGCGCTGGCGGGCAGCGTCGGGCGCGAGCGTGGCCGCGTACTCCGGATCGGGCTCGTACTCGGCGTCGGGGTCGTAGAAGTGCCCTTCGGGCAGGTCGTCGTAGTCGGCGAGTTGGTTGTGGGGCGCGCCACTTCCGTCGCCGGCCATGGCGTTCACGTGATGGCCATCCATGCTCTGGTGTGCTGTCCGGTCCGCCTGCGGATCCGGACTCTGGTGGGCTGCGAAGGTGCGCACAGCTACGGAGCCGACAGCCTCGAATCCCGTGGGGTCCTGGCCCCGTACCGGCATTCCTGGTTGACCACCCCCGGGAGAAAATGTCGACTCATTCACAAGTCGTCTTACCTCCTTGGTGACCAGGAAACTTCTAGACAAGGTCAGCGTGGCACCATGCCGACGGTTGGCGACTCTATGGCGTGTCGGCGGTCCGCAGCAACACAATCCGCCGGACCCGGCAGGATGTGTCGGCAATGAAACATCCCTCTGTCAAGGGCTCACGGCCGTCGCACGGCAGGTTTCACCGGTGTGCGAATCGGTCGAAGGGTTACGTTCGAGGCGAGTTGACCGAGAGCCGCAAAGTGACCATACACACATCCGGCCGGACCTTGTCGGGCAAGGTCCGGCCGGGCGTGCGTGGTTGACGAGTCGTGTTGACGAATCGCCTTTTACCTGGTGGTGACTTGGGGGCCCACCTGGTCGGGAGGGGTCAGCCGAGCAGGGCGGCCAGCTCGACGTGGTCCAGGCCGTGGGCCTCGGCGACCTCCTTGTACACGACCTTGCCGTCATGGGTGTTGAGACCCTTGGCGAGCGCGGCGTCACGGCGCAGCGCCTCCACCCAGCCGTTGTTGGCGAGCGAGACGATGTACGGCAGTGTGGCGTTGGTGAGCGCGTTGGTGGAGGTGTTCGGCACCGCGCCCGGCATGTTGGCCACGCAGTAGAAGACCGAGTTGTGGACCCGGAAGGTCGGCTCGGCGTGCGTGGTGGGACGGGAGTCCTCGAAGCAGCCGCCCTGGTCGATCGCGATGTCGACAAGAACACTTCCGGGCTTCATACGGGACACCAGCTCGTTGGTGACCAGCTTCGGGGCCTTGGCGCCCGGGATGAGGACCGCGCCGATGACCAGGTCGGCGTCGAGGACGGCCTTCTCCAGCTCGAAGGAGTTGGACATGATCGCCTTGACCTTCGTGCCGAAGATCCGGTCGGCCTCGCGGAGCTTGTTGATGTCGCGGTCCAGCAGGGTCACGTCGAAGCCCATGCCGACGGCGATCTGGGTGGCGTTCCAGCCGGAGACACCGCCGCCGATGACGACGGCCTTGGCCGGGGTCACGCCCGGGACACCGCCGGGGAGCACGCCACGGCCGCCGGCCGCGCGCATCAGCTGGTAGGCGCCGACCTGCGGGGCCAGGCGGCCCGCGACCTCGGACATCGGGGCGAGCAGCGGCAGGCCGCGGCCGGGCAGCTCGACGGTCTCGTAGGCGATGGCCGTGGTGCCGGACTCCAGCAGCGCGTCCGTGCACTCCTTGGAGGCGGCCAGGTGCAGGTAGGTGAAGAGGGTCTGGTCCTTGCGGAGGCGGTGGTACTCCTCCGCGATCGGCTCCTTGACCTTGAGCAGCAGGTCGGCGGCGGCCCACACCTCGTCGGCGGTGTCGAGGATCGTGGCACCGGCGGAGACGTACTCCTCGTCCGTGATCGAGGAACCGAGGCCGGCGCCCCGCTCGATGACGACCTGGTGGCCGTTGCGCACCAGCTCGTGCACGCCGGCGGGGGTGATGGCCACCCGGAACTCGTTGTTCTTGACCTCGCGGGGGATGCCGACCTTCACGTCGATCACGGTCCTTGGCTCAGAGGGTATGGGGGGGTGCGTTACATGACATACCCAGGCATGCAGGGCACACCGGGAGACACCGCAGGAGAACGAGCGGCAGAGCCAGTCTAATGAAGGCGTTCCGGCTGTCTAGCCTTTCATTGCATCAATCTTTGTCGGATGGGCTACGGATTTCGCAGGCGTCAGCGTCCTTTTCCTGGCCTGTGCCGTCCTCCGGCGGCTCCTCAACCAGCATGCGCTCCGCCGCCGCGCGGTGCAGGCGGGCCGCCACCGGGTCGCCGATCCGGTCCAGGGTGTCCGCCAGCCGCAGCTCCAGCGCGGCGTGCAGCCGGACGTCCTCGGCGCGCCGCGCCCACTCCACGGCCTCCTGGCAGGTGCGCAGCGACTCCTCGGGCCGCCCCGCGTACTCCTGCACCCGGGCGATCTCGCTCAACGCCCGCGCGCTGGCGGCGACATCACCACTCCTGCGGTAGCCGGCGAGCGCGGCCCGCCAGTTCCTGAGAGCCTCGCCGTACCGGCCGGCGTAGGTGTGGGTGGTGGCGATCCGGCCGTAGAGCCGGGCGGCCTCCGGGCGCTCCCCGCGGGCCAGCCGCTCGGCCAGGGCCCGGCCGAACCAGTCCGCGGCCCGGTCGTAGTCGCCCAGCTCCTGGTACGCGCCGCCTACGGATTCCATCGCGCGGCCGGTCGCGTACGGGTCGTTCGCCTCACGGCCGGCCTCCAGGGCGGCCCGGTAGCGGACCAGGGCGTCCCGGGTACGGCCGGTCTGCGCGTCCAGATCGCCCAGGTTCAGCAGGGCCGCGGCCTTCTCCCGGGGCAGCCCGCGCCGCTCGGCGACATCGAGGACCAGGCCGTGGACTCCGTACAGGTCGGGCGCGGCGGCCTGGGTGCCGACATGCGCCGCGATGGCCCTGACCAGCTGGGACAGCAGCCGCCGCGCCAGGGTGTCCAGCTCTCCGTCGGCCACCGCGAGCCGGGCGGACGCCAGCAGGGCGGGCCGCCGGACGCGCAGCCAGTCGGCGGCCGCCCGCGGGGTGGGGAAGCGCACCTCCCGGGGCATGGCGTTCAGCTTCTCCCGGGCCTGCGGGCTGTCCGTCTCGGTGATGACCCGGCAGGCGTGCAGCAGCCGCACCGTCCGCTCCAGCATCCGGGCCCGGGCCAGCTGGAGCTCCGCGGGCCGCTCCTGGCCGTCGGCAAGGACGCGCAGCAGCGGGTGCAGCCAGCCGGGGACCTCGTACTGGGGCAGCGGGGAGTCCACCGCGCGCAGCAGGCCGAGGGCGACGAAGTCGTCCAGGACGGCGCGGGCGGCGTCGAGGGAGCAGCCGGCCAGGGAGGAGGCGGTGTGCGGGTCGACCAGGCCGGCCGGGGCGAGGCTGAGCAGGCGGAGTATCCGGGCGCCCTGCCCGGGCAACTGCTCGTGCACGAGCCGCAGGACACGGGCCGTCGGGCCGGCGTCCGCGCCGTCCTCGCCGCCCTCGGCGTCCGCGTGCATCCGCCTGGCGAGGTCCAGGACGGCGGCCTGGGGCCGGGCCGCCAGCCAGCCGCCGGCCAGGACGAGCGCGGCCGGGTGCCCCTGGCAGGCCTCGGCCAGGCTCTCCGCGGAGCGGGGGTCGACGGTGACGCGGACCGCGCCGGCGTAGCGGGTGAGCAGCTCCACGGCGGACTTGGTGTCCAGCCCGCCGAGCGTGCAGGGGCGGACGTCCGCGATGCCGGTGAGCGGGCCCCCGGAGACGGCCACCGCCAGGCAGTCGGGGGCGTCCGGGAGCAGCGCGTCGACCTGGTCGGCGCCGGCGGCGTCGTCCAGCAGGAGCAGCATGCGCCGGCCGGCGAGGGCGCCGCGCAGGGCAGCGGTGAGGTCGTCCTCGGCGGCCCCGGCCGGTGCGGGCAGGCCCAGGGCGCCGAGCAGGTCGCGGGCGGCCCGCTCGACGGGCACCGGCGTGCCGTCGGGTTCGCTCAGCCGGGCGCGCAGCACCCCGTCGGGGTAGCGGCCGGCGACCTGGCGGACGAGTTCCTCGGCGAGGCTGGTGCGGCCCGAGCCGGGGCGGCCGGCGATGAGCAGCACGCGCGCGCGGGGCGCTTTGCGGCCGGAGAGCGTGTCCAGCCCCGCGCGCTCGATGTCGGCCCGCAGCTCCTTCAACTCCCGTACCCGGCCCAGGAAACGGTCCCGCGTGGCCGGGTGCGCGACCGGCCGCACCTCGCCTGTGTCCACCGCCTGATCCGTCACGGGCCACACTCCCGTCCCACCGCACGCGCAAGCCCGCCGGTGTCTTCCGGTACGGGCGTTTCACAGAGCCTAGTTCACTCTCTGCTACTGCCCGGGAGGAGCGCGGCGGACGGATCGCCCGATCGGATCAGGCGATCGTCACACCACTGCGCCGGAAGGGTGGGGGGTCAGGACGTGAAGGGGCGCGCGGGCCACGGGGCGTCGGCCGGGCGCAGCGCGTCCAGCCCGTCCCCGCCGCGGGCCGCCACCAGGGAGAGGACCCCGACGACGAGGCAGTTGTTGTGGACGTCCCCGGCCAGCACCCGGCGCACCAGCTCCTTGACCGGCACCCGCGCGTGCTCCATGTCGGTCTCCTCGTGCTCCGCCTCGAAGCGCTCCTGCCCGGCCTCGGACAGGTTGCGGGCGAGGAAGATTCGTACGGCCTCGTCGCAGCCGCCGGGAGTGGTGTAGACGTCGGTCAGCACCCGCCAGTCCCCGGCCTCGACGTGCGCCTCCTCGTACAGCTCCCGCTGGGCGGCGTGCAGCGGGTTCTCGCCGGGCACGTCCAGCAGACCGGCCGGGATCTCCCACAGCTTGTGCCGGACCGGGTGCCGGTACTGGTTGATGAGCAGGACGCGGTCCTCGTCGTCCAGGGCGAGGACGGCGACCGAGCCGGGGTGGACCTGGTAGTCACGGCTGACCACCGAGCCGTCGGGCATGACCACGTCGTCCGTGCGGACGGAGGTCTTGCCGCCCACGAACGGGGTGTCCGTCGCCCGGATCTCCCACTCCTCGGGGGTGTCCTTGATCGTCATGCCCTGTCCTTCCACGTGCGCACCGAAAAAACCGGGGTGCCCACCTTTCGCAGGTGTGCACCCCGGCCACCGTACAACCGGTGTACTACTTCGCGATCTTCCGCGCGCCTCAGGCCTGCTGGCGCTCGACGGCCGCCTTCACGAGGCCGGCGAAGAGCGGGTGCGGGCGGGTCGGCCGCGAGCGCAGTTCCGGGTGCGCCTGGGTGGCGACCAGGTAGGGGTGGACCTCCCGCGGGTACTCCACGTACTCGACGAGCTTGCCGTCCGGGGAGGTGCCGGAGAACAGGATGCCGGCCTTCTTCTCCAGCTCCGCGCGGTAGGCGTTGTTCACCTCGTAGCGGTGGCGGTGGCGCTCCTCGACGTACTCCCTGCCGTCGTACACCTCGCGCACGATGGAGTCCTCGGCGAGCTTGGCCGGGTACATGCCCAGCCGCATCGTCCCGCCCATGTCGCCCTCGCCGGCGACGATGTCCATCTGCTCGGCCATGGTGGAGATGACCGGGTGGCCGGTGGCGGGGTCGAACTCGGTGGAGTTGGCGTCCGGGATCCCGGCCAGGTTGCGGGCGGCCTCGATCACGATGCACTGCAGGCCCAGGCACAGGCCGAGCAGCGGGATCCTGTTCTCGCGGGCGTAGCGGATGGCGCCGACCTTGCCGAGCACACCGCGGTCGCCGAAGCCGCCGGGGATGCAGATGCCGTCGACGTCACCGAGCTGGGCCTGGGCGCCGGCCGGGGTCTTGCAGTCGTCCGAGGTCACCCACTTGATCTTCACCCGGGCGCGGTGGGCGAAGCCGCCGGCGCGCAGCGCCTCGGTGACCGAGAGGTAGGCGTCGGGCAGGTCGATGTACTTGCCGACCAGTGCGAGGGTGATCTCGTGGTCGGGGTTGTGGACCCGGTCGAGCAGGTCGTCCCAGGTCGTCCAGTCCACGTCCCGGAAGGGCAGGTCGAGCTTGCGGACGACGTAGGCGTCCAGGCCCTCGCCGTGCACGGTCTTCGGGATGTCGTAGATCGAGCGGGCGTCCGGGCAGGCGACGACGGCGGCCTCGTCCACGTCGCACATCAGCGAGATCTTCCGCTTGATGGCGGTGGGCACCTCGCGGTCGCAGCGCAGCACGATCGCGTCCGGCTGGATGCCGATGTTGCGCAGCGCGGCCACCGAGTGCTGGGTGGGTTTGGTCTTCAGCTCACCCGACGGGCCGATGTACGGCAGCAGCGAGATGTGCACGACGAAGACGTTGTCCCGGCCGACCTCGTGGCGGACCTGGCGGACGGTCTCCAGGAACGGCAGCGACTCGATGTCGCCGACGGTGCCGCCGACCTCGGTGATGACGACGTCGACCTCGTCGGTCGCCATGCGGCGGATGCGGTGCTTGATCTCGTTGGTGATGTGCGGGATGACCTGGACGGTGTCGCCCAGGTACTCGCCGCGGCGCTCCTTGGCGATCACCGTGTTGTAGACCTGGCCGGTGGTGACGTTGGCGCTGCCGTCCAGATCGCGGTCGAGGAAGCGCTCGTAGTGGCCGATGTCCAGGTCGGTCTCGGCGCCGTCGTTCGTGACGAACACCTCACCGTGCTGGAAGGGGTTCATCGTGCCGGGGTCGACGTTCAGGTACGGGTCGAGCTTCTGCATCACCACACGCAGGCCGCGGGCCTTGAGCAGCATGCCCAGGCTGGAGGCCGTCAGCCCCTTGCCGAGCGAGGAGGCGACACCCCCGGTGACGAAGATGTGCTTGGTCGTCGTGGATTTGGAGGGCATGGCCAAGAGGGGGCTCCCGTGGTCGCTGTCTGTGATGCGGGGCGGCTGCCGGACGGGAAGGGCCCGGGGTGCCGTCGCTGCGGTTCGGGGGTTCGTCGCCCACCGCTCCACGGGCTACCAGCGTATCAGCGCCCGGACGGGATGGCTCCCGGGCACGCTGCGCGCACACCCGGGCACGGGCCGCTCCGTCACGTACGTCACTACGGACAGTTCTCGACCACCGGTCACCCGTTCGGCCCACACGGGTTGTCCGGAGCGGCGCGCGGATCATCTGCGTGCGTCGTATCCTGCTCGGACACTCGCTGCCGAGCCCGGCCGGAAAAGACGGCACACCCCCGCTGCACCACCCGGAACAACGAGAGCGCGGCAGTTCGTTGAGCAAAGACTGTCGTGTTTGCCTCAGGGCTCGGCGGGCTGCTTTGCTTCACCGCTCAATGACGCACAACAACGACCCCCTTGACCGCACTAAGCGATATCCCCCTGCGCGGGGGTGACGTGGCCGTTCGACTGGAGTTGCACGTGGCCGGGCGCATCGAAGACTACGCACTCATCGGAGACATGCAGACCGCGGCACTGGTCTGCCGGGACGGCACGGTGGACTGGCTGTGCCTGCCCCGCTTCGACTCGCATGCCATCTTCGCCGGCCTGCTGGGCACCGAGGAACACGGCTTCTGGCGGCTCGGCCCGGCGCACGCGGCCGACGCCAAGCCGCCCACGGCCGCCCGACGCGGCTACCGCGGCGACTCGCTGATCCTGGAATCCGAGTGGGACACCCCGCGCGGCACGGTGCGCGTGACCGATTTCATGCCGCCGCGTGACGGCGCCCCCCAGCTGATCCGGATCGTGGAGGGCGTCACCGGCCGGGTGCCGATGCGCTCGGCCCTCAGGATGCGGTTCTCCTACGGCCGTGTGGTGCCGTGGGTGCACAAGCACGAGGGCCGCACGGTGGCCGTCGCCGGACCGGACTCCGTGTGGTTCGACACGGAGGCCGAGACCTACGGCAAGGCGCTGACCACGTACGCGGACTTCACGGTCGCGCCGGGTGACCGGATCGCCTTCACGATCTCCTGGGAGCCCTCGCACAAGCAGCCGCCGCCGCTGCCGGAGCCGGAGCAGTCGCTGGAGGCGACGGAGACCTTCTGGCGCGAGTGGGTCGAGCACTGTACGTACCACGGGCCGTACCGCGAGGCTGTGGTCCGCTCGCTGATCACCCTGAAGGCGCTGACGTACGCCCCCACGGGCGGCATCGTCGCGGCCCCCACCACCTCCCTGCCCGAGGACATCGGCGGCGTCCGCAACTGGGACTACCGCTACACCTGGCTGCGCGACGCGGCCATCACCCTCTCCTCGCTGCTGCGCACCGGTTACCGCGAGGAGGCCCGCGCCTGGCGCGAGTGGCTGCTGCGGGCGGTGGCCGGCGACCCGGAGAACCTCCAGATCATGTACGGCATCGCCGGCGAGCGGGAACTGGGCGAGGCCGAGCTGGACTGGCTGCCGGGTTACGAGAACTCGGCCCCGGTCCGGGTCGGCAACGGCGCCGCGCACCAGCTCCAGCTGGACGTGTACGGCGAGGTCACCGAGGCGCTGCACCTGGGTCACATGACCGGCCTGGCCCGCAACGACTACGCCTCGCTGCTCCAGCTGAAGCTGATCCGCTACCTGGAGGACCACTGGCAGGAGCCGGACGAGGGCATCTGGGAGGTGCGCGGCCCGCGCCGGCACTTCGTGCACTCCAAGGTGATGGCCTGGGTCGCCGTGGACCGCACCATCAAGCTGATCGAGTCCGGTGACGCGGACGGCCCGCTGGAGCGCTGGAAGGAACTGCGCGACGACATCCACCGGGACGTGTGCGAGAAGGGCTACGACCAGGAGCGCAACACCTTCACCCAGTCCTACGGCTCCCGGGAACTGGACGCCTCGCTGCTGCTCATCCCCCAGATGGGCTTCCTGCCGCCGGACGACAAGCGGGTGATCGGCACCATCGAGGCGATCCAGCGCGAGCTGTCCACCTCGGACGGGTTCATCCTGCGCTACCCCACGGAGGGCGACAACGCGGGCGTCGACGGCCTGCCGGGCGACGAGGGCGCCTTCCTGGCGTGCTCGTTCTGGATGGCGGACGACCTGGCGATGATCGGCCGGGTCGACGAGGCCCGCAGGCTGTTCGAGAAGCTCCTCTCCCTGCGCAACGACCTCGGTCTGCTCGCCGAGGAGTGGGACCCCCGCCTGAAGCGCCAGGTCGGCAACTTCCCGCAGGCGTTCAGCCACGTCCCGCTGATCGACACGGCCCTGCGCCTGACCGCCTCGGGGGCGTACGGCGGCTGAACGCGACCGGACGACCGCGCCCGCCCGGGCCCGCGACCCCGGGCACGATCCGGGAGACCGGGCCTAGGCTGGAGGCGGACGACGGCCCCTGTTCCGGAAGGGGGCGGCCATGGCTCCCCTCTCGAAGGCGGGCGCGGCGCTCGACGCGTTGCGCGACGATCTGGTCGGCGCGGTGCTCGCCCCGGCGGACCCGGGTTACGACGAGGCCCGCAGCGTCTTCAACGCGGTGATCGACCGGCGGCCGGCCGTGATCGCCCAGTGCGCGGACGCGACCGACGTGGTCCGGGCGGTCCGTTTCGGCCGGGAGCTGGATCTGCCGATCGCGGTGCGCGGCGGCGGGCACAGTGTGGCCGGCGCGGCGCTCGGTGACGGGGCGCTCGTGGTGGACCTGCGCCGGATGCGCGAGGTGAGCGTCGATCCGGCGGCCGAGGCGGTGCGGATCGAGGGCGGCGCCACGATGAGCCATCTGGACCGGGCCACCGAGCCGTACGGTCTCGCGACCACCGGCGGGCGGGTCTCCACCACCGGCGTCGGCGGATTCGTCCTCGGCGGCGGAACCGGCTGGCTGGACCGTGCCTTCGGTCTCGCCGCCGACAACCTCCTCGGTGTCGAGCTGGTGACCGCCGACGCCGAGCGGGTGCACGCCTGCGCCGACGAGAATCCCGAGCTGTTCTGGGCGCTGCACGGCGGGGGCGGCAACTTCGGCGTCGCCACCGCGCTCACCCTGCGGCTGCACGAGCTGCCGGAGTTCTCCGTCGTCCTGCTGCTGCACCTGCCGGAGTCCGGCCCCGACGCGGTCCGCACCTTCCGGGAGGTCATCGCCGACGGGCCCGACGAGCTGGGCGGCGCGGTGCTGTACGGGAGCGGCCCGCCCGCGGAGTTCGTGCCCCAGGGGCTGGTGGGCAGGCCGCTGTGCGGGGTGCTGCTGACGTACGCGGGCGCCGAGGACGACCTGCGCAAGCTCGCCGCGCCGCTGCTCGCGCTGCCGCACGAGGTGGAGCTGGCCGGAGACATGCCGTACGCCGACGTGCAGTGCATGCTGGACGTCCCGTCCGGGCTGCGCAACCACTGGTCGGCGGAGTGCCTGACCGGGCTGCCGGACGAGTCGGTGGACGTCTTCTGCGCCCGCGCGGACGGCATGCCGGTGCCGACCGGCTGCCGGCACCTGCTGTTCCCGCAGGGCGGGGCGATCGCCGCCGGTCCGCGCGAGTACCCGGTGCCGTACCGGGACGCACCCTGGGCCGCGCACCCGTTCGCCGTCTGGGAGGATCCCGCCGACGACGAGCGGGCGACCGGCTGGGTGCGGGACGTGTGCGCCGGCCTGCGGCCGTGGAGCACGGGCGCCGTCCACCTCAACTTCATCGGCGACGAGGGCCCCGAGCGGGTCCGGGCGGGCCTGGGCGCCGGCAACACCCTGCGCCTGGAGAAGGTGAAGCGGCGGTACGACCCCGACAACGTGTTCCGCTTCAACCACAACATCAGACCGGTGTAGCCGGCCGCCGGACCTGTCTTCGGGCCGTTTGCGCAGGTAGCGTCCGCTGCATGGACAGCCTCACGGACCACCGTTTCGACACCCGGGGCGCCGGCATCACCGTGCAGCGGGCGCTGGAGCTGCCCGGGCTGCGCAGCGGGCTGCCGGAGATCCTGGCGGGCGCCGACCGGCTCGGCCGTACCGTGCGCTGGGTGCACGCCGGCGAGGTGCCGAACATCGCCTCCCTGCTCAAGGGCGGAGAGCTGCTGCTCACCACCGGTTACGGCGTGGGCACCCGCCCGGCCGAGCAGCGGGCCTTCGTCCGCACCCTCGCCGAGCGCGGGATCGCCGCCCTGGTCGTGGAGCTGGGTCCGCGGTTCGCCCGGCTGCCCGCCGCCCTGGTGGACACGGCCCGGACGGCCGGCCTGCCGCTGGTCCAGCTGCACCGCGAGGTGCCGTTCGTGACGGTGACCGAGGAGATCCACACCGAGATCGTCAACCACCACTACGCGCTGCTCCAGCGGGCGGAGGAGGTGCACCGGCGGTGCACCGAGGCCCTGCTGGGCGGCGGCGGGGTGCCGCAGGTGCTGGGCATTCTGGCCGACTTCGGCGGCAACCCGGTGTTCCTGGAGACCGCCGACGGCCGCCTGCTGTACGCCGCCGGGTCCGGACCCGAGGGCGCGGACCCGCTCCAGGTGTGGGAGGGACTGCGCGGCCCGCACAAGGAGGCGCCGCCGCCCGCCGGTTCGGTTCTGGTGGACGTGCCCGGCGGCGGACCCGGTACGACGGGCTCGGTGCGCGCCCGTCTCGTCCTGCTGCCGGTGCGCGCACCGCTGGCCCCGGTGCACCGGATCGCCGCCGAGCGGGCCGCGGGCATCCTGGCCGTGGTGCTGATGCAGGCCCGGCAGGAGGAGGAACTGGCGGCGCGCGGGCGCGGTGACTTCCTCACCGACCTCGCCGAGGGCCGGATCGCCGCGGAGGACGCGCCCGCGCAGGCCCGCGTCCTCGGCTTCAAGCCCGGCGACAGCCCGCTGCTGCCCGTGGTCATGCGCGTCGGGGACACCCTCTCCCCCGGCGGGGGCTGGGCGGTGCTGGCCCGGGCCGTCTCGGAGGAGCTGGCCGCGGTGGGCGTACCGGTGCTGCTGGGTGTGCGGCCGGTGGAGGGGCGGGTGCTGGTGCTGCTGGGGCTGCGCTCGGAGTCGGAGCGGGCGGCGGTCGCGGACCGGGTGGCGGCGGCGCTGCGGGCGGGTGTGGAGCGCGCCGGGATGCGGCGGCCGGGGTCCCCTGCCCCGGTGGTCGTCGTCGGCGTGGCCGGCGGCTGGGCGGCGGCCTCGGCGGGACTGCGGCACGCGGCGGAGACGGCGACCGCGGCGCAGGGCCTGACCGACCGGCCCTGGTACGACGCCCGCCGCCTCGACATCGACCTGCTGCTGTGGCGGCTGCGCGACCACCCGGACCTGGCGGCGTTCGTCGACCGCGCGATCGGCCCGCTGCGCGACCACGACCACCGCTCCCGACCGCCGCTGCTGCCCACCCTGGAGACCTATCTGGCGCACGCCGGCCGCAAGGCGGAGACGGCCCGCGAGCTGCACCTCAACCGGCAGACCCTCTACAACCGGCTCGCCCGCATCGGTGAGCTGCTGGGCACCGACCTCGACGACCCGCAAACGGTCCTGGCCCTGAGCCTGGCCCTTCGAGCCCGCCGCCACGTGCCGTAGCCGGGGCGCACGGGCGCTCCTCGCGCGGGCGTCGGCCGCCGGGCGCATCCGGTTCGGCGACCCCGGTGCCGTGCATCGCATGGCGGAGGAGGGAGCCGTGGCAACCGACGACGACGCGGCGAGGCGCGGTGCCGGGGCCCGCGACCCCGGCATGATCCGAACGAGAGGGCCGAGGGCCTTTCTTTCGGATCAGGCCGGCCGGGATCGCGGGCGCCGCATGGCCTACCCGAGCGGGGTCCGGTGCGTGCAGCTGCAAGGCGGAGGAGGGCGTC
>NZ_JBIBVY010000016.1:0-190231 GCF_043080665.1 Streptomyces sp. NPDC014991
GCGGGCGCCGCATGGCCTACCCGAGCGGGGTCCGGTGCGTGCAGCTGCAAGGCGGAGGAGGGCGTCGACGCGGAGCGTCGACAACCGACGACAACACCGCAGATGCGCGTGCCGGACCCCGCGACCCCGGCATGATCCGAACGAGAGGGCCTAGGCCGGGCTGACCGCCGTCAGCCGGTGGACGTCACGGGCCGTGCCCGTGACACCGGACAGGAAGCCCTGGGCCCGTGGTGAGGCGGTGTCCGTGAGCCAGCTGGGGTCGATGTCGCACACCGCCACGCGGACACCGGTGCCGGCCAGGGCCAGCGGGAGGGTGTGGACGACGGTCGAGGGGAAGCTCAGGACCGTACGGCCGATCGGGCCGCGGCGGGCGATCAGTTCCAGCGGGAGGTCCGGGCGGACGATCTCCAGGCCGGTCCCGGCGGCCAGCCGGTGCAGTTTCTGGGCGCTCTCGCGGCGGTGGGCGAAGTAGCGGGTGGCGCCGTGGGCCCCGGCCAGGTCCCGGACGGCCGTCAGATAGCGGTCGCCGTCCACGACTCCGGTCTCCACCAGGGAGGTACCGACCAGGTCCGCGCCCTTGGTGATGCGCGGCGGGCCGAAGCGGGCGCGGGTCCAGGCGAAGTCGTTGGCGGTGACGGTGACGCCGTCCGGGGTCTCCGTCACCGGCATGGAGGAGAACACCTCCACCCGGCGGCGCGCGCTGGGGGTGAGCCGGCGGCGGGCCGAGGAGGACACCGGCGCGAAGAGCAGGTCGCGGGCGCCGGGACGGCCGCCCTTGCGGTGCCAGCGGACCAGTCGTTCCCCGCGGGCCAGCTGGGCGACGAACTCCATCGTCGCCGTGCCGTCGTCCACGACCACGAGGTCGCGGGCGCGGGTGATGGTCAGCAGGAGCTGTACGTAGCGGGAGAAGGGGTCGCCCATCACGATCCGTTCGGCCCGGCGCAGGGAGCCGGCCAGGCCGCCGACGGTGTGGAAGGGCGCGGTCGTGCCGCCCCGCGCCTCCTCCCAGCGCACCCGGTACCCCTCGTCCCGGGCCAGGTCGGCCATGCGGCGCAGCTGGCCCCGGGTCATGGGGTCGGTCGGGGACAGGACGACGAGGGTGAGCGGCGCGCCGGCCGGCGGCGCCGGTTCTCCGGCCGCGGGCCGCCCGGCCCGGGCGGGCAGGGCCGGGCGGGCCTGCCCGGTGGTGCCGTGCAGGCCGTGGGCGTGCGCCCACTCCAGTACGTTCAGCAGCTGTACCGGGCTCTCCACGAAGGCGAGCGTGTGGGCGGGGTGGCCGGGGTGACCGGCGCGGGGGCTCATCGGCGTACGACCGTCCCATCGTAGGGCAGTAAGGCGGTCAAGGTGCTCAGACCGAGACCGGTTCGCCCGCCGCCGCGGCGATCTCCGCCTCGGCGACGGCGCCGGCGACGCGACGCAGCTTCTTCATGGGGCCCAGCTCGGAGTCGTAGACCTTCTTGACGCCGTCGCCGAGGGAGGCCTCGATGGTGCGGATGTCGCGGACCAGGCGGGTCAGGCCCTGGGGTTCGACGGAGGCGGCCTGGTCGGAGCCCCACATGGCGCGGTCGAGCGTGATGTGGCGCTCGACGAAGACGGCGCCGAGGGCGACGGCGGCCAGCGTGGTCTGGAGGCCGGTCTCGTGGCCGGAGTAGCCGATCGGGACGTTCGGGTATTCCTTCTCCAGCGTGTTGATCACGCGGAGGTTCAGCTCCTCGGCCTTGGCCGGGTAGGTGGAGGTGGCGTGGCAGAGGAGGATGTTGTCCGAGCCCAGGACCTCCACCGCGTGGCGGATCTGCTTCGGGGTGGACATGCCGGTGGAGAGGATGACGGTGCGGCCGGTCGCACGAAGGGCGCGCAGCAGCTCGTCGTCGGTCAGGGAGGCGCTGGCCACCTTGTGGGCCGGGACGTCGAACTTCTCCAGGAAGGCGACGGCCTCGGTGTCCCACGGGGAGGCGAACCAGTCGATCCCCTTCTCCTTGCAGTACTCGTCGATCCGGCGGTACTCGTCCTCGCCGAACTCCACCCGGTGGCGGTAGTCGATGTAGGTCATCCGACCCCAGGGGGTGTCGCGCTCGATGTCCCACTGGTCGCGCGGGGTGCAGATCTCCGGGGTGCGCTTCTGGAACTTCACGGCGTCGCAGCCGGCCTCGGCGGCCACGTCGATCAGCTTGAGGGCGTTCTCCAGCTCACCGTTGTGGTTGATGCCGATCTCACCGGTGATGTAGACGGGGCGGCCGGGGCCGGCCTCGCGCGAGCCGAACGTGCGCAGACGGGAGTTGGTGCTCATCAGGGGATGTCCTTACTTGGGGAGGGAATCGAGAGAGGGGCCGAGGATCCAGCTGGCGATCTCCCGGATCGCGCCGTCACCGCCGGGGACGGTGGTGACCGCGCGTGCGGCGCCGCGTACGACGTCGTGGGCGCTCGCGACCGCCACGGGCCAGCCGACGAGGGCGAAGCACGGGAGGTCGTTGACGTCGTTGCCGACGTAGAGCACGCGCTCCGGCGCGATGCCCTGCTCCTCGCACCACTGCTTCAGCGCGAGGTCCTTGCGGTCGATGCCGTGCAGCACGGGGACGCGCAGCTTGCGTGCGCGGGCGGCGACGACCGGGTTCTGTTCCGTGGACAGGATCAGCAGCCTCAGGCCGCTCCTGCGGAGGGCCGCGACGCCGAGCCCGTCGCCGCGGTGCACGGCGACGAACTCCCGTCCGTCGGAGTCGATCAGCACCCGGTCGTCGGTCTGGGTGCCGTCGAAGTCGAGTACGACCGCGTCGACGTCGTCGGCGGTCGGCAGCGCGCCGGGCCGGTCAGCGTCGAAGAGGGGGGCGAGGGCGCGGGCCCGGGCCAGGTCGTGCGGGTCGTCGATCTCCAGCACCCGGGCCGGGTCGGTGCGGACCAGCTCGGTACGGCCGAAGAAGCGGTGGTGGTGCCTGCGGAAGCCGGCCGCGTCCATCGCGTAGGCGGCGCCGGTCTCCAGCAGGTCCTGGGGGCGGTCCTGGCGGCGGGGGCGGAAGGACTTGTCGTGGTTGACGCCGTGGCCGCCCGCGCCGCTGGCGGCGTCCGCCGCGTCCGCCGCGTCCTCGGCGTCCTCGGCGTCCCGCCACAGGAAGCCGTGGAAGGGGGCCACGGTGACGGCGGTGTCGGCGCCGTTCCCGGCGACGGCGGCGGCCACCGCGTCGATGTCCTCACGGACCAGGAACGGGCTGGTGCACTGCACGAGCAGCACCACGTCGACGGCGGCGCCGTGCAGCGCTTCGTGGAGGTCCAGGGCGTGCAGGACGGCGGCCTCCGAGGTGGCCGTGTCGCCGGCGATGACGGCCGGCCGCAGCACGACCTCGGCGCCGGCCTCGCGGGCGGCGGCGGCGATGGCCTGGTCGTCGGTGGACACGACGACGTCGGTCACCAGCCGGGCCGCCCGGCACTCGCGCACCGCGCGCGCCACCAGCGGGACACCGCCGACGGGGGCGAGGTTCTTGGCGGGCACGCCCTTGGAGCCGCCGCGCGCGGGGATCACCGCGAGCACCCGGCGGACCGGGGTGCCCGGTCCCGCTTCCGAGTGGGACATGGGGTCTACTCCTTGGGAAGAGGTCACAGCTCGCCCATCCGCCGGATCACCGGGGCGACCCGCTGGACGCCGTGCCGGTAGGCGCCGCGCGCGGCCCGGCGCACGATCTGGCGGACGGCTCCGGGCGTCTTGTCGGCAGCGGGCGCGCCGGGCAGCGGTGCGCCGTCGGGGCCGAGGTGGTGGCGGGCGAGGACGGCGGGCAGATAGCCGGGCGCGGTCTCGGGGGTGTAGTAGGGATTCAGGGGCGGCAGGTTCCCGGACCGCTCCAGCAGTTCGGCGATGCGCGCGCGGGCCGCGTCGAACGCGGTGGCGTACGACCCCGCGCCGGAGGAGGTGCCGCCGGGAGCGACGCCCTGCCGGGCCACCCACTCCTCGTCCGGCACCGGCTGGTGCCCGGCGTCGAGCTGGTTGAAGGAGGCGAGGCAGCCGGAGCCGGTGAAGTGGTGGTTGCCGAGCGACTCGCGCACCCCGAGGTCGGTGAGGACCGCTGTCGGCACGCGGCGGTGCAGGGCCTCCAGGGCGGCCGTGGAGCTGACCGTGACCAGCAGGTCGGTACGGTCCAGCACGTCACCCATGTGCCCGTACACCAGGTGGAGGTTGGCCGGCAGGTCGAGCCCCTGGACCAGCTTCTGGTACGGCAGTTCCTCGATGTGGGTGGTGTGTTCGCCCGGCTTGGAGCGCAGCTTCAGCAGCACCTCGCGTTCGGGGTGCTTCCGGGCGTGCTGGATGAGCCGGCCGAGCAGGTAGGTACGGTCCCGGCGGTTGTCCGGGACGGACGGCTGGGCGGCGAACACGACGGTGTAGGGCTCGTGTCCGCCGGTGTAGGGGGCACCGCCGAGGAAGGGCAGCGCGACCTCCGTGACGGCCGAGGCGTCGGCCCCGACCCCCTCGTACACGGCCCGGAACCGGTCCGCGTCGTGACGGGAGTTGGCGAGGACGAGGTCCGCGCCGTGCCGCAGCAGCAGGCCGTCGGTGAGCTTCTCGTAGACGACACCGACGTAACCGGTGACGACGACGGGCCGCCTCCCGGGACCCCAGGCGTTCCTGAGCCCGTGCAGTACGGCCTGTACGCCGCCGCCGACCAGGGCGAGGACGAGGACGTCGTACCGCTCGCCGGGGTCCTCGGTCATCGCACGCAGGAACTCGACGGCGGTGACCTCACGGAGGGAGTCCGCCTGGACGCCGATCTCGTTCAGCTGGCGGGCGGTGGGGGTGGCGCGCCCTCGCAGGAGGTAGCCGTCGAGCCGGACCTCGGCAGCCGGTGGAGTGAGCCGGCGCGCGGTGAGCGCGCCCCACTTCCACCGGGTGTCGGAGTCAGCCAGGACGGCGACCCGCAGGGACTTCGTTGCACTTGCTGGCACGCCGAAGACGCTAGGAAGCCATTCCGAGGTTCCGCCCAACCCGGGCGCAACAAACGGTTAACAGCACATCGCCGAATGGGGAATCGGGCCGTGATCCGCTGCGGAACAAGCCTGGTTCACAGCTTCGCCATGTGTCGTTCACCGGGTATCAAGCAGACGGTCAAGACGAATGACGGGCCGCGCCCTAACGTCCCTGACGTGGTCAAGCTCTCCGTCATCGTGCCGTTCTTCAACGTGCAGCAATACGCGCCCGACACGCTCAGGAGCCTGAGGGCGAACGCGCGTGAGGACTTCGAATTCATTCTCGTCGACGACTGTTCCCGGGACGGGACACCAGAGATCCTCGCGCACGCCGAGCGCGAGCTGCCGGGCGCGGTCCTGGTCCGGCACGAGCGGAACGGAGGTCTGGCGACCGCGCGCAACACCGGTATCGACCGGGCGCGCGGCGAGTACCTGACGTTTCTGGACGGCGACGACTGGCTCGCCGCCGGTTACCTCCCGCGGCTGGTCACGGCCATCGAGGAACTGGGCTGTGACTTCCTGCGCACCGACCATGTGCAGTGCACCGCCCGGTCGCGCAGCGTGCACCGGGTGCCGGTGGGCCGCCGCAACACGGTGCTGAACCCGCGGGAGGCGATCCTGCCCGCCGACCGCTCCACCTCCGTGGACTACGCCTACGCCTGGGCGGGCGTCTACCACCGACGGCTCCTGGACAAGGGGCTGCTGCACTTCACCGACGGGCTGCGCACAGCCGAGGACCGCCCGTGGATCTGGAAGCTGCACCGGGAGGCGGAGTCGTTCGCCGCGGTGAGCCTGCTCGGCGTGTTCTACCGGCGCGGGGTCGCCTCGTCGCTCACCCAGATCGGTGATGTCCGGCAGCTCGACTTCATCCGCGCGTTCGACCAGGTCGTCGCGGAGACCGCGGCCGACCGGGAGGCCGGCGCGCTGCTGCCGAAGGCCGTCCGCACCTACTGCGCGATCATCTCCCATCACCTGGGATCCATCGAAAGGTTCGAGCCGGCGGTGGCCAAGCAACTGAAGTCCCTGAGCGCCGCCGCCCTGCGGCGCATGCCGCAGGGCGTGCTGGACGAGGCACTGGACTCCATGGACCTCCAGCGCGCCACCCGGCTGCGCCGGCTGCGCCGCCGTCCCGCCGCCGTGGGAGCCGCCGCGTGACCACCCAGATCTTCCAGGCGTCGACGCTGTACGGCACGGCCACGCTCGCCGCCGCCCTGGACTCCGGCTGCTTCCGCCCGGCCGACCGGCGCGTCCTGTTGGTCTGCAACAACGCGGCCACGCCCGAGACCTCGCCCTCCCTGGACGAGATGCCGGGCTTCGAGCGGCTGCGCGACCGGTTCGACGACGTGGTGTCGTACAACGCGGCGATCTTCCCGTTCCACCCGGGCGGCTGGGCCCCCCGCGGGGACGACCTGCCGCTGTGGGAACGGTATCTGCGCCACGAGTGGCGGCTCGGCGCCGACGACGTCGAGCTGGCGGTCGAGTCGATCCAGGTCAGTCCGTCACTGGCGCTCGCGCAGATCTTCACCGGCGCCCCGGTCACCGTCTACGCCGACGGCCTGATGAGCTACGGCCCCACCCGCAACAAGATCGACCCGCTGGTCGGCACCCGCGTGGACCGCGTCCTGCACCTGGACCTGGTGCCGGGCCTGGAGCCGCTGCTGCTCACCGAGTTCGGCGTGCCCGGCGAGATCCTGCCGTCGCCCGCCTTCACCAAGGTGCTCGCCACGCTGGCCTCCTCCGGCGAGGAGCTGCCGGAGATCGAGGAGCCCGCGCTGCTGCTCGGGCAGTACCTGTCCGCGCTGGACATCCTCACCGCCGAGCAGGAGGAGGACCTGCACGTGCGGATGCTGAGGGGCGTCGCCGGCCTCGGGCACATGAGGGTGGTGTTCAAGCCGCACCCGTCCGCTCCGGCCCGCTTCGCCCGCTCCCTTGAGACCGAGGCGGAGCGGCTGGAGATCGAATTGACCGTCCTCGACACGCCGGTGCTCGCGGAGGTGCTCTACCAGCGGATGCGGCCCGCGCTGGTCGTCGGCTGCTTCTCCACCGCCCTGCTCACCGCCTCCGCGCTGTACGGCCTGCCGGTCGCCCGGGTGGGCACCGAACTGCTGCTGGAGCGGCTGGCGCCGTACGAGAACAGCAACCGCGTCCCGGTCACCGTCGTGGACGCGCTGCTGCCCGAGCTGACCGACCAGGCGGCCGTCGCAGGGCAGCGCCGGGGCATGGACGTGGAGACGCTGGGCGCGCTGGTGCGTGCGGTGGGCTTCGCGATGCAGCCGAAGATCCTGCCGGGGCTGCGCGCGGAGACGGAGAGCTGGCTCGGTGAGAACCTGGACGAGCGGACACTGCGCTACTTCAAGCGCAGACGGCTGACCGCGCTGGCCCTGCCCGGTGGGGTGCCCGCCCAGCTGGCGTTCATCCCGCGCAACGCGACGGTACGCCGGGTGGCACGCAAGGCGCGCAGTCTGCGCAGGTCCGTTCGACGCTGAATTCCCTTCCGCATGGCATTGCCGGCGGTTTTGCGGGGCGTGGCCGGGCGGGTGGCCGGGCGGGTGGCCGGGCGGGTGGGAAAAAGGGAAGTGAGAACGAAGAACGGGTTAACGGACAGGGGCGGCCGGACGAACAGTTCCCGGGCGGCGGAAATACCGCTCGACGTGCCACGGAAATTCACATGAATATCCGAGTCGGGCAACGTTTGTTCGCTTGAATGCCGAGCATCATGCCTTCTTCGCCCACCACGCTCACCGACGCCGCGCCGGCGCCCGGGACGACGCCCGCCCCGTCCGTCCCCGGCCGCCGCCAGGACCGCGGCCGCCTGCTCGCCCTGGACGGCCTGCGGCTCGTGGCCGCCCTGATGGTCTGCCTCTACCACTACGCCGGGCGCGGCGGCGCGGTCTCGGCGTCCTGGCACCAGAGCCCGGCCCATGTCTTCCCGGCCCTGTCCCAGGCGGCGACCTACGGCTGTCTGGGCGTGCAGTTCTTCTTCGTCATCAGCGGTTTCGTCATCTGCATGAGCAGCTGGGGCCGCACCCTCGGCGACTTCTTCCGCTCCCGCGTCGCCCGCCTCTACCCCGCCTACTGGGTCGCCCTGGTGCTGGTCACCGCGGCGGCCGTCGTCCTGCCCGTCGTCGTCCACCCGGTCCGGACGGACGAGTTCCTCGTCAACCTGACGATGCTGCAACAGCCGATGGGCGTCACCCGCGTCCTCGGCGTGTGCTGGACCCTCTGGGCCGAGGTGCGGTTCTACGCGCTGTTCGCCCTGTTCGTCGTCGCGCGCGGTGTCACCTACCGCCGGGTCGTGCTGTTCGCCTGCGTCTGGACACTGGCGGCGGCGGTCAGCCGCACCTCCGGCAACGCGCTCACGGACCAGCTGCTCATGCCGGAGTACGCCCCCTTCTTCATCGGCGGCCTGGCCCTCTACCTGATCCACCGTTTCGGCAGCGACCTGCTGCTGTGGGGCATCGTCGCGGTGTCCTGGCTGCTCGGGCAGAGCACCGCCACGAGCGGCCTGTGGCACGCCGGCGCGCACGGCGACTTCCACCGGGACCCGCACGTCATCCTGGGGATCGTCACCCTCGCCTTCGGGGCGGTGGCCGCCGTGGCACTGGGCTGGACACGGTGGGCCTCCTGGCCCTGGCTGGTCACGGCGGGCGCGTTGACGTACCCGTTCTACCTGGTGCACGAGCACCTGGGCTGGTTCGTCATCCGGGTGCTGCACCGGGGGCTCGGCCTGCCGCCGTGGCCGGCGCTCGCCCTGACCGTGCTGGGCATGCTGCTGCTGGCGTGGCTGATCCACCGGTGGGTGGAGCGACCTTTCGGTCCGCGCCTGAGAAGGGCGCTGAAGAGGGCCGGCGCACCGGCGGTCCCGCGGGAACCCACCGCCCCGGCGGAACGCGCGCCCGGCGGCGGGCGGTGACGGAGCGGGACCGCTCGGCTCAGAAGGTGTCGGGGGGTGTGTGGGTCCCCCAGACCTGCCGGAGTGCCCCGCACACCTCACCGACGGTCGCCCGGCCCCGCAGCGCCTCCTTCATCGGGTACAGCACGTTGTCCTCGCCCTCGGCCGCCCTCTTCAGCGCGTCCAGTGCCGAGTCCACCGCCCCCTGGTCCCGCCCGGCCCGCAGTACGGCCAGCCGCTCGGCCTGCCGTGCCTCGATCGCCGGGTCGACCCGCAGGGGCTCGTACGGCTCCTCCTCGTCCAGCCGGAAGCGGTTGACGCCGACGACCACCCGCTCGCCGGAGTCGGTCTCCCGGGCGATGCGGTACGCGTTCCGTTCGATCTCGGCCTTCTGGAAGCCCCGCTCGATGGCCGCCTCCGCGCCGCCCAGGTCCTCGACCTTCCGCATCAGGTCCAGGGCGGCCTCCTCGATGTCGTCCGTCATCCGCTCGACCGCGTAGGAACCGGCGAACGGGTCGACCGTCGCCGGTACGTCCGTCTCGTGGGCGAGCACCTGCTGCGTCCGCAGCGCCAGCCGGGCGCTCCTGTCCGTGGGCAGGGCGATCGCCTCGTCGTAGGAGTTGGTGTGGAGGGACTGGGTGCCGCCGAGGACCGCGGCCAGGGCCTGGACGGTGACGCGTGCCAGGTTCACCTCCGGCTGCTGGGCCGTCAGCTGGACCCCGGCCGTCTGTGTGTGGAAGCGCAGCATCAGCGACTTCGGGTTCCGCGCGCCGAAGTCGTCCCTCATCACCCGGGCCCAGATCCGCCGCGCGGCGCGGAACTTGGCGACCTCCTCCAGCAGGGTCGTGCGGGCCACGAAGAAGAAGGACAGGCGGGGCGCGAAGTCGTCGACGTCCATGCCCGCCCCCACCGCCGTACGGACGTACTCGATGCCGTCGGCGAGGGTGAAGGCGATCTCCTGGACGGGGCTCGCGCCCGCCTCGGCCATGTGGTAGCCGGAGATCGAGATCGTGTTCCACTTCGGGATCTCGGCGGTGCAGTACCGGAAGATGTCCGCCGTCAGCCGCAGCGAGGGACGGGGCGGGAAGATGTACGTGCCCCGCGCGATGTACTCCTTCAGCACGTCGTTCTGGACGGTGCCCGTCAGCCGGTCCGCCGCCACCCCCTGCTCCTCGGCCACCAGCTCGTACATGAGCAGCAGCAGCGCGGCCGGCGCGTTGATCGTCATCGACGTGGAGACCTGGTCCAGCGGGATGCCGTCGAACAGCACCCGCATGTCCTCGACCGAGTCGATCGCGACGCCGACCCTGCCGACCTCCCCGTGCGCGAGGGGCGCGTCGGAGTCGTGGCCCATCTGGGTGGGCAGGTCGAAGGCGACGGAGAGGCCGGTGGTGCCGTGGGCGATCAGCCGGCGGTAGCGGGCGTTGGACTCCGCGGCCGTGCCGAAGCCCGCGTACTGGCGCATGGTCCACGGGCGGCCGGTGTACATGGTCGGGTACACCCCGCGGGTGAAGGGGTAGGCGCCCGGGGCGCCCAGCTTCCCGTCCGGGTCCCAGCCGCTCAGCTCGGCCGGCCCGTAGACCGGCTCGATCGGCAGGCCCGACTCCGACTCACGCGCCATGGATGCCTCCGCAGTACGACCCCTGCTCCTCACCATGCCCTGCGGTCCGGCGCCGGTCACGCGGGGAGCATCGCCGGGGGGACGGGTGAGCGGTGGGGAGGGGAGCTGCGGGGCGCGGGCGGGACCGGGGGAACGTGTCCCGCCCGCGCCAGGTGCACGAGCCGTGGGTACGGGGGGAACCCCGGCTCGGTGCGACGGCCGATGACCAGTCGGCTCACTCTGTACTGCGTAAGCCGCTCCAGAAACGTCACACCTCGCGCCGAAAAATTTTCGGCGACCGCGAAAACGCAGGTCCGGCGGGGTTGCGTCGGTCAGAGCGCGGTGTATGTGGGAGTCGGCGACGGGGCCGCCGGGGTGTGGGCCCGCCCGCCGGGGTGCGCCGGGGCGTAGACGGAGGGCGCGGGGACGGCGCCGCCACGGTGTCGGCCGCCCTTGCCGCCGCCCGTACCGCCGTCGTCCTTCCCGTGGCCCTCGCCGCCGCCGTCGCCCTTGTCCCCGTCCTTGCCCTTGTCCCCGTCCTTGCCCTTGTCCTTGCTGCCCTTGTCCCCGCCGTTGCCGTTGCCCTGGCCGGTGGTGTTCCCGCCGCCCGTGCCGCCGGAGCCGGAGTCGGTACCGCCCAGCACGACCTTGCAGTACTTGGCCACGCGGGCTGAGCCGCCCGCCAGGTTCACCAGCACGCGCTTGCGGCCGGCGTCCAGTTCCCGGCCGTCCCGCAGGACCCGGCAGGCCGCGGCGGCGCCGGCCCACCCGGTGCCGGACGTCGCGGAGGGCACTCCGGAGCCCGGAGCGGCGCTTCGCCGGGTGCCGTCGGCCGGACCGGACGACTCGCCGGAGGCGTCGGCCCGGCGGTCTCCCGGGCCGACGCCCGGCGCGACCGTGCCCGGGGCCGTACCCGTGCCCGTCGCGTAGTCCGGTGTGGTCTGCGGGGACGCCGGGGCGAGCGGCTCCTCGGAGGTCCCGTCGGCGGGGACGGACGCGGCGGGTCCGGGCTTCCCGTCACCGAACGGTGTGGGCAGCACCCCGCTCCCGGCGGCCACGGCGACTCCGCCGAGCGTGCCCGCGGCCACGGCCGCGGCGAGCGCCAGGCGCACCGGGCGGCCCCAGCCGGGGCGCCGGGACGGCATTCCGGTACGGGCCCGGGCAGCGATGCGGACCAGGCCCGCGTCGGCGCACGGCACGGACGCGCGGGCGCCGCCGGACGTGGGTGCGGCGGCGGTCAGGCCGGCGTCGGCCGCTTCGCGGGTCTTGCGGAACGCGGCCAGGGCGGCCTGTTCACCGGGCAGCTCGCCGGTGTCGGGGGCCGCGTCGGCGGACAGCCCGGACAGCGCGCCGAGCGCCTGGGAGAGACGTTCGGCCTGGTCACGGGCGCTGGCGTCGACGGCTTCCGGGGACTCCCCGCGCAGTAGGCGCTCCGCCGTCGCACGGTTCAGCCACCTGTACTGCTCGTCGGCCATCACATGTCCTTCTGCGTCCGCGCACGCGTATGCGTCACAGTTGCGGACGTCACCGCGCCACGGTGTGGTTCTCGCTGGGGCGGAAGCGCGTCGAGCCCGCCCGCCGATTCCGGATCCGCGCCGATCAGCTCCGCGAGCCGCTTCAGACCGCGGTGTGCCGCGGTGCGGACGGCACCCGCGCGCTTGCCGAGCGTCTCGGCGGCGGTCTTGGCGTCCAGGCCCACGACCACGCGCAGGACGACCGCCTCGGCCTGGTCCTGCGGGAGGCGGGCGATCAGGGAGAGGGCTCTGTCGGTGGTCAGGGCCTCGATGGCCTCGCCGGCCGTGTCGGACTCGGCGGCCCGGCCGGTCAGCTCCGTCTCGTCGCCGCCGATGGCAGGACGGCGGCCCCGCATGCGTATGTGGTCCAGCGCGCGGTTGCGGGCGATCCGGGCGGCCCAGCCGCGGAACCGGTCGGCGTCCCCGCTGAAGCGGGCCAGGTCGCGGGTGATCTGGAGCCAGGCCTCGGAGGCCACGTCCTCGGCGTCCGGATCACCGACCAGCGTGCGTACGTATCCGAGCAGCCGGGGATGCACCGCGCGGTACACCGCACGGAACGCGGTCTCATCACCGGTCTGTGCCGCACGCACCGCGGCGGTCAGCTCCGCGTCGTCCCCCAGCACCGCACTCCCTTTACGCCTGTCTTCGGTCGGCGCGAAAGGCACGTTACGGCGTGAAACCGCCTCTCGTCCATGTCTGTGGAAGCTGCAACTAACTCGTGACCGGGTTCCGGTGGCGCACGGTGAGGTCCGGCTGGGGCGGTGTGTGCCCGAGGTGTGGCGGGGTGTGACAGAAACCGTGTGCACGGCGCTGATGAGAGTACGGGCCGTGCGCGGCCCGTCCGCGCGACGGCCGGGGCCTCTCCTGTGGGGGGTGGCGGCCCCGGCCGTTGCCTTCGCGGAGCCGCCGGTGCCTACCGCTTGCCGCCCGCCGAGCCGGCCGGCTTCCCCTGGCCGCCGTTCCCGCCCTTGTTCCGGCCCTGGCCCTGATCCTGGCTTCGGTCCTTGCCGGTGGCGCCGGGACCGCCCGCCTCGCCGGCCGTCCCTTCCCGCGCGCGTGCCGCCCGGGCGGCGCAGTAGGCCGCGACCTTCTCCGGGCCGCCCGCCGCCGTGACCAGCCGCTGCCAGGCCGTCGCCGCCAGGGCGACACGCCGCTTCCCGGCCCGCGCTAGGCGCGGCAGTGGGCCAGGGTGTCCCGGGCGGTGGCCGGGTGCCCGGCCGGTGGCGTGGCGGGGTCGGCGGAACCGCCGTCCGCCCGCTCGGCTGCCGGGCCGTCGGCCGACGCGGCCGGGGTGCGTGGGGCGGTCGGCGACGGGTGCGCGGGGCGCGGGGCGTCCCGGCCGGCGTCCGTGCCGGACCCTGCGGAGCCGATCGCCGCGACGGCGACCCCGCCCAGCGTGAGGCTCGCCAGGGCCAGTGAGAGCGTGGTCCGCAGCGAGCGGCGGGTACGGCGCGGCCGTCCGGGCCGCCAGTCGTCCCGGGCCCGGGTCCGCGCGTCGTGCGCCCCCGCCGCGCGGGCGGCCCGGAAGGCCGCGACGGCGCTGCGCTCGGCCTCTGGGTCCACGGCGTCCGGGCGCAGGGCGGCCCCGAACCGGGTCTCGAACCCGTCGTCCGGCTGCGACGCGGCGGTCCGCTGGGGCGCGGATACGGGGGCGCCGGCGCCAGGGTGCGCGGACCGGCGGCCGGGCAGCCCCTCGCCGCTGTGCCGATCACCCATGCCCGTTCCTGCTCCCGTTCCCGTCGCTGTGCCCGCACGCGTCCGGCCCGCCCGGACACCCGCACACCGGCCCGCACGCGCCGCACGCCTGTTCATACGTCCCGCGGGCCGTGGCGTTCATCCCGACTCCCCCAGCGCGGGGGTATCGCCATCCGTCACACCGCCGCCGGTGCCGTCCGCGGGGCGTGGCGCGCCGAGCCGGCGGGCCAGGCGGCGCAGGCCCCGGTACGCGGACGTGCGGACCGCGCCGGGTCGCTTGCCCAGGACGCGGGCGGCGGCCGGTGCGTCGAGGCCGACGACCACCCGCAGCAGCACCGCCTCGGCCTGGTCCCGGGGCAGCGCCCGCACCAGTTCCAGCGCGCGGGCGGTGGACAGCGACTCCAGGGCCTGGTCGTGGGTGCTGTGCGGACCGGGCAGCTCCAGGGCGTCCGGCCCGAGCTGCGCCGCCCGGGGCCGTACCCGCTGCCGGCGCAGATGGTCCAGGGCGCGGTGCCGGGCGATGGTCGCGGTCCAGCCGCGGAAGCCGGCGCCGTCGCCGCGGAACCGGCCGAGGTCCCGGGCGATCTCCAGCCAGGCGTCGGAGGCGACGTCCTCCGCGTCCTCGCCTACCAGGCCCCGCAGATAGCCCAGCAGACCGGGCTGCACGATCCGGTAGGCCACCGCGAAGGCGTTCTCGTCACCGTCCTGGGCCCGCGCGACGGCCGCGCCCAGCTCCGCGTCCCGCGGCTGCGGGCGGCGGGGTTCCCCTCCCTGGCCCAAGACCGTCCTCGTTCGTGCCGAGTTCCTGGCCACTGCGTGGCGCCTGCCTCACGGTCCGACACGTCAGGCCGTGTCACCGCCCTTCACGATCATCAGCGTCGGCCCGGACGGAAGTGTCACAGCGGGGCGGGGCGGGGCCGGTCAGCCGCGGGCGGTCGCGTCGCGGCACAGCAGCCGGAGCGAGCCGTGACCGCCGAAGCAGCGGCGGGCCTCGTCGACGGGGTCCCACAACCGGCCGTCGGGGGTGCGCACCCAGTGCTCGCCGCCGCTCGCCCACCACTCGGCGCCGGTCTGGCGGACGATCACCTCACCGGCGTAGGCGCCGAGGTCGCGCAGCACGTTCTCGACGGCCGCGTACGGCGGCTCCTCACGGCGTATCTCCTCGATCATCCGGTCGACGCGCCACAGGCTCTGCGCCGAGTAGTCGAGCCGGACGCGGGCGCCCTCGCGCATCGTGGCCACCGCGTCCGCCGCCCACCGCACGGGCTTCGCCGCGGCCTGCGGCCTGGTCTCCTGCCGCGCCGTCGCGTACGGGTCCGTCGCCCGCCCTGTCACCTGGCCTGTCACGTGATCTGTCGTATGGGCTGTCACACAGGTAAGAGCGGGCGGGGCGGGATTTCCGTCACCCCGTCACGCGCTGTCCCGGCAACCGTCGCAGGACCGCCCCACATCCGCCGCGGGACGGACACGAAACCCTCTCAGGCCCCCGGGCCGGCGGCGCCGCGCGCCCGGCGGGAGACCACCGCGCGCAGCACGCGCCGGCCCTCGACGGACACCTCCAGCGCCCCGCGCAGGCCGTTCACGCCGTGCCCGGCGAGGAGTTCCAGCACCGCCGTCTGGCGGCGCAGCTCGGCGGCGACGAGCGGGGACAGGCCCGCCGTGTCCCCCGACGGCGCGGCGCCCGGGTCCGTGGTGGCGTCCGCGGCGGGGTCGAGCAGCCGGTGGATGCGCAGCGAGGCGGCCGAGCAGGCGTCGGCCCAGGGGCGTACGGCGTCGGCGGTGTGCTCGGCGGGGGCCGCGTCCAGCATGCGGCGGGCGAGCAGCACGGCCTCGTCCCCGGCGGGCCCGGCCGCCCCGGCATCCGCTGCGGGCTGTGCGGACCCGAGCGCCGCGCGCGCCTTCTCCAGGCTCCCGCCCCAGTCGGAGCCGTCGGCGAGGCTCGCCCAGAGCGGACGCAGCAGTTCGTCGTCGCCGCCGAGCAGCGGCAGACACCGATCCATACAAGCCAGTCCGCTGGCGGCCAGTCCGCGTGCGTCGGCCTGTGCGATCAGTTGCACCAGGCTCATGAAACTCTCCCTCGCCAGGGCGCCGACCGGTACGGAGCCCGCATTTCCCCTTACTGCGTGCGACCGCGCGGGAGTGTCACATTCGCAGATTTTCAGCCAAAGGCAAGCCCTGCCGTGCGGGACGCCGCCCCTCAGCCCAGCCGGTCGGCCAGCTTCCTGAAGCCGGCCCAGGACAGCGCGGGCGTGCCCGGGTCCCACAGCTTCTGGACGGTGGCCCGCAGCGGCATCCGGATCCCCGCGGCGACCTGGCTCTCCGTCTGCGCGCCGGCCCTGTCGCTCCACACCGCGAACGAGCCGCCGAGGATCTGCGCGTCGTAGCGTGCCGGTACGGCGGTCGTGCCGCGCAGTACCCGCGGGTTCCACTGTTCGTAGATCCGCTGTCCCGTCGGGTAGACGAAGGTCTGCGGCTGCCCGAGGACGTAGTAGAGGAACTCGTCGTTGTAGTTGAGGACCTCGCGCCCCGCGTTCAGGTACTCCGCCGGCTGCCGGGCGCCGATCTCCTTGCCGGTCCAGTAGGCGACCTGGAGGCCCTGCTCGGGCTGGACGGAGGCGTTCCGGAAGAAGCCGTCGTTCCAGGCGCGGACGGTCTTGTCGTGGGCGCGGACGGTGGCGTAGCGGTCGTTCAGCCAGTCGGTGGCGAGGTCGGCGACGGTGGCGCCGGAGCCGTGGGCCTGCCGGGCGGCGGCGGCCAGCTGCGGATACGAGGCCTGCGGGTCCCTCACGGTGAGCGCCTGGTACTCGTCACCGCCCAGATGCCACCGGCCGCCGGGGAACAGCACCGCGTACTCGTTGAGCAGGTCGTCGACGATCCGCGCGGAGGCGTCCTTGGATATGTCCACGGCCCCCCTGGTGGCGACCCCGCTCGCGTTGCGCAGCTGGAGGTCCGGGTGGGCGGCGATGACGGCCCCGAGGTGTCCCGGCGAGTCGATCTCCGGCACGACGGTGATGTGCCGGCCGGCCGCCAGGTCCACGATCCGTTTGACCTGCGCCTTGGTCAGATGGTTCGGGGAGACGATCTCCGGGTGGGTGCTGGACTCGATCCGGAAGGCCTGGTCGTCGGAGAAGTGCAGGCCCAGCTCGTTGAACTTCAGGTCCCCCAGCTCGCGTATCCGGTCCTCGATCCAGGTCTCGGAGTACGGTTTGCGCGCGATGTCGAGCATGAACCCGCGGTCCGGCTTGGCCGGCTGGTCCCGGACGACGCCCTCCGGCGCCGTACCGCCGCCGTGGACCTCCTGTTTCAGGGTGCGGGTGCCGTAGAAGACCCCGGCCTGGCCGGGTCCGCTGATGTCGACCCGTCCGTCGCGGACGGTCAGGGTGTACGACTCCTGGTTCCCGCCCCCGCCGCCGAGCGCGAGCCGGACGTCCCCGGCCCGTACGTCGCCCTTGCCCATCCGCCCCGCGTACGTCAGCCCCAGTTCCCCGGCTATGAGCCGGCCCTCGTCGGCCAGCCCGGCGTCGCCCACCACCACCCGCTCCCCGTGCCGCGGCTGCCAGCCGGGACCGCGCGCCGGGGTGTGGGAGCGCACCGCGGGTATCGTGCGCGGCGCCTGTGACAGCGGATAGGACCGGCTGGGCGCCGGACTCGCCGACGGGCTGCCCGTCCCGCCGGGGTCGGCGCCGGTGGGGTCCGCGCCGGACACCCGCCCGGCCGAAGACCGTGGCGCGCTCTCCTGACGTTCCCCGCCGCCGCCGTCGGAGGCCCACACGCCGACGCCCGTGCCGAGCGCGACCGTCCCGACGAACGCGGCGGCCACCACCGCCCGCTTCGGTATCACCTGCCGCGCCGATCCCCGGCGCCTGTGCTGGGTCACCCTGCCACCGTACGGCTCTCCTCGGCCCACCGGTCATCGAGGTGTTCGGAAACTCTCCCGTTCGAGTGAAATTCACACATCACAGGGACACAGCGTGACCACTCTCGATAACCTGACCACATCTTTCACAGCATCCCCTGCCACACCACCTGTGACGCGAGGACCCACGCTGCCCGCCCACCCTCCGCCGTATCTCCCCAGGCCTCTCGACGCCTTCAACACCGCCGCCGACGAGGAGGTCCGCACCCTCCTCCTGCGCTGCCTGCGCAGCCCGCGCTGGTCGCGCCGGCTCGCGGACCACCGCCCGTACCCCGACCTGGACGCCCTGCTGGCGGCGGCGGACGAGGCGGCGTACGACCTGTCGCCGGGCGAACTGGCCCAGGCGCTGGCGGGCGAGTCCCTGCCCGAGCTGCCCGAGGACACCTACTCGGCGGCCCACATGGCGCTGAGCGCGGCGCAGGCGGCCTACGAGGCGCGATTCGGACACGGGTTCGTCCTCTACCTGGGTGACGTGCCCCCGGACGAGACGCTCGACCGCATCCTCGAAGCGATCCGGTCACGATTGACGAACGATCCGGAGGAGGAGCGGGTCACCGCGGCGGAGGAGCTGCGGCGCCTCGCCCGGGGGCGTATCGGCCAGTTCCTCGGGGCCACGGGAAGCCGCGCGAGCAGCACAAACGCCCCCTTGTCGGGCAAATGACCGCATCCCCCGCTCCGGCGGGCACCCCGCTAGCCCAACCGCGTGCCTGTTTGATCACACAGCCAGGCCCCCCGTCCGCCACGGCGCGGCGCCTCGCTACGATGCTGGGGGCCGGTGGACCGTACCCGGCCGGGCCCGACCGACAGTGAAGCCGGCGCGGCCCTAATCCCCGCTCCCGGAGGGTTCTTCCGTGCCGGCTGGAACGCTGTACCGCGGCCGGGAAGGAATGTGGTCCTGGGTGGCTCACCGAGTCACCGGCGTCCTCATTTTCTTCTTCCTGTTCGTTCATGTGCTGGACACCGCTCTCGTGCGTGTCTCCCCCGAGGACTACGACAAGGTCGTAGCCACGTACAAGACGCCGATCGTCGCGCTGCTGGAGTACGGCCTCGTCGCCGCCATCCTCTTCCACGCGCTCAACGGCCTGCGTGTCATCGCCGTCGACTTCTGGTCGAAGGGCACGCGCTACCAGAAGCAGATGTTCTGGGCCGTGATGGTCGTCTGGTTGGTGCTGATGGCCGGGGCACTCCGCCCGGTCCTCGGTCACGCCGCCCGTGTCCTCTTTGGGAGCTGACGCCGCCGATGTCGAACAACTCAGTCACTACTGAAACCGCCGCGTCCGGAGTCGGCCCCGTCGAGGGTGCGCCCGTCTACACCGTCGACAACCCGGCCCCGCTGATCGAGGCGCCGCGCAAGCGGACCAAGAAGTCCCCGAAGTCGACCCGGGGCAACTTCGAGCTGGCGGCGTGGGTCTTCATGCGCCTGTCCGGCATCGTGCTGGTCGTCCTCGTCCTCGGCCACCTGCTGATCCAGCTCGTGCTGGACGGCGGTGTCTCCAAGATCGGCTTCGCCTTCGTGGCCGGCCGCTGGGCGTCCCCGTTCTGGCAGGTCTGGGATCTGCTGATGCTGTGGCTGGCGATGCTGCACGGCGCCAACGGCCTGCGCACGGTCATCAACGACTACGCCGAGCGGCCGAACAGCCGCCTGTGGCTCAAGGGCCTGCTCTACACCGCCACGGTGTTCACCATCCTGCTGGGCACGCTGGTGATCTTCACCTTCGACCCGAACATCCGCTAGGCACGGGGCTGCGAGAATCATGAAGATCCACAAGTACGACACCGTCATCGTCGGCGCCGGTGGCGCGGGCATGCGCGCCGCCATCGAGGCGACGAAGCGCAGCCGCACCGCGGTCCTGACCAAGCTCTACCCCACCCGCTCCCACACGGGCGCCGCGCAGGGCGGCATGGCCGCCGCGCTGGCCAACGTGGAGGAGGACAACTGGGAGTGGCACACCTTCGACACGGTCAAGGGCGGTGACTACCTGGTCGACCAGGACGCCGCCGAGATCCTGGCGAAGGAGGCCATCGACGCCGTCCTCGACCTGGAGAAGATGGGCCTGCCGTTCAACCGGACCCCGGACGGCACCATCGACCAGCGCCGCTTCGGCGGTCACAGCCGTAACCACGGCGAGGCCCCGGTCCGCCGGTCCTGCTACGCCGCGGACCGCACCGGCCACATGATCCTCCAGACGCTGTACCAGAACTGCGTCAAGGAGGGTGTGGAGTTCTTCAACGAGTTCTACGTCCTCGACCAGCTGATGACCGAGGTCGACGGCGTGAAGCGGTCGGCCGGTGTGGTGGCGTACGAGCTGGCCACGGGCGAGATCCACATCTTCCAGGCCAAGGCCGTCATCTACGCCTCCGGCGGCACGGGCAAGTTCTTCAAGGTGACGTCGAACGCCCACACGCTGACCGGTGACGGTCAGGCGGCGGTCTACCGGCGCGGGCTCCCGCTGGAGGACATGGAGTTCTTCCAGTTCCACCCGACCGGCATCTGGCGCATGGGCATCCTGCTGACGGAGGGCGCCCGTGGTGAGGGCGGCATCCTGCGCAACAAGGACGGCGAGCGCTTCATGGAGAAGTACGCGCCGGTCATGAAGGACCTCGCCTCCCGCGACGTCGTCTCGCGCTCCATCTACACGGAGATCCGCGAGGGCCGCGGCTGCGGTCCCGAGGGCGACCACGTCTACCTGGACCTCACCCACCTGCCGCCGGAGCAGCTGGACGCCAAGCTCCCGGACATCACCGAGTTCGCGCGGACGTACCTCGGGATCGAGCCCTACACGGACCCGATCCCGATCCAGCCGACCGCGCACTACGCGATGGGCGGCATCCCGACGAACGTCGAGGGTGAGGTCCTGGCGGACAACACCACCGTCGTCCCGGGCCTGTACGCGGCCGGCGAGGTCGCCTGTGTCTCCGTGCACGGCGCCAACCGGCTGGGCACCAACTCGCTGCTGGACATCAACGTCTTCGGCCGCCGTGCGGGCATCGCCGCCGCCGAGTACGCGGCGAAGGCCGACTACGCCGAGCTGCCGGAGGCCCCGGAGTCCTTCGTCGTCGAGCAGATCGAGCGGCTGCGCAACTCCACCGGCAACGAGCGGGTGGCCACGCTCCGCCGTGAGCTCCAGGAGACCATGGACGCCAACGTCATGGTCTTCCGCACCGAGCAGACGATCAAGACGGCCGTCGAGAAGATCGCCGAGCTGCGCGAGCGCTACCGGAACGTGGCGATCCAGGACAAGGGCAAGCGGTTCAACACCGACCTCCTCGAGGCGATCGAGCTGGGCAACCTGCTCGACCTGGCCGAGGTCATGGCGGTGTCGGCCCTGGCCCGCAAGGAGTCCCGCGGTGGCCACTACCGCGAGGACTACCCGAACCGCGACGACGTCAACTTCATGCGCCACACCATGGCGTACCGCGAGGTCGGCGCCGACGGCTCGGAAACCGTCCGTCTCGACTACAAGCCGGTCGTCCAGACCCGCTACCAGCCGATGGAGCGTAAGTACTGATGGCTACCCCTGTTCTGGACAAGGCGGACGCGGCCGGCCGGCCCGAGCCCGGTTTCGCCGACTCCCCCTACATCACGGTCACCCTCCGCGTCCGCCGGTTCAACCCGGAGGTCTCCGCCGAGGCGGCCTGGGAAGACTTCCAGCTGGAGATCGACCCGAAGGAACGTGTCCTCGACGCCCTCCACAAGATCAAGTGGGACGTCGACGGCAGCCTCACGTTCCGCCGCTCGTGCGCGCACGGCATCTGCGGCTCGGACGCGATGCGGATCAACGGCAAGAACCGTCTCGCCTGCAAGACGCTGATCAAGGACATCAACCCCGAGAAGCCGATCACGGTCGAGCCCATAAAGGGCCTCACGGTCCTGAAGGACCTGGTCGTGGACATGGAGCCGTTCTTCCAGGCGTACCGGGACGTGATGCCGTTCCTGATCACGAACGACACCAACGAGCCGACCCGGGAGCGGTTGCAGTCCGCCGAGGACCGCGAGCGCTTCGACGACACCACCAAGTGCATCCTGTGCGCCGCGTGCACGTCGTCCTGCCCGGTGTTCTGGAACGACGGCCAGTACTTCGGTCCGGCCGCGATCGTGAACGCCCACCGCTTCATCTTCGACAGCCGTGACGAGGCGGGCGAGCAGCGCCTGGAGATCCTCAACGACCGCGACGGCGTGTGGCGCTGCCGCACGACCTTCAACTGCACGGACGCCTGCCCGCGCGGTATCGAGGTCACGAAGGCGATCCAGGAGGTCAAGCGCGCGCTGATCACGCGTCGCTACTGATCCGCCGTACGCCTGCGGCTCTTCGGGCCCCGTCCCCGGTCACGTACCGGGAGTGGGGCCCTCGCCGTACAACCGTTCCCCAACGCCGTGGGTCTGCAGGGTGTACGCGATCAAGGAGACTCATGCGCACGCAAAGAAAGCTCGCCGTCGCTCTCGCGGTGGCCACGGCCGCCTCGCTGACCGGCGGACTGCTCGCCCTGTCGGCCGGTCCGGCCGCCGCGGCCACTCCCGCCAAGTACGCCGACGACTTCAACGGCGACGGCTACCGGGACTACGCGTCCGGCTGGGGCGGCGAGGTCACCGTCACCTACGGCACGGCTACCGGGCCGGGCCCGAAGACGGTGCGGTTCACCCAGGACAGCCCGGGCATCCCCGGCACGGCGGGCGACTCCGGCGGCTACGCCGACAGCTTCGGCAACCAGCTCGCCCACGCCGACCTCGACCGTGACGGGTACGCCGACCTCGCCGTCGCCGACAGCAGCGAGAAGAGCGGCACGACGGCCGGTGCGGGCGCCGTCACCGTCCTGTGGGGCGCCAGGTCCGGTCTCGGCACGCAGGCGACCCGCATCCCCGCGCGGTCCAAGGTGGCGTTCGGCGCGGCCCTCACCTCCGGCGACTTCAACGGCGACGGCAAGCCGGACCTGGCCGTCACCGACGCCACCGGCACCCTCTACGTCTACCGGGGCGGCTTCTCCCGGTCCGGTACGACGGGCAGCGTCACCAGGCTGGAGGTGAGCCCCAGCGGCGCCGAGGTGCTGGAGCCGACCGCAGTCGTCGCCGGCAGGGTGAACAAGGACAAGGCCACCGACCTGTACGTGCTGGGCCAGGGCTACAAGGACGGCCGGATGACGCAGGCCGCGTGGTTCGTGCAGGGCGGCTCCACCATCAAGCGCGGCAAGTACACCACCTACAACGCCTCGCAGGCGGACTTCAACGCCACCGGCGTGATCGCCGACTTCGACAAGAACGGCTACGGGGATCTGGCCGTCAGCGACACGCCGTACAACAAGGGCGCGGGTTCCGTGCTGGTCCTGCGCGGCGGCGCGAGCGGCCCGGGCACCTCCTACCGCCTGACGCAGTCCACCGCGGGGGTGGCGACGGCGGCCACGAAGAACGACCGCTTCGGCTTCTCCCTCTCCGCCGGTGACACCAACCGCGACGGCTACCCGGACCTCGCCGTGGGCGTGCCCGAGGAGGAGTCCGGCTCGGTCGGCAACGCGGGCGGCGTGCACGTCCTGCGCGGTGGCGGCAAGGGCCTGACCGGCACCGGCGCCCAGTGGTTCACCCGCGCCACGGCGGGTGTGCCGGGCAGTGCGACGCCGGACGAGATGTTCGGCCTGTTCGTCCGCCTGCGCGACCTCGACCGGGACGGCGACGCCGACCTGCTGATGTCCGGCGACCTGTACCGGAAGGGCGTGCTGCTGCGCGGGACCGCCACCGGCATCACGACCAGCCATGCCTCGGAGACCGACCTGGACCCGAACTTCCCGCAGTGACGGCTGCCCCGTCCCCCGGAGAGCCCCACCGCGGTCCGCTGCGGTGGGGCTCCTCGCATCCCGGGAGGATGACTCCTAATGTGACGACATGTCAGACGAAGGGTCGTACGAACTGCTCGGTTTCGACAACGTGCTGCTCCCCGTCGGTGACCTCGGCGAGGCGGTCGCCTTCTACGAACGGGCCGGGTTCACCGTGGGGTTCCGGTTCGACGAGGGCGGGATCGCCCTGCTGAAGGTCGGGGCCGAGACACCGGGCATCCTGCTCCAGGCCGAGGAGCAGCTGGGACACCGGTCACCGCCGTGGCCGTCGGCGCGGATCTGGCTGGAGGTGCCGGACGCGCGGGCCGCGGCGCGGGAACTGGCCGCCGCGGGGATCGCGCCGCTGGACGAGGTCTCCCAGGTGGCCACCGGCTGGACGGTGGAGATCACCGACCCCTGGGGCAACGTCCTGGGCTTCACCGACTACACCAGGCGCCCGCAGCTGGGCCGCCGGGGCTGAGCCGCCGCCATGGGCCGGCCGCGTCACTCGTTAGGCTCTTCTACCGTGCCCGCGAAGAACGACGGCCCCGGTGCGGCCGGCCCCCAGAGCAGCAAGTCCGAGCAGACCCGTGCGCTGATCCTGGAGACCGCCATGCGGTTGTTCCAGGAGCGCGGGTACGACAAGACGACCATGCGGGCCATCGCCACGGAGGCCGGGGTGTCCGTCGGCAACGCCTACTACTACTTCGAGGGCAAGGAACACCTGATCCAGGGGTTCTACGACCGGATCGCCGCCGAGCACCAGGCGGCGGTACGGCAGGTACTGGACCGGGAGACCGACCTGGAGGCGCGGCTCGCGGGCGTGCTCACCGTGTGGCTGGACATCGCCCGGCCGTACCACGAGTTCGCGGTGCAGTTCTTCAAGAACGCCGCCGACCCCGACAGCCCGCTCAGCCCCTTCTCCCCGGAGAGCGAGCACGCGCGCGAGGCGGCGATCAGCGTGCACCGGGAGGTCCTGGCCGGTTCGAGGTCCAAGGTGGCACCCGAACTGCGGGACGTCCTCCCGGAACTGATGTGGCTCGCCCAGATGGGCCTGGTCCTGTACTGGATCTTCGACCGCACGGAGGGACGCGAGCGCAGCTACCGCCTGGCGCGGCGGGGCGCCCGGCTGACCGCACGCGGCGTGTCCCTGGCCCGCTTCCGTGTCCTGCGCCCCCTCGTCCTGGAGATCCACGAGCTGTTCACGGACTTCCTGCCGGGCATGACGAAGGCCCTCCCGGCCCCGGACCGCGACCGGGACGCGTGATCACTTGCGGGTGGACGCACGAGAACGGGACGTCCGGCAGCCGCTCTGCCTACGACGATGTTCTCGACACCAGCCCCTGGGAGGCACGCGATGTCCGCTGCATCCGTCGAGCAGCCGCCCTTCCACGACGATGAGCCGTTCTCACTGACGGCCATCGCCGAAGAGATCATGGAGCGCCATCCGGCTACCGCGTCGAGATCATCGCAGGCCACCTCCTCGTGACCCCTTCACCGGATGCCCCCCACGCACGCGCGTCGAGCAGATCATCAAGGCCGGGCAGCGGAAGACCGACTGATCAGATCCACCCCAGCCGCCACAGCCGGAACACGCCCGTGCCGTCCGTCAGGTACTGGCCGCCGCCGACATCCTCCGTGCTGACCACGTACTCCTTGCGCTGCCACAGCGGGATCAGCGGGACGTCCTCCGCCACGGCGGACTGGATGTCACGGAAGTCGTTCGCCGCCCGGCTGCGGTCGGCGAACTGCCTGCTGTCCAGTACGAGGTGGTCGACGACCTTGTTGCTGTAGCCGGTGCTCATCGTGGAACCGGTGCCGACGAGCGCGGCGCCGAAGGTGTCCGGGTCGGGGTAGTCGGCGACCCAGCCGACCGCCCAGGCGTCGATCGTCCCGGCGGCCCAGCGCTTCTGGAAGTCGGTCCACTCGTAGCCCTTGAGGTCCACCCTGAACAGGCCGCTCGCCTCGAGCTGCTTCTTCAGCTCCGTGGCCTCCTCCGCGCCGGCGCCCCGGCCGACGCCGTAGCCGTAGGTGAAGCGCACCGGCAGGCTCACCCCGGCCTCGGTGAGCAGTTCCCGCGCCTTCCTGGTGCTCTGCGCCGGGTACCGGTCGAAGAACGACGTGGTGTGGCCGGTGATACCGGTCGGGATCAGCGAGTACAGCGGGTCGACGGTGCCCTCGTACACCGTCGCCGCCAGCTTCTCGCGGTCGACCAGCCAGGCCAGCGCGCGGCGCACCCGCACGTCGTGCAGCGGGGAAGCGGCGCGGGTGTTGAGGTACAGGTTGCGGGTCTCGGCGCTGTCGGACTCGGTGACCCGCTGCCCGGGGTCGCTCGGGTTCAGCGCGGAGAGCATCCCGGGCGGCAGGGTCCGCGTGGCGACGTCGACCTGGCGGCCCTTCCAGGCGCGGTCGAGCTTGCCGGAGTCGGCGTAGTAGCGCAGTTCGACCGGGCGGCCGGGGCCGCCGAGGTAGCCCTTGTAGTGCGTGTTCGGCGCGAGGTCGGCCTTGTGGTCCTTGGTGTAGGCCGTCAGCCGGTACGGCCCGGTGCCGTCGACGGCGGCGTCCTCACGCAGGCGGCCGGCCGGGTACCGGTCCTTGTCCACGAGGGAGCCGGCGCCGGTGGCCACCTTCAGCGGGAAGGTGGCGTCGGAGGACGACAGGTGGAACGTGACGACGTGCGCGCTGTCGGCGGTCACGGAGGCGAGCGTGTCGAACAGGGACGCCGGGCCGACGTCGTCGTTGATCCTCCTGACCCGGTCGAAGGAGAACTTCACGTCCCCGGCCGTCATCTCGCGCCCGCTCGGGAAGGTGATCCCGGAACGCAGCGTGCACCGGTACGTCCGTAACCCGCCGCCCGTGAAGGCGCAGCTCTTCGCCGCGTCCGGGACCGGTTCGGTGCCGCCCTGCTCGAACGTCAGCAGGGACTGGAAGACGTTGCTGAACAGCGCCCAGGAGCCGGCGTCGTAGGCGCCGGCCGGGTCGAGCGCGGTGACGGCGTCGGTGGTGCCGACGGTGATGGTCCTGTTCCTGTACTGCTGCGACGGCAGCAGCTGCCAGCCGCCGATCCCCACGGCGGCGAGTACGAGCAACGTCACGAGAACGCGCATGCGAACCGATCGCATGGTGGTGCCCTCCCCCAGGCCCGACAGGGCCCTACCCCTGGCCCAGCACGAATCGGCCACTTCCCCTCAAGTGGCGCGGCTCACCCAATCACACGGGCCACACCTGAGGAAGGGCTTTCCGGCCGGATGGGAAAGAACTTACCGAGCGCGGTGGTCTCCCGTCATGACGTCCGGCGCAGTGCGCGCAGACCGCGCAACCCGATGCCTCCGACGACCGTCCCCAATACGAAGGAAACGACCGCCAGCAGCAGGTGCACCCAGAAGTACGCGGTCGGGTGACCGTCGTCGAAGGCGAGCCCGCTGCTGTCCTTGACGAGGTTCTTGACGAAAGTGACCCAGATGACCCAGCTCCACACCCCGAAGGCGAGCAGGAACCAGGAGACCGGGCGGCTGAGCTTCATGTCCCCAGTATCGCCGTCCCGTGTCCGGTTCCGTGTCGGGGGTGGGGCGCGCAGCGGGACTTCGCCCGTCCGTACGGGTACGTTCACGACCGTGCCCGCATCTGAGAGGACCGGCCGGCGACCCCTGCTGGTGACCTCCGCCACCCTGCTGTCCCTGGCCGTCACCGCTCCCGCCGCCCTGGCCGCGCCGACCCCCTCGCCGAGCCCGACGGCCACCCCGCCGGCCCGGATGTCCACCCTGGGCGGCGTCCGGCTGGGGCAGCCCGGCACCCAGGTCAACCTCGCCCCGGGCGTGCCCGTGCTGCCCAAGGACCTCACCGCCCGGTCCTGGATCGTCTCGGACGCCGAGTCGGGGGAGGTGCTGGCCGCGCACAACGCGCACTGGCGGCTGCCCCCGGCGAGCACCCTGAAGATGCTGTTCGCGGACACCGTGCTGCCCCGCTTCCCCAAGGGGACCCACCACACGGTCGTCCCGTCCGACCTCGCGGGCATGGGCGTCGGCTCCAGCGTGGTCGGGATGAAGGAGGGGCACACCTACTCCGTCCACGACCTGTGGCTCGGGGTGTTCCTGCGCTCGGGCAACGACGCGGTGCGCACGCTGTCCGCGATGAACGGCGGCATCGGGCAGACCGTGCGGGACATGCAGGAGCACGCCGGGGAACTCCAGGCCCTGGACACTCAGGTGGTCTCCCCCGACGGCTACGACGCGCCGGGGCAGGTGTCGTCGGCGTACGACCTGACGCTGTTCGCCCGATCCGGGCTCCAGAAGAAGGACTTCCGCGAGTACTGCTCGACGGTGCGGGCGACGTTCGGGTCCGCCACGATCCAGAACACCAACCGGCTGCTGAGCGGCGACACCGACGTCCCCGTCTACCCGGGGATCGCCGGTGTGAAGAACGGCAACACCACGCACGCGGGCGCCACCCTCACCGCGGTCGCCGAGCGGGGCGGCAAGGTGCTGCTGGTCACGGTGATGAATCCGGAGAAGCACGAGCACAACGAGGTCTACAAGGAGAGCGCGCAGCTCCTCGACTGGGGCTTCCGGGCGGCCGGCAAGGTCAACGCGGTGGGTGAGCTGGTGCCGCCGAGGAGCGCCGTGCCGGCCGGCGGGCAGCCGGACGCCGGCGCGTCCGCCGGGCGCGCGTCCGTGACCGGCGGGTCCGGTTCGCAGCCGGTGGCGAGCGCCGCCACCGGGTCGGGTGCCGGCGGTGCGGGGATCGCCCTGGCCGTCGCGGGTGGTCTGCTGGTGCTGCTCGGCGGCGGGGTGTTCCTGGTCAACCGCCGGTGGCCGCTGCCCGATCTGATGCGGCGTCGGGCACGTCACTGAGTTGGGCGTGCCTGCTCGGCGTCGCCGTCCAGGAGGCGCAGAACAGCACCAGTTTGGCGGTGAAGTTGATCCAGAGCAGCAGGGCCACGGGGACGCCGAACGCGCCGTACATGCTCTTCGCGGCGACCCCCTGGACGTAGCCGCTGAGCAGCAGCTTGAGCAGTTCGAAGCCGACCGCCCCGAGCAGGGCGGACACCAGCAGGCGGCGGCGCGGCGGCTCGACCCCGGGCAGCAGGGTCAGGACGTAGAGCAGGACCAGGAAGTCGGCGATGACGGCGACGGCGAACGCGACGACCTGAAGCAGCACGCTGCCCCAGCCGTGCTCGGCCAGACCGATCAGGCCCGACAGCCGGCCGACGGCGGCCGAGGCGAGGATGGACGTGGCGAGGGTGACCAGCAGGGCGCCGCCGAAGCCGAGCAGGATGCCGGCGTCCTTGGCCTTGGTGACGAGGGGGTTCTCCTCCCGGTCCGGCAGCTCCCACACCGTGCGCAGGCAGTCCCGGACCTGGCCGACCCAGCCGATGCCCGTGAACAGGAGCACCGCGCCCGCGATGACGCCGACGGTGCCCGCGTTCTCCACCAGGGAGGTGAGGTCCAGCTGGTCGGCGAGGCCCGGGAACTGCTCGGCGATCTTGTGTTCGACGGTCTTCTCACTGGCGGGACTGAGCGTGGCGGCGGCGACCGCGGCGGCCACGGTCAGCAGCGGGAACAGCGCCACGAAGCTGACGAACGTCATGGCGGCGGCGAGCCGGGTCCACTTCACCCGGTCCAGCCGCTCGTACGACCGCCACGCGTGCGTGGCCGTCAGCCGGGTGACCGCCGGCCCGATGCCGGGGAGCTTCTTCAGCCAGTCCATGACCCGACCCATGCCCGCTCCGCCCGGGCGTGAACACCGCGTTTCTTCGCCAGAACGGTCATATGCGGGCGATACGGTCAGTTGTCATGAAGGATGCCACCGCACTGCCCCGTTCCCTGCTCGTCCTCGGCGGCACGTCCGAGATCGCGCTGGCCATCGCGCGCCGGCTGATCGCCCGCCGCACCCGTACGGTGTGGCTGGCGGGCCGCCCCTCCGTCGCCCTGGAGAACGCCGCCGGAGGCCTGCGGGCGCTCGGCGCCGACGTGCACACCGTCGGCTTCGACGCGCTCGACCCCGGATCCCACGAGACCGTCCTCGGCAAGGTGTTCGCCGAGGGTGCCGTCGACATGGTGCTGCTCGCGTTCGGCCTCCTCGGCGACCAGGCCCACGACGAACGCGATCCGGTCCGTGCGGTGCGGGTCGCCCAGACCAACTACACCGGGGCCGTCTCGGTGGGCCTGGTCACCGGCCGCGCCCTCCAGGCGCAGGGGCACGGCTCCCTCGTCTTCCTGTCCTCCGTCGCCGCCGAACGCGCCCGCCGCACCGACTTCATCTACGGCTCCAGCAAGGCCGGCCTGGACACCTTCGCCCAGGGCCTGGGCGACGCCCTGCACGGCACCGGCGCGCACGTCATGGTCGTGCGCCCCGGGTTCGTCCGGACCCGCGGGACGGCCGGACGGCACCGGCCCCCGCTCGCCACCACGCCGGAGGCGGTCGCCACCGCCGTGGAACTCGGCCTGCGCCGCCGCTCGGAGACGGTGTGGGTGCCGGGGGCGCTCCGCCCGGTGATGTGGGCCCTGCGGCACGCGCCGCGCGCGGTGTACCGCCGGCTGGAGGTGTGACGGGGAGCGGCGCCCCCTCGCTCCGGCTAGCGGCCTGCCGGCGTGCCGCTCTCGACGTCCGCGTGGCCGGCCTGGGGCGGCACCACCGCTCCGCCGAAGGTGTACTCGCGCAGCTTGCGCCACACACCGTCGGCGCCCTGTTCGTAGAGCGCGAAGCCGGTGCACGGCCACTCGGCGTCGAACCCCGCCAGTTCCGCGAAGGCGCGGTCCATCGCCGCGTCGTCGATGCCGTGGGCCACGGTGACGTGCGGGTGGTAGGGGAACTGGAGCTCGCGCGCCACCGGGCCGGAGGCGTCGCGGATCCGCTGCTGCAGCCGGGCGCAGGCCTGGGCGCCCCGGACGACCCGGACGTACACCACGGGCGACAGCGGCCGGAAGGTGCCGGTGCCGGACAGCCGCATCGGGAACGGCCGGCCGGCCGCGGCGACCTCGGTGAGGTGCGCGTCGACGGCCGGCAGCGCGGCCTCGTCCACCTCGGTCGGCGGCAGCAGGGTGACGTGCGTGGGGATGCCGTGAGCCGCGGCGTCGCCGAAGCCCGCGCGCCGCTCCTGGAGCAGGCTGCCGTGAGGCTCCGGGACCGCGATCGAAACGCCGATCGTTACGGTCCCCACGTCGTCTCCTTCGTCGCGTCTGTCGTCTTCCAGGCCGTCCCGTCCCGGCCGTCGGCTATCGACTGTACGGCCACCGAAGTCCTGTCGGCAGGCGCACCGCGAGTGATGTGCAGCGCTCCGCCCGCCGGGACCCGTGTGCGGTCGTACGCCTCAGTGCTTGGCCGGGAGGAAGCCCACGCGGTCGTACGCGTGAGCGAGCGTCTCGGCGGCGACGGCGCGCGCCTTCTCGGCGCCCTTGGCCAGGACGGAGTCCAGCGTCTCGGAGTCGTCCAGGTACTGCTGGGTGCGCTCGCGGAACGGCGTCACGAACTCGACCATGATCTCGGCGAGGTCGGTCTTGAGCGCGCCGTACATCTTGCCCTCGTACTCCTGCTCCAGCTCGGCGACCGGCTTGCCGGTGAGCGTGGAGTAGATGGTGAGGAGGTTCGACACGCCCGGCTTGTTCTCCGCGTCGTAGCGGATCACCGTGTCGGTGTCGGTGACCGCGCTCCTGACCTTCTTGGCCGTGGCCTTCGGCTCGTCGAGGAGGTTGACGAGGCCCTTCGGCGTGGACGCCGACTTGCTCATCTTGACCGTCGGGTCCTGGAGGTCGTAGATCTTCGCCGTCTCGCGGAGGATGTACGGCTCGGGGACCGTGAACGTCGCGCCGAACCGGCCGTTGAACCGCTCGGCGAGGTCGCGGGTCAGCTCGATGTGCTGACGCTGGTCCTCGCCGACGGGCACCTGGTTCGCCTGGTACAGCAGGATGTCGGCGACCTGGAGGACCGGGTAGGTGAACAGGCCGACGGAGGCGCGGTCGGCGCCCTGCCTGGCGGACTTGTCCTTGAACTGGGTCATCCGGCTCGCCTCGCCGAAGCCGGTGAGGCAGTTCATGACCCAGGCCAGCTGGGCGTGCTCGGGGACGTGGCTCTGCACGAAGAGGGTGCAGCGGTCCGCGTCCAGGCCGGCGGCCAGCAGCTGGGCGGCGGCGAGGCGGGTGTTGGCCCGCAGCTCGGCCGGGTCCTGCGGCACCGTGATCGCGTGCAGGTCGACGACCATGTAGAACGCGTCGTGGGTCTCCTGCAGGGCCACCCACTGGCGGACGGCGCCGAGGTAGTTGCCGAGGTGGAACGAGCCTGCGGTGGGCTGGATTCCGGAGAGCACGCGGGGTCGGTCAGTCGCCATGTTTTTCATTGTCGCAGAGAGGGCGGGAGCTTCGGTGCGGTGGGGAACCGCGGGCCCCGACGGGCCGGCCGCGCGGTTCCCCGTGCCGGTGCCGGGGCGTTTCAGCCCAGGTCGACCTCCGGGTACAGCGGGAAGCCCGCCACCAGGTCGGTGGCCCGGCCGGCGATCTCCTGCGCGACCTTCTCGTCCAGGACGTGGGCGGCGCGGGAGGGGGCGCCCGACTTGGTGGTGCCCGGCTCGGTGGTGGTCAGGACGCGGTCGATCAGGCCCGCCACCTCGTCCATCTCCGCGGTGCCCAGGCCGCGGGTGGTGAGCGCGGGGGTGCCGACGCGGATGCCGGAGGTGTACCAGGCGCCGTTCGGGTCGGCCGGGATGGCGTTGCGGTTGGTGACGATGCCCGAGTCGAGGAGCGCCGCCTCGGCCTGGCGGCCGGTGAGGCCGTAGGAGGTGGCGACGTCGATCAGGTTGAGGTGGTTGTCCGTGCCGCCCGTGACCAGGGTGGCGCCGCGGCGCATCAGGCCCTCGGCGAGCGCGCGGGAGTTGTCCACGATGCGCTGGGCGTAGTCCTGGAAGGACGGCCGGCGGGCCTCGGCCAGTGCGACGGCCTTGGCGGCCATGACGTGCGGGAGCGGGCCGCCGAGGACCATCGGGCAGCCACGGTCGACCTGGTCCTTGAGGGAGTCGTCGCACAGGACCATGCCGCCGCGCGGGCCGCGCAGGGACTTGTGGGTGGTCGTGGTGACGATCTGGGCGTGCGGGACCGGGTCGAAGTCACCGGTGAGGACCTTGCCGGCGACGAGACCCGCGAAGTGCGCCATGTCGACCATGAGGGTGGCGCCGACCTCGTCGGCGATCTCCCGCATGAGCCGGAAGTTCACCAGCCGGGGGTACGCCGAGTAGCCGGCGACGATGATCAGCGGCTTGAACTCGCGGGCCTGGGCGCGCAGGGCGTCGTAGTCGATCAGGCCGGTGGCCGGGTCGGTGCCGTACGAGCGCTGGTCGAACATCTTGCCGGAGATGTTCGGGCGGAAGCCGTGGGTGAGGTGGCCGCCGGCGTCCAGGGACATTCCGAGCATGCGCTGGTTGCCGAAGGCCTGGCGCAGCTCGGCCCAGTCGGCCTCGGTCAGGTCGTTGACCTGGCGGACGCCGGTCTTCTCCAGGAAGGGCGCCTCGACGCGGTCGGCGAGGACGGCCCAGAAGGCCACCAGGTTGGCGTCGATGCCGGAGTGCGGCTGGACGTAGGCGTGGCGGGCGCCGAAGAGTTCGCGGGCGTGCTCGGCGGCGAGGGACTCGACGGTGTCGACGTTGCGGCAGCCGGCGTAGAAGCGGCGGCCGACGGTGCCCTCGGCGTACTTGTCGCTGAACCAGTTGCCCATGGCGAGCAGGGTCGCCGGGGAGGCGTAGTTCTCGGAGGCGATCAGCTTGAGCATCTCGCGCTGGTCGGCGACCTCCTGGCCGATGGCGTCGGCGACACGCGGCTCGACGGCGCGGACCACGTTGAGGGCGGCGCGGAAGGCCGTGGACTCGGTGGAGAGGGGGGCGGAATTCTCGGGCATCGGGACCTCCGGACGGCGTGCGTACAGCGTTCACGTTCGGCCCAGGCGCACGGCACTCTTTCCGGCTCGGGCCGCTCCCTGATGGTCCGTCCCATCCCAGCGCGCCAGTCACGGCCCGCCCGTCAGCCTACCCGGCGAGCCGGACGGGGACGGCCGCACGTCCACCATGCGGGCCAGGACGGCTCCGAGGGTGGTGGCCGGTGGCCGTCAGCGGAGCGGGAGGTCGGTTCCGTGGTCGCCGGCGGCGCGGGGGCCGCGGATGCGCCGGTCGGCCTCGGCGATGGCGACGTCGTTGATGCCGGCCTCCCGGCGCCGCATCAGGCCGTGCTCGTCGAACTCCCACAGTTCGTTGCCGTAGCTGCGCCACCACTGGCCGCCGGCGTCGTGCCACTCGTACTGGAAGCGGACGGCGATCCGGTCGTCGTGGAAGCTCCAGAGGTTCTTGCGCAGCGCGTAGTCGAGTTCGCGGGCCCACTTCTCGGTCAGGAAGGCGACGATCTCGGCGCGGCCGGTGAGGAACAGGTCGCGGTTGCGCCAGACGGAGTCGGGTGTGTAGGCCAGGGCCACCCGGTGCGGGTCGCGGGTGTTCCAGGCGTCCTCGGCCGCCTGCACCTTCCGGCGGGCGGTCTCCAGGGTGAACGGGGGGCAGGGCGGGCGGGTCTCGGGCACGGCGGCCTCCTCGGGACGGCGGCGAGCAGGACGGAGAACGAGCGTTCTCCCTCGCGGGGACTAAGGTAGAGAACGGTCGTTCTCAGCGTCAAGGAAGGAGACCCGGATGCCGGCCCCGCCCACCGGGGAACAGACCCGCCCGGACCGTGACCGTGCGGCCCTCCTGGACGCCGCGGAGGATCTCTTCTACGCGCACGGCATCCAGGCGGTCGGGATGGATCGGATCCGCGCCGCCTCCGGGCTGCCCCTGAAGCGGATCTACCGGCTCTTCCCGGCCAAGGAGGACCTCGTGGTCGCCGTGCTCCGGCGACGCGACCGGCGCTGGCGCGAGAGCCTCGCCGCGCGCGTCGAAGGCGTCCCGGACCCGCGGGAGCGGGTGCTCGCGGTGTTCGACTGGCTCGCCGAGTGGTTCGCCCGGCCCGGCTTCCGCGGCTGCGCCTGGATCAACGCCCACGGCGAGCTGGGCACGTCGTCCGAGCCGGTGCTGGCCGAGGTCCGGTCCCACAAGCAGGCCTTCCACGACCAGCTCACGGCCTGGGTGCGGGCCACCGGGGTGCCGGTGGCCGAAGCGGTGGTCCTGCTCGCCGAGGGCGCCATCGTCACCGCCGGCATCAGCGGTGACCCGTCCCCCGCCGCGCACGCGCGCGTGGCCGCCGCGGCGCTGCTCGGCGGTCAGGGCCCGTCGTCCCGCGCCAGCGCGGCCGAGCGTGGTGGAACCGGCGGGTGACGCTCCTGCCGGGGTCCGGGACCCCGGCAGGAGCGGGGAGCCGGGCCCTAGAGGATCACGTGGGGCAGGAAGCGGGCGTACCCGTCGGTGATCAGGCCCGAGGACTCGCGCAGGCCGAGGCCGGCCGGCTCGTCCCGGACCACCCAGGCGCCCAGGACGACGTGGTTGCCGTCGAAGGCGGGGAGGGGGGCGAGCCGCTGGTAGCAGCAGGGCTCGTCCCGTAGGGCCGCGGGCGCGCCGGGTTCGTGCACGGTGACGCCCTCGCCCTCGCGCCCGAGGAGGGGCTTGGCGACGTAACCGGCGGACGCGGCCAGCTCGCGGGGGCCGTCCAGGTAGGCAGGCAGGAGGTTGGGGTGGCCGGGGTACAGCTCCCAGAGGACCGCCAGCAGGGCCTTGTTGCTCAGCAGCATCTTCCAGGCGGGTTCGATCCACAGCGTGCTGCCGGTGCCGCCGCCGTTGTCGAGGGTGTCCAGGACGTGCCGGCCGAAGGCGTCGGTGGTGAGCCACTCCCAGGGATAGAGCTTGAACAGGGCGCGGATGAAGCCGAGCCGGTTGTCGACGAAGCGGCCGGAGAGGGTGTCCCAGCCGATCTCCTCCACGGCGAGCCAGTCGGTGGTGAGACCGGCCTGTTCGGCGGTCTCCTTCAGATAGGCGACCGTCATCAGGTCCTCGCCGAGTTCGTCGGCGGAGGAGTGCGCGAAGTGCAGGGGGCTGCCGGGCGGCAGGAGCGCGGCCTGAGCGCGCCAGGCGTCCACCAGCCGCTCGTGCAGGGAGTTCCACTGGTCGGCGCCGGGGAAGCGGTCCTCCATCCAGAACCACTGCGGGGAGGCGGCCTCCACCAGGGAGGTCGGGGTGTCGGCGTTGTACTCCAGCAACTCGGCCGGGCCGGTGCCGTCGTAGCGCAGGTCGAAACGGCCGTAGACGGACGGGAGTTCGTCGCGGCGGTGCCAGGACTCGGCGACGGCGGCGGCCACTTGCGGGTCGGTGATGCCGAGGTCGGCGAACCGGCCCTCGGCCACGATGTGCCCGGCCGCCGCCAGGCACATGCGGTGCAGTTCCCCGACGGTCTCCTCCAGCGCCTCCACCTCGTCCAGGGTGAAGACGTAGTAGGCGCTCTCGTCCCAGTAGGGGCGCAGGGAGCCGTCGGGGTGGCGGGTGAGCGGGTAGATCAGACCCTGGGCCTCGACGGTCCGCTGCCAGCCGGGGCGGGGGGTGATGGTACGGCGTTCCATGCGTGTGTCCCCGTCAGCCGCCGGAGCTGCCCTTGCCGCCGCCGAAGCCGCCGCGGTGCACTCCCGTGCCGTGGTGGTCGTCGTCGTCCGACGAACCGCCGCCGCCCTTGCCGGGCTTGGTGAAGGAGCCGCCGTCGACCCAGCCGTGCTTCTCGTCGCCCTCGTAGTACCAGGCGGCGTCGGCCCGCTTCCCGGGGGACTTCCCGGCGGTCTTCTTCTTCGCGCCCGTCCTCGGCGAGGTGACGCCGGTCCGGCAGTTCTTGTCGGAGACGACCCGGTAGCCCTTGGTGAGGCTGTAGCTGTCGCGGTCGACGCAGCGCTTGTCCGGCTCGGACGAGCAGGCCGTGAGGGCGGCGGCCAGCAGGCCCATGCCGCCGAGGACGACCGTGCCGGAACGTAGTTGCCGGCGTGTGTCCGCCATGGTGGTGTCTCCCCCGTCTGCCTGATGTCCGGCCGACAGCCTAGGGACCGGTGCGAGCGGCCGGACAGGCACCCCCTCGGTCCCCTCCCTTAGAGTCACTCCGTGCTTCTCGGAATGGTGTGCGCCCTCGGCGCGGCGGTCTGCTTCGGTACGGCGACGGTGTTGCAGGCGGTGGCCGCGCGGGCGGCGGTCGCCGACGGGGGCGGCGGGGACGCGGCGCTGCTGCTGCGGGCGCTGCGCCAGTGGCGGTACCTGGCCGGGCTCGCGCTGGACGGCCTCGGGTTCCTGCTCCAGATCGCGGCGCTGCGGTCACTGCCCATCTACGCGGTGGGCGCGGCGCTGGCGGCGAGCCTCGCGGTGACGGCGGTGGTGGCGGCGCGGCTGCTGCGGGTCCGGCTGAGCGGGGTGGAGTGGGCCGCCGTGGGCGTGGTGTGCGCGGGCCTCGCCCTGCTGGGGCTGGCCTCGGGCGCGGAAGGCGAGCGGGAGGGGCCGGACTGGCTGCGGTACGCGATGGTGGCGGTGGCGGTGTGCGTGCTGCTGCTCGGCGCGGCCGGCGGGCGCCTGTCGGGGCGGGCCCGCGCACTGCTCCTGGGACTCGGCGCCGGGTTCGGGTTCGGGGTGGTGGAGGTGGCGGTACGGCTGATCGGCTCGCTGCGCCCGGCCGACCTGCTCACCAACCCGGCGACGTACGCCCTGCTGCTCGGCGGCGGCGCCGCGTTCCTGCTCCTCACCTCGGCCCTCCAGCGGGGCTCGGTGACGACTGCCACCGCCGGCATAGTCATCGGCGAGACTCTCGGCCCCGCCGCGGTGGGCGTGGTCTGGCTCGGCGACCGGACCCGGGAGGGGCTGGGCTGGCTGGCGGCCCTGGGCTTCGCGGTGGCGGTGACGGGAGCCCTGCTGCTGGCCCGCTTCGGCGAGGCACCGGCGGCGGAGGAGGGCTGAGGACGCGGGGCCGGCGCCCTCGCTACGGCAGTACCCGGCACAGTGCTTCCAGGGTGTTCGTCCAGGTGCTGTCCGGTGGGGTGCCGTAGCCGACGACCAGGGCGTCCAGGGGGGCGGTGCGGGCCTGGGGGTGGCGGTGGAAGGCGAGACCGTGCAGGGCCAGGCCCTGCCAGACGGCGGCCTGGACCACCGACTGTTCCGTGCCCGGCGGCAGGCGCAGCACGGCGTGCAGGCCGGCCGCGATGCCCGTCACCCGCACGTCGGGCGCGTGGCCGGCGACGGCCTCGGCGAGGGCGTCGCGGCGGCGCCGGTAGCGCAGGCGGGCGGAGCGGACGTGGCGGTCGTACGCGCCGGAGGTGATGAACTCGGCGAGGGTCAGCTGGTCCAGCGCGCCCACCGTGTCGGTGCGGCCCTTCGCCGCGGTCGCCTCCTGGGCCAGGGACGGCGGCAGCACCATCCAGCCCAGGCGCAGTCCGGGTGCGAGGGACTTGCTGGCGGTGCCGAGGTAGACGACCCGCTCGGGGTCGAGGCCCTGGAGGGCGCCGACCGGCTGGCGGTCGTAGCGGAACTCGCCGTCGTAGTCGTCCTCCAGGACCAGTCCGCCGGTGCGGCGCGCCCAGTCCACGACGGCGGCCCGGCGGTCGGGGTGCAGGGGGGTGCCCATGGGGAACTGGTGCGCGGGGGTGAGCAGTACCGCGCCCGCGTCGCCCGGTGCCCGCGGGTCCGTGCCGAGCTCGTCGTAGGGCAGCGCGGGCGTGCTGAGGCCGGCGTCGCGCAGGAGCCGCCAGTACACGTCGAGGCCGTACGACTCGACCGCCGTCGTCCGCGTCCCGCGCGCCCGCAGCACCTTGCCCAGGATGCCCAGGGCGTGCGAGAAGCCCGCGGTGATCACGACGGTCTCCGGGGTGGCGCGCACGCCCCGGGCGCGGGCGAGGTAGCCGGCGAGGGCGGTGCGCAGTTCGGGCCGTCCGCGCGGGTCGCCGTAGCCGAGGGCCCGGAAGGGGGCGATGGCCAGGGCTCGGCGGGCGGCCCGGAGCCATTCGGTGCGCGGGAAGGCGGCGAGGTCGGGGCTGCCGGGGGTGAGGTCGTGGACCGGCGCCGCGGGGGCGCGGCGGGGCGCCGGGCGGGTGGCGGGGGCCGAGGGGCCGCTGTGGGGCACGCCGGTGGCCACCCGGGTGCCGGAGCCCTGCCGGGCGGTGAGCCAGCCCTCGGCGACCAGGTCGGCGTAGGTCTCGGCGACGGTGTTGCGGGCGACGCCGAGGTCGGCGGCGAGGGTGCGGGAGGACGGCAGGCGGGTGCCGGGGGTGAGGCGGCCGGTGCGGACGGCGTCCCGCAGGGCGTCGGTCAGGCCGCGGCGCAGCCCGCCGGAGCGGGCGGGTTCGAGGTGCAGGTCGACGCCCAGAGTGGCCCAGGTTTCCGCCATGGGAATGGACCATACTCCTGGGCTGCCTCGCTTCTAGGGTCGAGGTATGAGCACTACGGACGAGACCGGCGCCTACGCCGCCGAGGAGGCCCCGCGGCTGCGCTGGGCCGAGCACGCACCCGACGTCTACAAGGCGATGATCCGCCTGGAGACCGCCGCCAGGAAGGGCCTGGACCCGACGCTGTACGAGCTGGTGAAGATCCGCGCCTCGCAGATCAACCACTGCGCGTTCTGCCTCGACATGCACACCAAGGACGCGCTCGCGGCCGGGGAGAGCGTCGAGCGGATCGTGCAGCTCAGCGCCTGGCAGGAGTCGCGGCACTTCTACACGGAGAAGGAACTGGCCGCGATCGAGCTGACCGAGGCGGTCACCGTGCTGACGGACGGCTTCGTGCCGGACGAGGTGTACGACCGGGCCGCGAAGCACTTCGAGGAGGCCGAACTGTCCCAGCTGATCGCCGCGATCACGGTGATCAACGCGTGGAACCGGTTCGGCGTGACCACCCGGATGACCCCGGGCCACTACCGGCCGGGACAGCACAAGTGAGCCGTACGCAGCTGCTGGACCCCGAGGTCGGCCGGGCGATGTCGGCGCTCGGCGTGGCGGCGAAGAAGGGGCTCGGCGATCCCGCCCTCGCCGAGCTGGTGATGATCCGCGCCTCGCAGATCAACCACTGCGCGTTCTGCCTCGACATGCACCTGCGCGTGGCCCGCGACAACGGGGAGCCGGAGGACCGGGTGGGGCTCCTCGACGCGTGGGAGGAGACCGAGGGCCTCTACAGCGAGCGGGAGCGGGCCGCGCTCGCGCTGACCGAGGCGGTCACCGTCCTGACGGGCGGCGCCTCGCGGACCGGGTCCGGCGGCGCCTTCGTGCCGGACGAGGTGTACGACCGCGCCGCGCGTCTGTTCACCGAGGCCGAGCTCGCCCATCTGACCGGGCTGATCACCGTCGTCAACGGATGGAACCGCCTGATGGTCAGCCGCCGTGTCGCACCGGGGGGGTACCGGCCGTGAGCAAGGTGGACGAGTTCCGTGCCCTGCACGTCAGGCGCGGTCCGGGTGAGCCGCTGATGCTGCCCGGCCCCTGGGACGCGGCCAGCGCCCGGGTGTTCGTGGCGGCCGGGTTCCCGGCACTGGCCACGCCGAGCGCCGGGGTGGCCGCCTCGCTCGGGTACGAGGACGGGGCCACTCCGGCCGACGAGATGTTCGCGGCCGTCGCCCGGATCACCCGGGCGGTGGACGTGCCGGTGTCGGCGGACGTCGAGGGCGGGTACGGGCTCGCGCCGAAGGAGCTGGTGGAGCGGCTGCTGGAGGCGGGGGCGGTGGGGTGCAACCTCGAGGACTCGGACGACGGGGGTGTCCTCAAGGACCGGCACGCGCACGCCGAGTACCTCGCCGAGGTCCGCTCGGCCGCCGCGGACCGGCTCTTCGTCAACGCCCGCGTCGACGTCTTCCTGCACGGCGACGGCGACCCCGAACGGGCCATCGAGCGGGCCGCGTCGTACGTGGCGGCGGGCGCGGACTGCGTCTACCCGATCATGGCCCCGCCCGCCGTGCTGCCGCTGCTGCGCTCCGGCATCCAGGGCCCGCTGAACGCCCTGGCCCGGCTGGACGGGGACGGCCCCTCGCCCGCCGCGCTCGGCGAACTCGGGGCCACCCGGATCACGTTCGGGCCGGGATTCCAGCGACGGGCCTTGGCTGCGCTGGGCGAGATCGCCCGCGGTCTGCGTGTGTGAGGGGAGTCAGGACAGCCACCGCTTCCACACGGCACGGTGGCTGTCCACCCATTTCCGCGCCGCCTGAGCCGGGTCCAGCTTCTGCTCGGCGATCATCAGCGAGACCTCGTTCTGGTCCTCGGTGGTCCACCGGAACTTCTTCAGGAAGGCCGCGGCCCGGCCGCCGTCCTTCGCGAATCCGGCGTTGAGGTACTTCTGGAGCGGGGTGTGCGGGTAGGCGCAGGCGACCTTCGCCGCGTCCGCGTCGCAGCCCTCCTTGTACGGCGGCAGCTTCACCTCCGTCATGGGGACCTTCTCGAACAGCCACTGGGGCGCGTACCAGTAGGTCAAAAACGGCTTCTTGTCCTTGGCGAACTGCTTGATCTGCGTGATCTGCGCGGCCTCGGACCCGGCGAAGACGACCTTGTAGTCCAGCTTCAGGTTCTTCACCAGCGCCTTGTCGTTGGTGACGTAGGACGGGGAGCCGTCCATCAGCTGGCCCTTGCCGCCGCTCTCCGCGGTGCGGAAGAGGGAGGCGTACTTGTTCAGGTTCTTCCAGTCGGTGATGTCCGGATGCTGTTCGACGAGGTACGTCGGCACGTACCAGCCGATGTGACCGGTCACCCCGAGGCCGCCTCCGGGGGCGATCGTCCTCTTGTCGTGGACGTACCGCTTCTCCTGGTCCGGGTGGCCCCAGTCCTCCAGCAGGGCGTCGACCCGGCCCTGGCTGAGCGCGTCCCACGCGGGCACCTCGTCGACCTGCACGGTGTCGACGCGGTAACCCAGTTCGTGTTCGAGGAGGTACTGGGCGACGGCCACATCGGCCTGCGCGCCCACCCAGGACTGCACGGACAGGGTGACCGTCTTCGAGCCGTGGGCGTTCGCGAACGGGCTGGCCTGCTTCGTCATGTCGGCGGCGCCGCAGCCGGTCGCGGTCAGCAGCATCAGCGCGCCCGCCAGGGCGGTCGTACGTCGTCGCATGTCAGGCTCCCTTCCTCGTGCGCCGCTCGGTCGGCTGGGTCACCCGGTCCAGCATCAGGCCCAGGCAGACGATCGCGGCGCCGGCGACCAGGCCGGTCGCCAGGTCGCCCTGGGCGAGGCCGAAGGCGACGTCGTAGCCGAGGGCGCCGCCGCCGACCAGGCCACCGATGATGACCACGGCCAGCACCAGGACGACACCCTGGTTGACGGCGAGCAGCAGCGAGCGCCGGGCCAGCGGGAGCTGGACCTGCCACAGCTGCTGACGGCCGGTCGCGCCGAGCGAGCGCGCGGACTCCAGCGCGGCCTGGTCGACCTGGCGCAGGCCCTGCGCGGTGATCCGGACGACGGCCGGGAGGGCGTAGACGACGGCCGCGGCGACCGCGGGGGCGCGGCCGACGCCGAACAGGGCGACGACCGGGATGAGGTACACGAACTGCGGCATCGTCTGGCACACGTCCAGCACGGGCCGCAGCACCCGCTCGACCCGGTCGCTGCGGGCCGCGGCGATGCCGGTGGCGAAGCCCAGGACGAGGGTCACGGCGACCGCGGCGAGCACCTGCGAGAGGGTGTCCAGGGACGGCTCCCACACGCCGAGCACACCGATCGCGGCCATGGCGAGGACGGCGGTCAGCGCGGTCCGCCAGGTGCCGATCAGCCAGGCCAGGGCGGCGACGACGAGCAGCACCGACCACCAGGGCAGCCACTGGAGGCCGTCGCGTACGGGGTCCAGGACCCAGGTGGTGAAGTGGCCCGCCCAGTCGGCCGTACCACCGATGACCGGGACCCCGGAGTACAGGTGGGAGGTCATCCAGTCGACGGCGCGGTTGACCGGTCCGGCGATGGCCAGCGTCCAGCCGGAGGGCCATTCGAGCGCGCCGAGGAGGCGGGTGGCGAGGGCGGCGGCGACGGTGACGGCCAGGGCGTACGGCCAGCCGATCGCGCGGGTGCGGCCGGTGTCCGGGGTGCCGGCGCCGGCGGCGCCGGTGACGCGGTCCAGGACCACCGCCAGCAGCACGATCGGGATGCCGGCCGCGAGGGCCGCGCCGACGTCGACCGAGGCCAGGGCCTGGTAGACGCGGTCGCCGAGGCCGCCGGCGCCGATGACCGCGGCGATGACGGCCATGGACAGCGCCATCATGATCGTCTGGTTGAGGCCGAGGAGGAGTTCCTTGCGGGCCAGCGGGACACGGGCGGTCAGCAGCCGCTGACGCGAGGTGGAGCCGAGCGACTCCACGGCCTCCAGGACCTCGGGGTCGGCGCCGCGCAGGCCGAGCGAGGTGAGACGGGCCATCGGCGGGGCGGCGTAGACGACGGTGGCGAGGACGGCCGCGGGGACGCCGATGCCGAAGACCAGGACGACGGGGAGGAGGTAGGCGAACGCCGGGAGCACCTGCATGGTGTCCAGGACCGGGCGCAGGGCGCGGTCCAGACGGTCGGAGAGTCCGGCGCCGAGACCGAGGACGGTGCCCACGGCGACGGAGGCGAGGACGGCGACCACCATCAGGGCGAGGGTCTGCATCGTCGGGACCCACATGCCGAGCGCTCCGCAGGCCAGGACGGCGGCCGCGGTGCCGGCGGCGAGACGGGCACCGCCCAGACGCCAGGCGGTCAGCGCGCCGAACGCGGTGACGCCGGCCCAGCCCGCGGCGAGGAGGGTGAGGTAGACGGCGCGGACGGCCCAGATGACGGCGTTGCTGACGTAGCCGAAGAAGTAGAGGAACAGGGGGTGGCTGTCCCGGTTGTCCATGACCCAGTCGCTGGCCGTGGCGAGGGGCTTGGTGAGGCTGACCGTCAGCTCGTGGGGCCAGGCGGCGCCGGGCCAGTGGCCGGCCGCCCAGGGGGCGAGGACGGCGGCGAGGAGGGCCAGCAGGAGGAGCTTGCCGGCGGCTCTGCTCCGGAGGAGACGGGGGGTGCCCGTGCGGGAGGAGGGGACGGTGAGCGTTGCCATCACACGGCCTCCGGGCTGGTACGGGCACCGGGCGGAGGCGGGGGCGCGGCTTCCGGGCCGGTGCGGGCGGCGCGCGGGGCCGCCTGCCGGTGCCTGCCGGGTGCCGTCTCCCCGGGGACGGACGCCGGCCCGGCGGTACGGGGGCCGGGGGCCGCGTCGGCGGTGCCTGAGGCACTCACGCCGGTGGCGGTGCCGGTGCCGCCCGCGGTGCCGGTGATCGGCGTGCCGGTGCCGCTGCCCGGGGTCCCGGCGGTGTCGCCGGGGCCGGTGATCGCGGTGCCGGACGTGTCGGTGGGTGTGGTGCCGGACGTGTCGGTGGCCGTCGGTATGCCGGCGACGACACCGAGGAGCTGTTCGTGGTCGACCACGCCCATGCACGCGCCCGCGTTCATGACCCGGGCCGGGGTGCCCGCCCTGGCCACCGCCTCGATCGCCTCCGCCACCGTGGCCTCCGGCCGGAGCGCCGGACCGCTCCCGGCCTCCTCCGCGGACGCGGGCCGCATCGCCGTACGCACCGTCATCACCTGCTCGCGCGGGACCTCCCGGACGAACTCGCGGACGTAGTCGTCGGCGGGGGAACCCACGATCTCCTCGGGCGTGCCCAGCTGGACCACCCGGCCGTCGCGCATGAGCGCGATGCGGTCGCCGAGTTTCAGCGCCTCGCTCAGGTCGTGGGTGATGAAGACCATCGTGCGGCCCTCCTCGCGGTGCAGGCGGACCACCTCGTCCTGCATGTCGCGGCGGATGAGCGGGTCGAGGGCGCTGAACGGCTCGTCGAAGAGCAGGACCTCGGGGTCCACGGCCAGGGCCCGGGCCAGGCCCACGCGCTGGCGCTGGCCGCCGGAGAGCTGGCCGGGGCGGCGCTTCTCCATGCCTTCGAGGCCGACCTTGGTGACGAACTCCGCGGCCCGCTCGCGGCGTTCGGATCTGCTGACACCCTGGATCTCCAGGCCGTAGGCGACGTTGTCGAGGACCGTGCGGTGCGGGAGCAGGCCGAAGTGCTGGAAGACCATCGCCGCGCGGTGGCGGCGCAGTTCGCGCAGGCGGGCCCGGTCCATCGCGCGGACGTCCTCGCCGTCGATGGCGATGCTGCCGGCGGTCGGCTCGATCAGCCGGGTCAGGCAGCGGACCAGGGTGGACTTCCCGGAGCCGGACAGGCCCATCACCACGAAGACCTCGCCCTTGCGGACGTCGAAGGAGACGTCGCGGACGGCGGCCGTGCAGCCGGTGCGGGCGCGCAGGTCGGCCGGGCTCAGCTCCCTGAGTTCGGGATCCGCCGGGACGCGGTCGGACTTCGGCCCGAACACCTTCCACAGGCCGGAGACCGAGAAGACGGGAGCGGTGGTGGTGGGGGGCTTGCGGGTGGGGACGGTGGGAGTCATCGGGGATCGCCTCCGATCAGGTCGACGGCCTTCTCCCCGACCATGAGCACCCCGATCATCGGGTTCACGGCGGTCATGGTGGGAAAGACGGACGCGTCGGCGATGCGAATGCCGGACAGGCCCCGGATCCTCAGATCCGGGTCGACCACGGCAAGTTCGTCGTCGGCGGCGCCCATCTTGCAGGTGCCGGCCGGGTGGTAGACGGTGTGCGCGACCTTGCGGGCGTACTCGCTCAGCTCGGCGTCGCCGAGGATCTCCGGGCCCGGGCAGACCTCGCGCTTGAGCCAGCCGGCCAGCGGCTCGGTCTTCGCGATCTCGCGGGCGATGCGGATGCCGTCGACGAGGGTACGGGCGTCGTAGTCGTCCTCGTCGGTGAAGTACCGGAAGTCCAGCGCGGGCTTCACGGACGGGTCGGCGCTGGTGAGGTAGAGCCGGCCGCGGCTCTTCGGCTTGGGGATGTTGGGGGTCATCGAGACGCCGTACGCGGGGCGTTCGTAGCCGAGGCGCTCGGGGTTGTCGGTGAACGGGATCTGGTAGAAGTGGAACATCAGGTCGGGGCCCGCGTGTGAGGGGTCGCGCCGCACGAACAGGCCCGCGTCGGAGTCCATCGCGGAGTTCTCCGGGATCGGGCCGTGGGTCTCCCAGACGATCACCGACTCGGGGTGGTCGAGCAGGTTCTCGCCGACACCGGGCAGGTCGTGCGTGACGGGGATGCCGAGCGCCTCGAGGTCCTCGGCGGGGCCGATGCCCGAGTGCAGCAGCAGCCGCGGGGTGTCGACGGCGCCCGCGCACAGCACGACCTCCTCGCGGGCCCGGATCAGCAGTTCCTCGCCGTCCTTGGTGCGCACGTGGACGCCCTGGGCGCGGGTGCCGTCCAGTTCCAGCCGGTACGCCCAGGTCTCCAGGAAGAGGTGGAGGTTGGGCCGCTCGTCCAGCACCGGGTGCAGGTAGGCCACGGAGGCGGAGGAGCGCTTGTTGTCCTCGGGGTGGTAGGCGAGGTCGAAGAAGCCGGCGCCCTCGGTGAACGGCGCGCGGTTGAAGCCCTCGACCCTGGGTACTCCCAGTGCCGACCGGGCGGCGTCGACGAAGTCGCGGGCGATGGCGTTCCGGTCCTTCTCGTCGACGGAGACGATGTTGTTCTTGAGGCGGGCGAAGTAGGCCTCCATGGGGACGGCGCCCCAGCCCTTGGCGCCGGCCGCCTCCCACTCGTCCCAGTCGGAGGGCAGGGGCTTGAACGAGATGAGGGTGTTGTGCGAGGAGCAGCCGCCCAGGACGCGGGCGCGGCTGTGCCGGATGTGGGAGTTGCCGCGGGGCTGTTCCACCGTCGGGTAGTCGTAGTCGAGTTCGCCGCCGAGCAGGCCCATCCAGCGGCGCAGGGTGAGGACGTCGTCGCGGCCGACGTCGCTCGGGCCGCCCTCGATGACGGCGACGGTGACGTCCGGGTTCTCGGTGAGGCGGGAGGCGATGACGGAGCCCGCGGTGCCGCCGCCGATGACGACGTAGTCGTAGAGGTGGGGGGTGTGGGACATGGGAGAGCTGCTCCGGAGGTGTGGAGGGAGTCGGGCGGGGGCTCAGCCGGCGAACCAGCGGACCGGCCTGGGCGCCAGGTTCTGGTAGACGTGCTTGGTCTCGCGGTACTCGGCGAGCCCGGCGGGCCCGAGTTCGCGGCCGGTGCCGCTCCTGCCGAAGCCGCCCCACTCCGCCTGCGGCAGGTAGGGGTGGAAGTCGTTGATCCAGACGGTGCCGTGGCGCAGCCGGGCGGCGACGCGCCGGGCGCGGCCGGGGTCGGCGGTCCAGACGGCGCCGGCGAGGCCGTACTCGGTGTCGTTGGCGAGGAACACCGCCTCCTCCTCCGTCCGGAAGGTCTCGACGGTGAGGACCGGGCCGAACACCTCCTCGCGGACGACCTTCATCTCGCGGTGGCAGGCGTCGAGGACGGTCGGCTCGTAGAAGTAGCCGGTCTCCGGGCGGGCCGGGGACGGTGCGGGCCGCTTTCCTCCGCAGCGCAGCACCGCACCCTCCGCCAGCGCGGAGGCGACGTACGACTCGGTCCTGGCGCGCTGCTGCTCGGAGACGAGCGGGCCGCACTCGACGCCGTCCTCGGTGCCGCGGCCCAGGCGGATCCTCGTCGCGCGGCGGGCGAGTTCGGCGACGAAGCGCTCGCGGACCGATTCCTCGACGATGAGGCGTGCCCCGGCCGAGCAGACCTGACCGCTGTGGATGAAGGCCGCGTTGAGGGCCTGGTCGACGGCGGTGTCGAAGCCCTCCTCGGTGGCGCAGGCGTCGGCGAAGACGACGTTGGGGTTCTTGCCGCCGAGTTCCAGGGCGACCTTCTTGACGGTGGGCGCGGCGGCCTGGGCGACCTTGGTGCCGCTGACCAGGCCGCCGGTGAAGGAGACGAGGTCGACGCCGGGGTGTTCGGCGAGCCGGGCGCCGACGGTGTGGCCGGGGCCGGTGACGAGGTTGGCGACGCCCTCGGGCAGTCCGGCCTCGGCCAGCAGTCCGATCAGCGCGATCGTGGTCATCGGGGTGATCTCGCTGGGCTTGAGCACGAAGGTGTTGCCGGCCGCGAGTGCCGGGGCGATCTTCCAGCTGGCCTGGAGCAGCGGGTAGTTCCACGGGGTGATCAGCGCGCAGACGCCGACCGGCTCGTGGACGACCACGCTGTGGATGTCGGGCGAGCCCGCGTCGACGACCCGGCCGGGCGCCTCGGCGGCGACCAGGTCGGCGAAGTAGCGGAAGGCGTCGGCGACGCAGTCGATGTCGACGCGGCCCTCCTCGACGGTCTTGCCCGCGTCCCGGCTCTCCAGCAGACCGAGTTCCTCGCGGTCGCGGACGAGGAGGCCGGCGACGCGGCGCAGCAGGGCGGCGCGGTCGGCGACCGGGGTATGGGGCCAGGGGCCTTGGTCGAAGGCCTGCCGGGCGGCGGCCACCGCACGTTCGGCGTCCTTCTCGTCGCCCTCCGCGACCACGGCGAAGGGCCGGGCGTCCGCGGGGTCGAGGATCTCGCGGGTCGCGCCGGAGATCGCTTCCAGCCACTCACCGCCCGCGTGGATGGTCGCCTGAGGGTGTCGTTCCGCTCTGTCCGCCATGTTCGGTGTCGCCTTCCGTTCCTGTTCGGTACCCCTTTGTCACACGCAGGTCACGCTCGGGGACCGCGGTCGCCTGCCCAGACGCCTGTCGCGCATGCGCAATCGATGTCCGAAAGTGCGCGGCGTCACTGAAAATACGGCCGAAAAAGGCGCAAAAGCGGGCACGTAAGGGTGTGTGACGGGGGCCGGGGCGGTCTGATCGGCGCCCGAACCCCGGAGCATCGCCTTCCTGACACAGCCCCGCAGCCGGGCGTGGGCCGAGTCGGCGTCGTGCCGCGGGCGTCAGGCGAAGCCGGCCGGGACGGCCGGCAGCGGGCGCGGGATCCCGAAGGTGACCAGGCCGAGGTTTTCGGCCGGCGGGCGGCCACACAGGTCGATCAGCCCGCTCGGATCGGGCTCGCGCAGCACGAACAGGGAGGACGGGTGGGTGGGACGCTGCCCACCACCCGGCGGCGGTCCAGGCCGAGCGCGCACGGGCGTCGGCGACCGGACCGCGCGGCCGGATGCCGGGCGCCTCGCGGGCGGCCCGGGCGAAGAGGGCCGCTGCGTGGCCGGCGGTGATCGCGTCGTGGCCGAGGACGGTGCAGGTCCGGGTGACCGTGCGCGGGCCGGTGCCCCGGTCCGGCGTGGTGTCCGGCGGGCCACACCGGCTTCGCGAGCGGGATGGGGCCGGCCCTGCGGATCGTCGGAACGGTCGTGCTGCCGGCGACGGCCGTGGTCGCGACGGGTCACCGCACCTCCGCCGGCCGGCCCCGGACGGCCCGGACGGCGCGGACACGCCGGTGGCCGGGGACACGCCCGTGGCCGGGGGCACGCGGTGGCCGGGGAAGCAATGGCCTGAACATGACGGTGGGTCCCAGGTAGCCCCGCAGAATGCGGTGACCGACCGAGAGGATCCCCCGTGTTCCGTGTCCCGATGTGCGTGCTGACCGACGCGGGCCCGGCCCGGGTGACCGGCGGGCACGCGGTGGACCGGTACGTCCAGATCGGCTCGCTGACGAAGACGCTGACCGGCACGGTCCTGACCCGGATGGCGGAGGCGGGCGCGATCGGCCTCGACGACCCCGTCGAGCGGTGGCTCCCCGCACCGTCCGGCACGGGCATCACCCTGCTGGACCTGGCCCGGCACACCTCGGGCCTCCCCCGGCTGCCGCCCGGCCTCGGACGCCGGGACCCGTACGCGGCCTTCGGCCCGGCCGAGCTGCTGCGGCTGGTGCGCGGCCTGGACACCGTCGCCGTACGCCCGCCGGGCGAGGAGGAGTACTCCAATCTGGGGTACTCCGTCCTCGGCGCGGCCCTGGCCGCGGCGGGCGGAGCCGGCTACGAGGAGCTGCTGGACACGTACGTCCTGCGGCCGGCGGGCCTGACCGAGGTGACCGCCCGCCCGCACCCCGGGCGCCGGCTGCTCGCCCCCGGCCTGCCCGGCACGCGGCGCAGGCCCTGGACGATGGACGGGGCGATCCTCCCGGCGGGCGGCCTGTGGGCGACTCCGCGCGCCGTCGCCGCTCTCGTCGTACGTCTGCTGGTGGAGCGGCGGCTGGGTGAGCCCGCCGTGAGCTGGCAGTCGGCCGGGCCGCTGCGGTGGCACAACGGCGCCACCCGGGACGCGTCGGTGTTCGCCGGGGCGATGGAGGACGGGCGGTGGGTGGTCGTGCACCGGCTGAACGGGCGGGCCGAGGACACGGACCGGGCCGCGGTCGAGCTGCTTCGCCGGGAGAGGTGAGCGCTCGCAGGAAACGACGAGGTCCCCTCCCGCCGACAGCGGGAGGGGACCTCGTGCGTGGAGCGCCGGGCAGGCCTTGCACCTGCATCTCCCCGCAGGAAGCGGGGCGTCTTTCCTTGGACCACCAACGCATCACCTGGTGCCGGTTTCCCGGCGGCCGGTGCGTGATCAACTATAGCCCACGGCCGCCGGGTCGCACCACGTCGGATCTAGAGGAGGCCGAGCGCGCGGACCGCCTCGCGCTCCTCCTCCAGCTCCTTGACGGAGGCGTCGATGCGGGCACGGGAGAACTCGTTGATGTCCAGGCCCTGCACGATCTTGTACGTGCCGTTCTCGGTGGTGACCGGGAAGGAGGAGATGAGGCCCTCCGGGACGCCGTAGGAGCCGTCCGACGGGATGCCCATGGAGGTCCAGTCGCCCTCGGCGGTGCCGTTGACCCAGGTGTACACGTGGTCGATGGCGGCGTTGGCGGCGGAGGCCGCGGAGGACGCGCCCCGGGCCTCGATGATCGCGGCGCCGCGCTTGGCGACGGTCGGGATGAAGTCCTCGGCCAGCCACTTCTCGTCGTTCACGGCCTCGGCGGCGTTCTTGCCGGCGACCGTGGCGTGGAAGATGTCGGGGTACTGGGTGGCGGAGTGGTTGCCCCAGATGGTCAGGCGCTTGATGTCGGCGACCGTCGTGCCCGTCTTCTTCGCGAGCTGGGTCAGCGCGCGGTTGTGGTCCAGACGGGTCATCGCGGTGAAGCGCTCGGCCGGTACGTCGGGCGCGGCGGCCTGCGCGATCAGCGCGTTGGTGTTCGCCGGGTTGCCGACCACGAGGATCTTGACGTCGTCCGCGGCGTGGTCGTTGATGGCCCTGCCCTGCGGCTTGAAGATGCCGCCGTTGGCCTCCAGGAGGTCACCGCGCTCCATGCCCTTCGTACGCGGGCGGGCGCCCACCAGCAGACCGACGTTGGTGCCGTCGAAGGCGACGTTCGGGTCGTCGGTGATGTCGATGCCCTGGAGCAGCGGGAAGGCGCAGTCGTCCAGCTCCATGGCCGTGCCCTCGGCCGCCTTGAGCGCCGGGGTGATCTCCAGCAGGCGCAGCTTGACCGGCACGTCCGCGCCGAGCAGCTGGCCGGAGGCGATGCGGAAGAGCAGGGCGTAACCGATCTGGCCGGCCGCGCCGGTGACGGTGACGTTCACGGGAGTGCGGGTCATGGCGTTCTCCGTATGACAGCTGGCGGTGGGGCGTCCCTGCCCCGGGCGGATGATCGATCTCTTGGCATCAAGAGAGATCCAGCGGTCAGGCTATCGCGCATCCGGCATGCGAGACGTACGGGGCTGTGTGGCTCAGCCCACAGGGTTCATGGGGTGTACCCGTCACCGGGGAAGCGGCCGGCGGGCGCGTGAAAAGGCGGCCGTCCGTTCGGGAGGAGGAACGAGGACGGCCGCCGATGGGGGTACCGGTGTGCCGGACTCCCGTGGGGGTACGGCACACCTGCCCCGGTTGCGGCCACGGCATGCGCACCGGAACGGACTTTCCGACTCCGCCTGCGTTCGCGGCCTAGGGTCTTTCTTTCGGATCAGGCCGGCCGGGATCGCGGGCGCCGCATGGCCTACCCGAGCGGGGTCCGGTGCGTGCAGCTGCAAGGCGGAGGAGGGCGTCGACGCGGAGCGTCGACAACCGACGACAACGCCGCATATGCGCGTGCCGGACCCCGCGACCCCGGCAAGATCCGAAAGAGAGGCCTCAGTCGGTGCAGCCCGTCCGCCCGGAGGCGAGCGTGGCGCAGGCCCGGGACCGCGCCGGGTCCCGTACGGCCGCCATCGGGGTGTACGCGATGGTGTCCCCCGCCGCGGTGATGTCACCCGACTGCCGGACGCCGCCCACGGTGAGCCGCACGGTGTCGCCGGGCGCGCCGCCGGTGATCCGGCCCCAGACCGTGCCGCACGTCCTGCTGTAGCGGACCTCCAGGACGGTGGTGCCGAGGGTGACGGACCTGGCGGTCGTCACCAGGTCGCCGCTGCACCCCATGGCCTCGGCGTCCTTGCCGGTGCAGGCGGAGCCGGCGCACTTCACGCCCGGCGGCAGGCTCGGCCGGGTACGGGCCGACGGGGCCGACGACGCGGCCGCGCCCTTGCCCCGGTGACCGTCGCCGTCCCGGTGGGTGAGCAGGAAGACACCGGCGATGAGGACGAGCACGCCGGCCATCCCCGCGAAGAACATCAGTACTTGCTGCCGCCGCGGGGGCACCGGGCTCGCGGTGCTCGCCGGACCGGTCCGGCTCACCGGGTCCCCGTGCCCGGTCGCCGAGTGCCCGCCACCGGGGGTTGGGGTGCCGGCGGGGGTGCCCGGGAAGTCCGGCGTGGCCGGGGTGCCGTACGGGGTGGCCCGGCGCGGGGCGGCGATGCCCGGGGTTCCGGCGGGTGTGCCGGGCGTGCCGACCGGGGTGCCCGGGGCGCCGTCGGGCGTGGCCCGCGCCGGGGCGGCGGTGCCTCGTGTCCCGGCGGGGTCGCCCGGGGCGCCGTTCGGTGTGCCCGGGGCGCCGGCGGGCGTGGCCGGGACCGCGGTGCCCAGGGTCAGGGCGGCGGTGCCCGACGGACCGGTGAGGCCGGCCGGGCGGGCCGGGGAGCCCGCTCCCGGGCGGACGGTCGCCTTCGACGGACCCCGGTACCCGGCCAGCCCCCAGGAGTTCCTGCCGGACGCGGGAGCACCACCGGCCGCCGAGCGGGAGTCGTCACCGGCCGCCGCGCCGGAGCCGTCACGGGTCCCGGCCGCGGAACCGCCCAGAACCCCTGCACCGGGACCACCGCCGGCGCTCGTACCCGAGGTCCCGGCGCCGCCACGGCCCCCCGCCCCGGCGCCTGCGTCGGTCCCCGTGCCCGTGGTGGGGCCGGTCGTGCGGGCGAGGTCGCCGAGCGCGGCCCGGTCCCGGGCGACGCGGATCGCCTCCATCGTGCTGTCGGGCCCCGACTCCGCCCGGCTCCAGGCGCGTTCGGCCAGTTCCCACAGGGTGGTCAGGTGGACGGTATGAGTACCGGTGACCTCGGCCAGCGCGACGACCGCGCCCTTGGGCGCGAGGAGCCGGCCGCCCAGGTAGCGCTCCCAGGACGTCTTGCTGTACCCCGTGCTGTCGGCCAGCGTCGCGACGCTCAGGCCGCTGTGGTCCACGAGCCGCCGCATCCGCTCGGTGAACTCCCTGATCTGCGGATCCAGATCCTCCGGCAGGGTTTTCCAGCGAGGCATCGCTTCCCCCTCCTCCCCTCTTCCCCCGTGTTACGTGCGCGCGTCCAAGGATCCCAGTTCCCGGGCCGTGGGGTCGGCGGGGGATACGGCGGTGGCCCGTGTCCCCGGGGAGACGCGGGCCACCGGCTGTGCGAGCGGCGTTACTTGGTGACCGTGAAGTGCAGGGTGTCCTTCAGGAACGGGATCTCCAGCCACGGTCTGGGCTGGGCCATCATCGCCAGCAGCACGATCGCCAGGCCGAGGGTGCCGTAGGTGGCGATGTCCGTGAAGCGGGAACGGACGGCGAGCATGCCGACGCCGGGCAGTAGCCAGCGCATGACCGCCCCGGCCAGCAGGGCGGCGCCGATCAGCAGGGTGCCGACGCGGAACAGGTCCAGCGCGGTCAGCAGCAGGCCGAGCGCGACCGCCGACAGCACCACGAGCAGGGGCCACTGGCGGGCGGGCGCCGGGGCGTCGGGGGGCGCGGCCCGGCCGCCGCCCTCCGGCCGGGCGGTGTCCCGCGTGAACAGCGGGAAGCGGCGGGTGACGCGACGCGGGCGCCCCTCGGCGTCGGGGGCGCTGATCGCGTCGCGCACGGTCGGTTCCGCGGGCCCGCGGGTGTCCTCAGCCGGCACTGCGCTCCGCCGCCTCGACCACGTTGACCAGCAGGAGCGCCCGGGTCATCGGGCCGACTCCGCCGGGGTTGGGGGAGATCCAGGCGGCCACGCCGGCCACGTCCGGGTGGACGTCGCCGACGATCTTGCCTTCGGCGTTGCGGGAGACGCCGACGTCCAGGACGGCCGCGCCCGGCTTGACGTCCTCGGCACGGATCAGGTGCGGGGAGCCGGCCGCGGCGATGACGATGTCGGCCCGCTTCAGATGGGCGGAGAGGTCACGGGTACCGGTGTGGCACTGGGTGACGGTGGCGTTCTCGCTGCGTCGGGTGAGCAGCAGCGGCATCGGGCGGCCGATGGTGACACCACGGCCGACGACCACGACCTCGGCGCCCTTGATCTCCACGCCGTGGGCGCGCAGCAGGGTGAGGATGCCGTTGGGGGTGCAGGGCAGCGGGGCCGGCTCGTTCAGCACGAGGCGGCCGAGGTTGGTCGGGTGCAGGCCGTCGGCGTCCTTGGCCGGGTCCATGAGTTCCAGGACGCGGTTCTCGTCGATGCCCCTGGGCAGCGGCAGCTGGACGATGTAGCCGGTGCAGGCCGGGTCCTCGTTCAGCTCGCGGACGACCGCCTCGATCTCCTCCTGGGTGGCGGTGGCCGGCAGCTCGCGCTGGATGGAGGCGATGCCCACCTGCGCGCAGTCGCGGTGCTTGCCGGCGACGTACTTCTGGCTGCCGGGGTCGTCCCCGACCAGGATCGTGCCGAGGCCGGGCGTGACGCCCTTCTCCTTCAGCGCCGCCACGCGGGCGGTCAGATCGGACTTGATCGCGGCTGCGGTGGCCTTGCCATCGAGAATCTGGGCGGTCATGGTCCCATCCTCGCGGATGACCCGGCCCCGGGACCAATCCGGTGGGTGTTCCCGTGATCAGCGATGTTGCACTTGCACAACGCCCGGGGCTTCCGGCTGGACAAGTAAGAGCCTGTTAAAAGACGATGAGCACACAGTGCCGCGGGCAGTACCGGGGGGACGGACCGCATCTGTAGAACTTTCCTCCGCACCGTGCCGCGCGTCGTCCCCGCACTTGAGCAAGACGGAGGAAAGACCGCCATGAGCTTTGGCGACCCGAACAACCCCTACGGCGCGCCGCAGGGCCAGCAGCCCGGATACCCGCCCCAGCCCCCGCAGGGCCAGCCCGGCTACGGCTACCCGGCCGCCCCGCAGGGACAGCCCGGTTACGGCTACCCGGCCGCGCCGCCGCTCCAGCAGCACGGCTACGGCGTCCCGATGGAGATGCCCGGCCTGATGAAGACCGCCCGGGTGCTGCTGTTCATCCTGTCCGGTTTCCAGATCCTGGCCGGTTTCATCATCGGTGCGACGGTCGGTGCCGTCCAGGACGTGTCCAACGGCGTCGGCTCCGGTGACAGCACCGACGGCCTGGCCGGTCTGGGCTATCTCATCGCGGCGCTGGCGCTGGGCCTGGGCGCCCTGTCGATCTTCCTGGGCGTGAAGTTCAAGAACGGCGGCAGCGGCATCCGCATCACCACGATCGTCTACGCGGGTCTGATGATCCTCGGCGGCCTCACCAACATGGTCAACGGCGCGAACGGCTCCGCCACCTTCTTCGGGCTGATCTCGCTGGCCATGGCCGGCATCATCCTGGCGTCGATGGTCACCGGCGCCGCCTCGGCGTGGTTCAACCGTCCGCGGTACTGAGTCGCAGGGACCTGATGTCCCGGGGCCGTGTCCCGTCCGGCCGGACGGGGCGCGGCCCGCTCTGTTTCCCGGGCCGCCGGCTCACTGGTCCAGGTAGGTCAGGACGGCCAGCACCCGGCGGTTGTCGCCGTCCGTAGGGAGCAGGCCCAGCTTGGTGAAGATGTTGCTGATGTGCTTGGCCACGGCCTTCTCGGTGACGAACAGGGCCGCCGCGATGCCCGCGTTGGAGCGGCCCTGGGCGAGGAGTTCGAGCACCTCGCGCTCCCGTTCGGTCAGGCTGCCGACGGACTCGTCGCGCTCCTTGCGGACCAGCAGCTGGGAGATGACCTCGGGGTCCATGGCCGTGCCGCCCGCGGCCACCCGCTGGATGGAGTCCAGGAACTGGGCGCCGTTGGTGACGCGGTCCTTGAGCATGTAGCCGACGCCCCGGCCGCCGCTGGTGAGCAGCTCGCGGGCGTAGAGGGGTTCGACGTACTGGGAGAGCAGGAGCACCGCGAGGTCCGGGTTCTCCTTGCGCGCGGCCAGGACGGCGCGCAGGCCCTCGTCGGTGAAGTTCGGCGGGAGCCGGACGTCGACGACGGCGACGTCCGGCTGTTCCCGGCCCAGCGCCTCGAGCAGGTCGGTGCCGTTGTCCACGGCGGCCACCACGTCGTGGCCGTAGGCCCCGAGCAGGCGGATCAGCCCGTCCCTCAGGAGGAAGTGGTCTTCGGCGAGGACAATACGCACGGGATCTCCATCGTCACCATCGTCGGCCCGTTGACCGGACTGTTCAGGGCCAGCACGCCGTCGAAGGTGGCGAGCCGCCGCTCGATGCCCCGCAGGCCGGTGCCGCGGGAGGCGTCGGCGCCGCCGTGACCGTCGTCGGTGACGGTGATGTGGAGCATGCCGCGATCGTAACGAAGGTCGATCCAGGCCCGGTCGGCCCGCGCGTGCTTCGCGACATTGGTGAGGATCTCGGAGATGGCGAAGTAGGCGGCGGACTCGACCGGCATCTCGGGGCGGCCCGGCAGGTCGACCTGGACCTCGGTGCGTACCGGGCAGACCATGGCCAGCGCCCGTACGGCGTCGGCGAGTCCCCGGTCGGCGAGGACGGGCGGGTGGATGCCGCGGACCAGGTTGCGGAGTTCCTCAAGGGCCGCGGAGGAGGACTGGCGGGCCTCGATGAGCAGGGCGCGGACGGCCTCGGGGTTGGTCTCCAGCAGGTGCTCGGCCGCATCCAAGGTCATGCCCATGGCAACCAGACGGGCCTGTGCGCCGTCGTGCAGGTCCCGTTCGATCCGCCGGATCTCGGCCATCTGCGTATCCACCGCGTCGGAGCGGGTGGCGGCCAGGTGCTGGATCCGGCTGGCCATCAGCTCGCTCTCGCTCGGCGCGAGCATCGCCCTCGTGTACAGCGCGTGCCGGCGCACCGCGCGCGGGGCCGCCCACAGGGCCAGCGGCAGCTGGAGCAGCCCGAGGACACCGGCGAGGACCGCCGTGGCCTGGCCCTCGATCGGGATGAACTGGTACCACAGGCCGTCCCACTCGGTGGACAGCGGAACCCCGAAGAAGGCGAGGAAGACGCCCCACAGGCCGCTGAGGACGAGCGCGAGCGGGAAGAAGGCCAGGAAGCCGCCGGCGAGCGGGTCGGTGAGCACCCAGACGTACTCACGCCGCGTCTGCGGGTCGCTCATGATCCAGCGGTAGCGGGCGACGGCACCGGAGGCACCCGCGGGCGCGGGCGGCAGCCCTCCGGGCGGGCCCGGGATCTCCACCCCCGCCCAGCGCCGGGCGAGTTCGCGCTGGTGCGCGGCCAGGGAGCGCACCCCCTCCATGGCCCGCGGCACCATGCCGAGGCCCGGACCGACCAGGCTGATCGCCCCGGACACGGCGAGGGAACGGCCGAAAGCCGCCATCGACATCCAGCACAGCGACATCGCCCGCCGCAGTCCCGTCATGCCGGCAGGCACCGAGAACCCTCTGATCGCCGCCGGCTGGCTGACCCCGCCGAGCTGCATCGTGCGGTCGTCCATGCGACCCGCTCCTTCCTCGCCCTGCTCCGCCGTACGCGGTGCCGGTGTCGTACGTCCGTCGTGGGCCGAAGCGCCCGCCCCTTCATTGTGGTGGCCAAGGGGTGGTGAAATCGGTGGTAAAAACCCCCCTCTTGACTCCGCGTCCGTCAGGGGCCGACGAACAACGACAGCGTGTCGGCCACGCAGGCGGCCCGGGCCCGCCCCTCGACCTCCACCGTCATCCGGACGGCGGCCAGGTGGCCGACGGGCGTCTCCCGGACCCCGGTGAGCTTCGCGCCGCCGCGCACCCGGGAGCCGACCGGCACCGGGTGCGGGAAACGCACCTTGTCCAGGCCGAAGTTGACACCCATCTCGATCTTCTCGATGTCGAATATGGCGCGCATCATGGTGGGCAGCAGGGCCAGGGTCATGTAGCCGTGCAGGATGGTTCCGCCGAACGGGCCGGTCGCCGCGCGCTCCGGGTCGGTGTGGATCCACTGGAGGTCGCCGGTCGCGCCCGCGAACTGGTCCACCTGCTCCTGGGTCACCCGCAACCACGGACTGTGGCCCAGGTGTTCGCCGACGGCGGCGGAGAACTCGTCCAGAGTGGCGAAAGATCTCATGGCGTCGATTCTGTGCGGCTGCCGAAGGGCCGGACAAGGCGGTCACCCGCCGCGCGGCCGTTCGGTCAGCGGGCCGTCATCCGTTCGTCAGTGCGCGCCGGGCCGGGCCGGCTCCGCCGCGCACGGGGTCAGCCGTAGCGCTTCAGCTCGTGGAAGAAGCCGGGCACGGTGTGCAGTCCGCCGGTGTCGCGGACCCGGTCGTAGACGTACTTGGCCACCGCCAGGTCGAGCACGCCGAGCCCGAACGGCGAGAAGACCACCGGCCGGTCGGCGGGCGGGGTGATCGTGCCGGTCAGCACGTCGTACAGGGTGCCGGCGAGGAACTCCCGGCTGCCGGTCAGCTGTTCGGCCAGGTGGGGTGAGGTGCCGGCCTTCAGGCAGTGGTCGATGTCGTCGACCGCGTTCCACGCGGCCAGGATGACCTCCGGGGCCAGGTCGCGCAGCGACACGTGCAGCACCAGCGGGTTGTGCGTGAACCACCCGGGGTCGGTCACGTGCGGCTCGCCCGCGACGGTGGCGAAGACGACGAGGTCGCTGGCGCGGATCAGGTCCTCGGGTTTGTCGTGCACGGTGATCTCCGCCCGCTCCCCGGCCGCGCGCCGCAGGTATCCGGTGAAGCCCTCGGCGTGCTCGGCGGACAGGTCGTACACGCCCAGGGCGTCGAAGGCGAAGCCGGTGGCCGCCAGGTAGGTGTGCAGGTAACGGGCGATCAGACCGGTGCCGATGAAGCCGACCCGGGTGGGCCGGGTGCCGCGCGCCCGGCTGATCCGGTCGGCGGCGAGGGCCGCGGAGGCGGCGGTGCGCGCGGCGCTGATGATGGAGGACTCCAGGCAGGCGAACGGGTAGCCGTTCTCCGCGTCGTTGAGGACGAGGACGGCCGAGGCGCGCGGCAGGCCGGTGGCCACGTTCTCCGGGAAGCTGGAGATCCACTTGATGCCGTGCACGCCGACGTCGCCGCCCACCGAGGCGGGCAGCGCGATGATCCGGGAGGACGGCCGGTCCGGGAAGCGAAGGAAGTACGAGTCCGGGTTGACGGTCCGCGCCTCGCCGTGCAGCCGGTAGGCGGCCTCGACCGTCGAGACGACCTCGTCCTCGGCGCCGTCGAGCACCTGGTGCACCTGGGCACCGGAGATCACGGAGAAGGACGGGACCTGGGACACCTGTGGGGTCATGGGAACACTGCTCCGATGCGAGTTCGGGAGGGTGGGGGCCGGCCGGGACCGGCCGGCGTCGGGCCCGCCGGCCGGTGCGCGACGGCCGTGGCGGGTCGGTCGGCCCGTGCGGGCCGGGCCGGTGGCGGGCCCGGTCAGCCGATGCGGGCCAGGCCCTTGGCGTGCTGCCGGGCCCGTCCCCGCGACACCCGCAGCGGGTCCCAGCCGGCCTCGCGCCGGGGCAGCCGGGCAGGGTCGCCGAGGACCGCGCCGGCGAACACCTCCGGGAGCAGGGGCCGGCCCAGGATGTGGGAGACCGCGGCCATGCCGCCGGCGGCGACCCCGGCCATGCCGCTGCCGTGCCGGGTGTTCTGCCCGACCACGTACAGCCCCTCGACGTCGGTGCGCACGTCGGGCCGCTGCCGGCCCGTGCCCCAGGTGGCCATGCCGTACGGGGTGCCGCCGCTGGCGCGGATGTAGCGCTCGTTGGTGAGCGGGGTGGCGGTCTCCACGTGGGTGATGCGGTCCCGGAACGGGCCGAGGACCTGTTCGGCGGCGTCCAGGACCAGCTCGGTGACCTCCCGCTTGCGGGCCAGGTAGGCGGGGCGGCGGCGGTAGGGCTCGCCCGCGAGCGGGCCTCCGCCGGTGCCCCAGAACCCGTCTCCCGACGGCAGGATCGTCATCAGCTGGAAGTTGCTGTGTCCCGGCGGGCACACCGCGGGCGAGCCGGCGTCCTTGACCGAGGCGAAGGAGAACGCGAGCTGGGGGATGCGGTCCAGGGTGCCGGTTCGGGCGTGGTGGTCCAGCATCGCGGCGTGCGCGCCCTCCATGTCGTCGGTGGCGTGCCACCAGATGTTGGCGTTGGGCAGGCCGGGCAGTTCGGTGTCCAGGGCGACGTAGACCGCGACGACCGCGTCCCGCATGGTGGCCGCACGGGTCCGGGCGACCAGGTCGGCGGGGAAGGTCTCCTCGCCACCGCACAGGTCGAGCACGGTGCTGCGGTAGTCGGCGTTGGACACGACCAGCGGGGCCAGGACGCGGGTGCCGTCGGTGAGTTCGACCCCGGTGGCGCGGCCTGACTCGACCAGGATGCGCCGTACCTCGCAGCGGGTGCGCAGTTCGCCGCCGTACGCCTCCAGGGCCTCCACGAACGCGGCGACGAGGGCCTGGCCGCCGCCCTCGGGGTAGTAGGCGCCGCGCAGGTAGTGGTCCATCATCGTGACGTGCTCGGCGAAGCCGACGTCGTCCGGCATGGCGCCGTAGTTGCCGGCCTGCGCGGCGAGCAGGGTGCGGCCCCTGGCGGACAGCCCGCAGTGGTCCAGGGCCTGGCCCAGCGTGCGCCGGTTCCAGCGCATGGTCTGCGGCGAGCGACGGAACAGCTCGACCATCGGGGTGCCGAGCAGACTGGCCCGGCCGGCGCCGGCCACGGCCGTGGCGAGGTCGACGAAGCGGTGTACGGCGTCGGCCTCGGCGGGCAGGGCCGCGGCGAGGCGCTCCCGGTAGCGGTCCCAGCCGGCCGGTACGTCGACCAGGGCGGTGGGCGTGATGATCCGGTCGAAGCCGCCCTCGTTGTCCAGCGGCCGGAACCGCACCCGGCCGGCGACGCCCAGGCCGGACAGGACGGCGGGAAGCAGGCCGTCGGGGCCGCAGTCGCCGAGGTAGTGCGTGCCGACGTCGAACTCGTACCGGCGCCGGCGCCGGAAGACGTGGGCGTTGCCGCCCGCCACGTCGTGCTGTTCCAGGACGAGGACCCGGCGGCCGTCGGCCGCCAGGTAGCCGGCCGTCACCAGGCCGCCGACACCGCTGCCGACCACCACGGCGTCGTACCGTTGCTCCGCCGCCCCTGCCCCCGTGCCCCGCATCTGCTCCCCCATCAGAAGACGCCGCCTCCGTGGATCTCGACGACCGACCCGGTGATGTACGCGGCCCGGTCGGACACCAGGAACGACACCAGGTCGGCCACCTCCTCCGCGCGGCCGAGCCGGCCCAGCGGCACGCTCTTCAGCTGCCGTTCGCGGGCCGCCTGAGGCATACCGCCGACCATGTCGGTCTCGATCAGGCCCGGGGCGACGACGTTGGCGCGCACGCCCCGCGGGCCCAGCTCCCGGGCGAGGGACTTGGTGAAGCCGATGATCCCCGCCTTGGACGCGGCGTAGTTGGCCTGGCCGGTGTTGCCGTGGATCCCCGCCACGGAGGACAGGTTGACGATGACGCCGGTGCGGCGCTTGCTCATGGAGAACGCGGCCGACCGGCACACGTGGTAGACGCCGTCGAGATTGGTGCGCAGCACCCCGTCCCAGTCGTCCTGGCCCATCAGCACCAGCGGCCGGTCACGGGTGATGCCCGCGGAGGTGACGACGGCGTCGACGGGTCCGAGTTCACGTTCGGTGCGCGTGTACCACTCGCGCACGTCCGCCGGGTCGGCCACGTCGCAGCGCACGGCGAGCACCCGGGTGCCCGCCCCGGCGGCCTCCTTGGCGAGTTCCTCGGCGGCGTCCTGCCGGGAGCGGTAGCAGAACGACACGTCGTGGCCGTCCTGTGCGAGCCGCAGGACGACGGCCCGGCCGATGCCCCGGGAACCGCCGCTGACCAGGGCGATCACGCGTCCTCCCCGAGCAGTCGCAGCACGGCCGCGGCCACGGCGCCGTCCCGGTCCACGGCGGTCACCAGCGCGATCCGGCCCCGGGACGCCGGCTCGGCCGCGGCGACGGAGAGCACCGCCGCGATCTGGAAGGACGCGGAGGCGGCACTGGTGTCGCCGAGCAGTTCCATCGACGGCACCCGGCCCAGCGCCGCGGCCGGCACCAGCGCGGCGAGCGCCTCGTGCTCGGCGCGGCCGGCGGCGCTCGGCGCCGCGCAGGGTACGGCCGCCCAGACCTCGTCGGCACTGACCCCGGCCCGCTCCAGGGCGCGGCGGGCGCAGGCACCGACCGCGGCGAACGGGTCGTCGTCGATGTCGACGCGGGTCTCGATGCCGAGCACGGCCGCCAGCGGCGGGTGTTCGGCGCGGCCGGCGGGCTCGACGAGGAACAGTCCGCAGCCCTCGCCGAGCAGCGGCGCCGGGTCGCCGGGCTGGGCGGCGGTCGCCTCGTACCAGGCGTGCGCGGCGGAGAACTCCTCCGCCGAACCGGCCACGTACTTGGTGGCCCGGCCCTGTCCGAGCAGCCGGCGGGCGTAGTTCAGGGCGAGCAGGCCGGCGGCCCGGCCACCGGCGACGGTGGTGTTGGGGCCCTTCAGGCCGTGCCGGATGGCGCAGGCGCCGGCGGCGTGGTTGAGGCTGCCGAACGGGATGCGGCCGGCGTCGACGTAGAAGGGCCGCTCGTTGGTGTAGGACTGGCGCAGGAAGTCGGTGACGTTCTCCAGGCTGCCCATGGTGATGCCGAGGACGACGCCGGTGCGGTCGTCGGTGGCGACCGCCTGCGCGCCGTCGGCGTCGCGCAGCAGCCCGTCGGAGGCGACCAGCGCGAGCGCGGTGAGCCGGTCCATCTTGGCGGTGCCGCGCTTGCCGAGCAGTTCCTGGATGTCGAAGCCGGGCACGGTGCACACCTCCGGCGACGGCAGGGTGCCGAGACCGGCGTCCGCCTTCACCGCCGTCTTCGCTCCGGCGCGCACGCCGGCGGCGAAGGCCGCACGGCCCACGCCGTACGGCGACACCGCCGACCAGCCGGTGATGACGGGCGTGTCCGGGGGCAGCGCGGCCCGCGGGACGGCAGTCGTGTTGCTCATGGCCGTACCTTCTCCCCGTAGGTGCCCAGGATCAGCACGGCGTTGTTGCCGGCGAAGGCACTCGAGTTGTTCTGCACGATCCGTACGTCGGCCTCGACCGCCTGGTTGGGTACGACGTCGAGGGGGCACTCCGGGTCGGTCTCGCGGTGGTTGATGGTGGGCGGGATGAACCCGTGCTCGATGGCGAGGCCGCAGGCGATCGCGCCGAGCGCGCTGGCGGCTCCCATCGAGTGGCCCAGCATCGACTTCACGGCGACCGTGCGCGGCGGGGCGTCCCCGTACACGTCGAGGATGGCCGCGGTCTCGGTGCTGTCGTTGGCCCGGGTGCCGGTGCCGTGGGCGGAGATGAAGTCGACCTCCCGCTCCTCGACGCCCGCGTCGTCCAGGGCCAGCCGGATGCCCCGGGCGATGCCCTCCCGGTTGGGTGCGGTGGGGTGGGCGGCGTCGCAGCTGAGGCCGTAGCCGAGGACCTCGGCGTAGATGCGCGCGCCGCGGGCCAGGGCCGACTCCAGGCTCTCCATGACGAGGATGCCGGCGCCCTCGCCGGTGAGGATGCCCTCGCGGTCCTTGTCGAAGGGGCGCACCACGTCCGGGCTGAGCGCCCCGAACCGTTTGAACAGGGCGAACGCCTTGCGGTTGACGGCGTCCGCGCCGCCGCACAGCGCCAGGTCGACGTCGCCGGAGCGGATGGCGTCCAGGCCGTAGCCGATCGAGTAGTTCCCGGCGGCGCAGGCGGTGGTGACGGTGGTCGCCTCCACGTTCGGCATGCGCAGTTCCCGGGCGATCGCGGTGGACAGCCGGCCGGCGTTGATGCGGCGGGCGCGCACCGGGTCCATCGCCTCCGGGTCTCCGGCGGCCAGTTCCTGTTCCAGCAGGACGGCGATGTCGTGGGACTCGCCGTCGGTGGTGCCGACGGTGATGACGGCGGCCCGGTCGGCGAGGGCGGCCTCGTCCAGTCCGGCGTCCTCGACGGCCATGCGGGCCGCGGCGACGGCGAACCGGCCGGCGCGGCCCACGTGGTCGAGCGGCAGGTTTCGGATCCAGCGCTCCGGCTCGAAGTCGGGGACCTCGCAGGCGGTGTTCTGCCCGAAGCCCTCGGTGTCGAAGCGGGTGATCGGCCGCGCGCCGGACCGGCCGGCCCGCAGGCCCGCGGTGTACTCCTCGACTCCGGTGCCGATGCTGGAGATCACCCCGAAGCCGGTGACGACGACCCGCCGGTGGCCGGCCCGGTCCGTGGACTGCTTCGTGGACATGGGCGTCACCAGCCGGCGGCTGCGGCGGCCACCTGGTAGGTGGCCGCCACGTTGACCATGTTGGGCAGTTCGTTCATGTCGATGACGATGGAGTACTCCATCTCCAGCGCGCTGAGGACGTCGATCAGCTTCAGGGAGTCGGCGCCGAGTTCGTCGATGAAGAGCGCCGTGTCGGAAAGACGCTCGGGTTCGACGTCGATGTTCTCGGCGATGATTTCCCGGATACGGGTGAGACGCTCGGGAGCGGCCGTGGTCATGGCTCGGTCCTCCGTTTTCTGGATTGCCGGTCGGTGACGCGGGAAGAAGGCGGGAGAAGCGGTGCGGAAGAGCGGTGCGGAAGAGCGGTGCGGCTGCGCGGAAGAAGGGGCAGCGAAGCGGCTCGGTCAGAAACCTAGTCAGCGCCGATGACTGCCCAGTGACCGTCAACTGACGGACCGCTGACGACGGTTGCCCGAGGAATTCCCCGATGTCAGCGGCTGCCCGCGCGGCGGAATCCGCGGACGCTGCCCCACACCGCGGCGAGCAGCAGCGCCGTCAGCGTCACGGCGCTCACCAGGCCCGGGTGGTGCCCGGGGAAGCCCGCGGAGGCCGCCACCCCGGGATCGTTGCCCCACAGCTGCCGGCAGGTGGTGACGACCGAGGTGACGGGGTTCCACTCGGCGACGGGACGCAGCCAGCCGGGCAGGCCGCTGACGGGCACGTAGGCGTTGGACAGGAAGCTGAGGATGACCAGCACCAGGGCGCCGGTGCCGTCGATGGCCTCGATGTTCCGCTGGGTGGTGCCGAGCAGGATGCCGACCCACGTCATCACGTACACGAAGGCCAGCAGCACGCCGAAGCCCGCGGCGGTGCGCAGCGCGCCCTCGTGCGGGCGCCACCCCACGCCCAGCCCGACGAGGCTGACCGCGGTCAGGCTGACCGCGCCGACGAGCAGGTCGGACAGGGTGCGGCCGAGAAGCACGGACGACGGGGCGATCGGCAGTGAACGGAACCGGTCGACCAGTCCGTGCCGCAGGTCCAGGGCGACCCCGATGGCGGTGGGGCCGACCCCGGTCAGGCCGACCTGGATGGCGATGCCGGCCATGATGAAGTCCTCGTAGGCGACGCCGCCGGGGATGTGCATGGAGCTGCGGAACAGATAGCCGACGGCGATCAGCATCACCAGCGGGTTCATGGTGACCAGGACCAGCCGGCCCGGTGAGCGGCGCAGGTGGGTCAGGTGGCGGCCGGCCAGGGCGAGCGTGTCGCCGAGGTGGCCACGCACGGGGCCGGCCGGCCCGGGGCGGGCGGCCGGCCGTTCGGTGGTGGTCGGGGTGGTGGCCGTGGCCGTCACTGGGGCTCCTCTTTCCGGCCCGTGCCCGTGAGGTCGAAGAAGACGTCGTCGAGCGTGGGCTTGCGCAGTTCGAAGTCGACGGTGGGCACGCCCTTGTCGCGCAGGGCCTGCGCGGCGCGGGCCAGGTCGTCCAGGCCGTCCGCGCCGAGCTGTACGGAGACCCGGCGGGCGGCCTCGTCGGTGACGGGGGCCGGGCCGCCGAGCACGGCCAGTGCGGCGACCGCGTCGGCGAGGTGCTCGGGGCGGGCCACGGTCACCTCCAGCCGGTCGGTGCCGACCTGCCGTTTCAGGGCGTCCGGGGTGCCTTCCGCGATGACCCGTCCGGCGTCGATGACGGCGACGCGGTCGGCGAGCTGGTCGGCCTCCTCCAGGTACTGGGTGGTGAGCAGGATGGTCACACCGCCGGCGGCCAGGTCGCGGACCACGTCCCACAGGACGTTGCGGCTGGCCGGGTCGAGGCCGGTGGTGGGTTCGTCCAGGAAGAGCACCTCGGGATCGCCCAGGACGCAGGTGGCCAGGTCGAGCCGGCGGCGCATGCCGCCCGAGTAGGTGCCCGCGGGCCGGTCGGCGGCCTCGGTCAGTTCGAACCGGTCCAGCAGTTCGGCGGACCGGCGTACGGCACCGCGCCGCCCGAACCTGAGCAGCCGGGCCAGCAGGACGAGGTTCTCCCGCCCGGTGAGGAGTTCGTCGACGGCGGCGTACTGCCCGGCCAGGCCGATGCGCCGGCGCACCTCGCGGCCCTCGCGCAGCACGTCGTACCCGGCGACCACGGCCCGCCCGCCGGACGGCTGGTCCAGGGTGGCGAGGATCCGGACGGTGGTGGTCTTGCCCGCGCCGTTGGGTCCGAGGACCCCCAGCACGGTGCCGGCCGGCACCGCCAGGTCGATGCCGTGCAGCGCGGTGTGGGAGCGGTAGGTCTTGCTGAGTCCCTCGGCGAGGATCGCGGTGTCGGACACGGCCACGGTCAGTCCGCCTGCCGCTGGAGGCTGAGCGGGCGCATGTCGGTCCAGTGGCTCTCCACGTGGGCGACGGCGGTGGCGCGGTCGGTGGCGTCCAGGGCCACGCGCCAGCCGTCGGGCACCGCGGCGAAGGACGGCCACAGGGAGTGCTGTCCCTCGTCGTTGACGAGGACGAGGAAGGTGCCGTCTTCGTTGTCGAAGGGATTGGCCATGGCGGGTCTCCAGATCTCGGACGGTGGATGGGACGGTCGGCGGCAGGGGGTCAGCGGGCGGCGGCCAGGGCACGCAGCCGGTGTTCCACGGCGGCGCCGATGAGCGCGGCCGGTGCGGGCCGCAGCATCTGCTGGTGGCCGCAGGGCACCTCGTGGATGTCGGCGGGCCGGCCCAGGTACGGCTCCCAGCTCTTGGCCTTCAGGGCGCGTTCCTCCCCGGTGAGCCCGTCGGCGGCCAGGAACAGCGTCACCGAGCAGCCGCCGAAGCGGCTCGGGGTGTGCCGCTGGACCAGGTCGAGGTGGTTGCGCATGACGGCGAGCAGCCGTTCCAGGGTGGCCCGGCCGAGGCCGGCGAGCGGGCCGCCGGTGCGCCGGAGGTGGGCGGCGACGGCCGGCGGGTCGAGCCGGTCCAGGCCGGTGGCGTCGATGCCGGCCTCGGTGAGGAAGTCGGCGAGGAACTCCGCGTCGGTGGGGTGGACGCCGTGCCCGTCGTCGGGATAGGCGTCCAGGTTGGCGAGGTAGGCGACCTCCTCGCCGGCCGCGTGCAGCAGGGCCGCGATCTCGTGGGCGACGATGCCGCCGTAGGACCAGCCCAGCAGGTGGTAGGGGCCGTGCGGCTGGACGGCTCTGATCCGGGTCAGGTAGTCGGCCGCGACCTCGGCGAGGGCGCCGGGCAGCGGGCCGGTGCCGGCGAGGCCGCGGGCCTGGAGGGCGTGCACGGGCTGTGCGGGGTCGAGGTGTTCGGCGAGCGCCGCGAAGGGAATGCCGAAGCCGAGCCCGCCGTGCACGCAGAACAGCGGCGGCCGGGTGCCGGTGGTGCGCAGGGGCAGCACGGGCCCGAGCAGGTCGACGGTGCCGCCGTCGGCGGCGGCGCTCGCGGCCAGGGCCTCCAGCGTGCGGTGTTCGAAGACGGCGGCGAGGCCGATCCGCAGCCCGGCCCGGGCGGCGGCGTTGACCAGCCGGATCGCCTTCAGGCTGTCCCCGCCGAGCGCGAAGAACGCGTCGTCGGGGCCGGCCGGCACGCCGAGCACCTCGGTGACGGCCGCGCACAGCCGCCGTTCGGCGTCGGTACGGGGCGCACGGGCGGCGGGGCCGTCGGGGCGGGCCGGGGCGGGCGGCAGGGCGGCCACGTCGAGCTTGCCGTTGACGGTCGTCGGCAGGTCCGGCAGCGGCACGTACGCGCCCGGCACCATGTACGGGGGCAGCGCGCGCGTCAGGTGCCGGCGCAGCTCCTCGGGCCCGGGTGCGGGGCCGCCGGGTGCGGGGACGACGTAGGCGACCAGCTGCCGCCGGCCGGCACGGTCGGCGGGGGCGACGACGGCGGCCCGGGCGACCGCGGGGTGGGCCGTGAGGCGGCGCTCGATCTCGCCGGGTTCGATGCGGTAGCCGCGGATCTTCACCTGCTGGTCGGCGCGGCCCACGTAGTCGAGCCGGCCGCGGGCGTCCCAGCGCGCGAGGTCGCCGGTGCGGTACATGCGCGCGCCGGGCTCCCCGTAGGGGCAGGCGGTGAACCGCCCGGCGGTCAGGGCGGGCCGGCCCAGGTAGCCGCGGGCCAGGCCGGGTCCGGCCAGGTACAGCTCGCCGACCACGCCCTGCGGCACCGGTCGCAGCGCCTCGTCGAGGACGTAGGCGCAGGTGTCGCCGACGGGCAGGCCGATGGGCACGCCCGCCGGGGCGTCGGTGGCGCCCGCGGTGTCCTGGAGGGTGGCGAACGTGGTGGTCTCGGTCGGGCCGTACACGTTGTACACGGTGGTGTCCGGCAGGGCGGCCCGCAGCCGGTCGAGGTGGTCGCGGGAGTGTGCCTCGCCGCCGGTGAGCAGCGCCCGCAGCGGGGCCAGGGCACGCGGCCGGGTGTCGACGACGGTGTTGACGAACTGGGTGGTGAGGAAGGCGACGGTCACCCCGGCCTCGCGCAGGAACGCGCCGAGCGCCTCGGGGTCGGCCGGCCCCGGCGGGCAGACGGCGAGCCGGGCGCCGTGCGCGAGCGGCGCCCAGATCTCGAAGGTGGACGCGTCGAAGGCGACCGGTGCGAAGTACAGGAACGTGTCGTCGGGGGTGAAGTCCAGTTCGGGCAGCCCGTGCACGAGGCGTACGGCGGCCCGGTGGGAGACGGCGACTCCCTTGGGGCGGCCGGTGGAGCCGGAGGTGTAGATGACGTAGAGGAGGTCGTCGGGGCGGGGTGCGGGCACGTCCGGCGCGTGGCCGGGCAGGGCGGCCAGGGCGGTCCGGGTGGCGGGCGCGTCCAGCACGAGTGTCTCGGTGCCGGGGCCGGCCGCCTCGGCGCAGCGGGCGGCCAGGGAGTCCTGGGTGAGCAGCAGCCGGGCCCCCGCGTCGGTGAGCATGTCCCGCATCCGTGCGACCGGGTAGGCGGGGTCCAGGGGCAGGTAGGCGGCGCCGGTGCGGGCGATGGCCAGCAGCGCGGTCACGGTGGCCGGGCCGCGTTCCAGGCACAGCGCGACCAGGTCGCCGCGGCCGACGCCCCGGGCGGCCAGCAGGTGGGCCAGCCGGCCGGCGGCGCGGTGCAGCTCACCGTGGGTGGTGCGGGTGAGGCGGCCGGTCGCGTCCCGGTGGACGAGGGCGACGGCGTCCGGGGCGGCGGCGGCCCGCCGGGCCGCGAGTTCGGTGACCGTGGTGGCCGGGGTACCGGTGCGGCGGGTGCCTCGCGCCAGCAGGGCGTCCCGCTCGTCGGCGCCGAGCAGGTCCAGCCGGGACAGCGGACGCCCGGGGTCGGCCAGCGCGGCGCCGAGCAGCCGGACGCAGGCGTCGGCGAGGCGCCGGGCGGTGCCGGACGCGAACAGGTCGGCGCTGTACTCCAGGGCCAGTTCCACGCCCGGGCCCGCCTCGGAGAACTGGAAGAACAGGTCCCATTTGGCGGTGGACGACGGCACCTCCTCGGGCCGTACCGTGAGCCCGGCGGGGCCGGCGGCCATGACGGGCGGCTCCTGCTGATAGGCGAACATCACCTGGAACAGCGGGTGCCGGGCCATCGAGCGCTCCGGGGCGAGGACCTCCACGAGCTTCTCGAACGGCACGTCCTGGTGCCGGTAGGCGGCCAGGTCCCGCTCGCGCACCCGGTCCACGAGGTCCCGCAGGCCGGGGTCGCCGGAGGTGTCGGTGCGCAGCACGAGCGTGTTGACGAACATGCCGACGACGTCGTGGAGCCGTTCGTCGCCGCGGCCCGCCACGGGGGTGCCGAGCGGGATGTCGGTGCCCGCGCCGAGCCGGGTGAGCAGGGCGGCCAGGGCCGCCTGGAGCACCATGAACGGGCTGGCGTTCCACTCGGCGGCGCGCGCCCGCAGCCCGGCGGCGAGCCGTTCGGGCAGGGTGGCGCGCACGGTGGCGCCCCGGTGGCTGGTGCGGGCGCCGCGCGGGAAGTCCCGGGGCAGCGCCAGCTCCTCGGGCAGCCCGTCGAGGGCCGCCGTCCAGTACGCGAGCTGGCGGGCGAGTTCGCTGTGCGGCCGGTCCTCGTCGCCGAGCAGGTCGCGCTGCCAGAGCGTGAAGTCGGTGTACGTCACCGGCAGCGGCTCCGGGGCGGGCGCGTGGCCGGCGCCGCGGGCGGCGTAGGCGGCGGTCAGGTCCCGCACCAGCGGGGTGAGGGACCAGCGGTCGCCGGCGATGTGGTGCAGGACGAGCAGCAGGACGTGTTCGCCGGGACCGAGCGTGAACAGCCGGGCCCGCAGCGGGATCTCGGTCTCCAGGTCGAAACCGCGGGCCACCTCCGCGGCCATGGCCGCGGGCAGCCCGGCCTCGGTGACGTGGTCGGCGGGCAGGGGCACGGGAGCGTCGGCCGGCGCGAGCACGCGCTGCTCGGCCGGGCCGACGCCTCCCGTCGGACCGGTGCCGGGAACGGGGGGAGCCCCGGCACCGGGGTCGGTGGCGGCACCGGGGCCGGTGCGCGCCGGGAACACGGTCCGCAGCGCCTCGTGGCGGGCGACGAGGTCGCGCAGCGCCGCGTGGAGCGCGGGGACGTCGAGCGGGCCGGTGAGCCGGACCGCGAGGGGGATGGCGTAGAGCCCGCCGGGCGCGCCGAGCCGCTCGACGAACCACAGCCGTTGCTGGGCGTACGACAGGGGGACGACCGCCGGGCGCGGCCGGGCGGTCAGCGCGGGCCGGCCCGGCGCGGCGGCGCGCAGCCGGCCCGCGAGCGCGGCCGGGCTGGGCGCCTCGAACAGGTCACGGACCTCCAGTTCCGCGCCGAGTTCGGCGCGGACCCGGTTGACGATGCGGGTGGCGAGCAGCGAGTGCCCGCCGAGGGCGAAGAAGTCGTCGTCCGCACCGACGCGTTCGAGCCCGAGGACCGCGGCGAACACCGCGCACAGGGCGCTCTCCTCGCGGGTGCGGGGGGCACGGGCGGAGGTGGTGTACGCGGGTGCGGGCAGGGCCCGCCGGTCGAGCTTGCCGTTGGCGGTCAGGGGAAGGGCGGGCAGCCGTACGACGCCGGCGGGCACCATGTGGTCGGGCAGCCGCTCGACGGCGAACGCCCGGACCGTCGCGGACAGTTCCCGGTCGGACAGATCACCGTCCGGCTCGTGCGGGACGACGTAGGCGACCAGCCGCGGGTCGCCGGGCCGGTCCTCGCGGGCGACCACGGCCACCTCGGCGAGCCGTGGGTGCCGGCCGAGCACGGTGGCGATCTCCCCGAGTTCGATACGGAACCCGCGCAGCTGGACCTGCTCGTCGGCGCGCCCCAGGTGGACGAGGGTGCCGTCGGGCCGCCAGCGGCCGAGGTCGCCGGTGCGGTACATCCGCTCGCCGGGCGTCCCGTACGGGCAGGCCACGAACCGGCCGGCGGTCAGCGCGGCCCGGCCCAGGTAACCGCGGGCCAGGCCGGGACCGGCCACGTACAGCTCGCCGGGCACCCCGGCCGGCACCGGCCGCAGCGCGTTGTCCAGGACGTACACCCGCAGGCCGGGTATCGCCCGCCCGATGACGCTGCCCACGCCTGCCGCGGCCAGGTCCCGGTCCAGCTCCTGGTACGACACGTGCACGGTGGTCTCCGTGATGCCGTACATGTTGACCAGGCGCGGAGTGTGCGGGTGCCGGGCGTACCAGTCGGTGAGCCGGCCGATGTCCAGCGCCTCGCCACCGAACACCACGTGCCGCAGCGCCAGTTCGCGCGGGCGGTCGGCGTCGGCGCGCATCAGCTGGTAGAAGGCGGACGGCGTCTGGTTCAGGACGGTGACGTGCTCGGCCGCCAGCAGGTCCAGGAAGGCGTCCGGTGAGCGGGCGACGTCGTGCGGGACGACGACCAGGCGCCCGCCGTACAGCAGCGCGCCCCACAGCTCCCACACGGTGAAGTCGAAGGCGATGGAGTGGAAGAGGGTCCACACGTCGTCCGGACGGAAGCGGAACCACCGGTCGGTACGGTCCAGCAGCCGGACGACGTTGCGGTGCGCGACGACGACGCCCTTGGGCCGGCCGGTGGAACCCGAGGTGTAGATGACGTAGGCCGGGTGGTCGGGGGTGAGCGCGGGCCGGGGTGCCGTGGCCGGCGCGGCGTCGACGGCGTCCGTGTCGAGGTCGATCCGCAGCGGGCCGGGGTGGTCCGCGGCCGGGGCGGGCAGCCGGACGTCCGTGGTGGTCAGCAGCAGCGTGGGGCGGGCGTCCCGCAGGGTGTGGGCGATGCGCTCCGCCGGGTGCGCGGGTTCCAGCGGCAGGTAGGCGGCACCGGCCTTGAGCACGGCGAGGACCGCGACGATCAGCTCGGCACCGCGCGGCAGGGCGACGGCCACGAGGCACTCCGGCCCGGCACCGTGACCGGCGACCACCCGGGCCAGCCGCTCGGACCGCTCATCCAGCTCGCGGTAGGTGAGACGGACCCCACCGTGCCCGGTGACGGCCACGGCATCGGGTGTACGCGCGGCCCGGACGGCGAAGCGGCCGGGAATGGTGTCCGCCCGACCGCCGGCCCCGGGGCGCGTGTCCGGGGCGGCGGGGTGCGGGACGCCGCTCCACTCGGTGAGGACGCGGTGCTCCTCGGCCGGGGAGAGGGCGCCGAGGTGGGCGAGGGGCGCGTCCGGGGTGTCGGCCACCTCGCCGAGGATGCGCACCAGCCGGTCCAGCAGGCCCTGCGCGGCACCGGGGCCCTCCCCGAGCGCCGACGCCCGGTACGACAGCCGCAGCCGCAGGCTGTCGCCGGGCAGCACGGTGAGGTGCAGCGGGTAGTGCGTGGCCGCGTGCACCCGGGCGGCGGAGACGGTGCCGCCGGAGTGCCGGCGCAGTTCCTCCTCGTCGAGCGGGTAGTTCTGGAAGGCGAGGACGGCGTCGAAGAGTTCTCCCTGGATACCGCAGGCGGCCTGCACCTCGGCCAGCGGCAGATGCTCGTGCGGCATCATCGCGACCTGCTGCCGGGCCAGCTCCCGGAACAGTTCGCTCGCCGGCCGCTCCGGCCGTACGTCGGCCCGCACGGGCAGCGTGTTGGCGAACAGCCCGATCATGGACTCGACGTCGGGGACCTCGGCGGGCCGTCCGGAGGTGACGGCGCCGAAGACGACGTCCTCGCGGCCGGTGAGCCGGCCGAGCAGCAGCGCCCAGCAGCCCTGGACGACGGAGTTGAGGGTGAGTCCCTGTGCCCGGGCCCAGCCGAGCAGCGCGGCGGTGTGCGCGCGCGGCAGCACGGCCTCGGCCTCGGCGGGCGGCTCCCCGGTGCCGGTGGCGTCCGGGGCGGCCCGGACGGGGCCGTCGAGCCCCCGCAGGAGTCCGGCCCAGGCGGCCTGCGCCGCTGCCTTGTCGCGGGTGCCCAGCCAGGCGAGGAAGGAGCCGAACGGCGCGGGCGCGGGCAGCGGACCGTGGTCGTCCCCGGTGCCGGCGGTCGTTCCGCCCGTCGCGTCCGCCCGGCCGGGGGCGCCCGGTTCCCCGGCGAGCAGGGTCAGTTCGCGTACCGCGAGGGGCAGTGACCAGCCGTCGACCAGGATGTGGTGCACGGACCAGACCAGCCGGTGGCTGCGCTCGCCGAGCCGGACGAGGGCGAACCGCATGAGCGGCGGCCGGGCCGGGTCGATCCGGCGCCGCCGGTCCTCCCGCGCGAGCCGGTCCGCCGCGGCCGGCCGTTCCGCCGCGGGCAGGTGGGTGAGGTCGTGCACGGACCAGGCGGGTTCGACGTCGTCCGCGCGCAGGACGATCTGCACCGGCTCGCCGTTCCTGCGGTGCCGGAAGCAGGCCCGCAGGTTCGGGTGGCGGCGCAGCAGCGCGGCGGAGGCGGCGCGCAGCCTGCGTTCCAGGTCCGTGCCGTCGCCCTGGATGTCCGCGGTGAACTGGAGGACGTAGTGGTCGGTCGCCGCGCGGTCGTACGAGGACAGGAAGAGCAGCCCCTGTTGCAGCGGCGACAGCGGCAGGACCGCGCTGATTCTCGACCCGGTGCTGGTTTCGGTCACGACAGGTCCTCACTCAACTCAAGTTCCAGGTCGGCGAGTTCGTCGGCGGAGAGGGTGATGAGCGCGTCGGCGGCCTCGGGTGCGGCGGTGTCGTCGTCGGCGGATGCCTCGGTCGCGGTCCGGGCGAGGTCGGTGACGGTGCGCTGTTCGAAGACGTCGCGGGTGGTCAGGGCGAGCCCGGCGGCGCGGGCCCGGCTGACCAGCTGGATGGACCGGATGCTGTCCCCGCCCAGCGCGAAGAAGTCCTCGTCCACGCCGACCTCGGTGACACCGAGCACCTCGGCGAAGATCGCGCACAGAGTCCGCTCACGGTCGTTGGCCGCGCCCCGCTCGGCCTCGCGGCCGGCCAGGGCCGGCCGGGGCAGCGCCTTGCGGTCGAGCTTGCCGTTGGGCGTCAGCGGCAGCGCCTCCAGCACCAGCCAGGACGCCGGAATCATGTACGCCGGCAGCAGGCGGGCCAGCTCCGAGTGCACCTGGTCGGGGGCGACGCCTGGGCCGGTGAGGTAGCCGACCAGGCGCGGGTTGCCGGACGCGTCCGGGAGCACCGCCACCGCCGCGTCCGTGACAGCGTCCAGGGAGCGGATGACCGCCTCGATCTCGCCGATCTCCACCCGCCGGCCGCGGATCTTGACCTGGTGGTCGCGTCGTTCGATGAACTCCAGCTGCCCGTCGGGCCGCTGGACCACCCGGTCCCCGGTCCGGTACATCCGTGTCCCGGCCGGACCGAACGGATCCGCCAGGAACGTGCCCGCCGTACGCGCCGGATCGTGCAGATAACCACGGCCGACACCCGCACCACCCACATACAGCTCACCCGGCACACCCACCGGCACCGGCTGCAACTCGTCCGACAGCACATACAGACGCGTGTTGCGGACCGCGGCACCGATCGGGACGCGGGCACCCAGGTCGTCACCCGCCCGGATCACCGCATGCGTCACATCGTCCGAGCACTCCGTCGGACCGTACGCGTTCATCAGAGGCACCCGCGGATACCGCTCGTGCCAACGCCGGCACAGATCAGCAGGCAACGCCTCACCCGTCACCATCAGCCACCGCAGATCCGCCAGCTCCGGCGCGCCTCCCTCGATGTCCCACGCGTCCAGCGCGGCCCGCAACAACGACGGCACCACCTCCAGCACCGCCACCCGCTCACCGGCGACCATCGCGAACAACCCCGACGGATCCGCCGCCAGCTCCCCCGCCACCCGCACCGTCCCACCCACCAGCAACGGAGCCAGCATCTGCCACACCGACACATCGAAGGTCAGCGGCGCGTTCTGCACCACCGACTCCCCCGCCACCAGATCCAGGTCACCGACCTTCGCCCACAAGTGGTTGACCATCCCCGAACGCTGCACCATCGCCCCCTTGGGACGACCCGTCGACCCCGACGTGAACATCACGTACGCCAGATCCAGACCACCACCGAGGGCGGGCGGGAGTGCGCGATCGTGGAGGGCGTCCTCCAGGCAGAGGACGGTGGTGTCACCGGCGAGCGCGCGGGTCTCAGCTCCGTACGCGCGTCCGGCGAGCAGGTGGCGGGCGCCGCTGTCGGCCAGCAAGGACGCGTTGCGGGCCGCCGGGGCCGCCGGATCCAGCGGCAGATACGCACCGCCCGCACCCAGCACCCCCAGCACCCCCGCCACGAACGGAACCCCCGGATCCGCCAGCACCGCCACCACCGAACCCGTGCCGACACCGGCCTCGGACAGGCGGACCGAGAGGCCTCCGGCACGTTCGACGAGGTCGCCGTAGGTGACGCGGTCGGTGGTGTCGGCGACGGCGACGGTGTCGGGGACGCGGGCCGCGACGGCCCGGACGCGTTCCACGACGCCGAGGCTCTCCTCGGGCAGGGTGGGGTCCCAGGAGCCGAGCACGCCACCGAGTTCGCCGGGGTGCCCGGGGCGGCCGAGGACGGCCGGGGCGGTGACGTCGACGCGGGCGAGCGGCAGGTCACCGCCGTCGGCGACGGTCCGCAGCAGATGCCGGACCATGACGGCGATCCGCTCGACGTCGGCGCCGGTGAACAGGTCGGGCGCGTAGTCGAAGCGCAGGGTCAGGGTGTCGCCGGGGAACACGGCCATGCTGAGCGGGTGGTGGCGGGCGTCCCGGGCCTCGGTGCGCAGCACTCGGGGGCCGTCGGTGTCGGCGGCCGGGTCGGCGGCGTCGAGCGGGAAGTTCTCGAAGAGGACGACGGTGTCGAAGACCTCGCCGGCCAGGCCCGCGGCCCGGTGGATCTCGGCGAGCCCGAGGTGCTCGTGCGGCAGCAGCGCCGTCTGCCGCTCCTGGAGGTCGCGCAGCAGTTCGGCGAGACGGGTGCCGGGGCGCAGCCGGACCCGTACCGGCACGGTGGTGAGGAACATGCCGATCATCGACTCGACGCCGGGGACCTCGGCGGGCCGGCCGGAGGTGACGGCGCCGAAGACGACGTCCTGGCGGCCGGTGAGCCGGCCGAGCAGCAGCGCCCAGCAGCCCTGGAGCACGGTGTTGAGGGTCAGCCCGTGGGCGCGGGCCCAGGTGGTGAGGGACTCGGTCAGCTCGCGGGGCAGGTCCAGGCGCAGGGACTCGGGCAGCACCGGTGTCCGGTCGGGGCCGGCGTCCACGAGGAGCGTCGGCCCGTCGAGACCGGCGAGCGCCTCCCGCCAGGCGGCGCGGGCGGCCTCGCCGTCCTGCCGGGTCAGCCAGGCGAGGTAGGAGCGGTAGGGGACGGGGGCGGGCAGCGCGGTGCCGTCGGCGCCGGGCCGGCCCAGGGTGAACAGCTCCCGCACCAGCAGCGGCATCGACCAGCCGTCGACCAGGATGTGGTGGCTCGTCCAGACGAAGCGGTGGCGTCCCTCGCCGTGGGTGACGAGGGTGAACCGCAGCAGCGGCGGGCGGTCCAGGGCGAAGCGTCGGCCTCGCTCGGCCTCAGTGATCCGGTCGAGTTCGGCGGTCCGCTCCGGTTCCGGCAGGTCGCGCAGGTCGATCTCCTGCCAGGGCAGTTCCGCCCGGTCCGGGACGAGCTGTACGGGGGCGCCGGCGGGCCGGGCCCGGAAGGACGCGCGCAGGTTCGGGTGCCGGTCCAGGAGCGCCTGGCCGGCGGCGCGCAGGCCGGCGGGGTCCAGGTCGCCCTCGATGTCGGCGACGATCTGGAGGGTGTAGACGTCGGTGCCGCCTTCGGTGGCCGTGTTGTAGTCGGCGTGGAAGAGCATGCCCTGCTGGAGCGGGGTGATGGGCAGGACGTCGGCCAGGCGGCTGCCGGCGCCGGCGAGTTCGGCCTCGTACGCCTCGATCTCGTCCTGGCCCAGGCCGGCCAGTGGCAGGTCGCTGGGGGTGAGGCCGCCCGCGCCGGGTGCGTGCCGGCCGAGCAGCTCCAGGGCGCGGAACCAGGTCTCGGCGAGGTCCCGCACGTCCTCCTCGGCGACCGCGGTCCCGGCCCACGCCCAGTTGGCTATCAGGTGCGGTCCGTCGTGGCGGTCCTCGGTCGCCGGGGTGACGTCGATGAGGTGCGGCAGTGGCATGCCGGGGTGGGCTCCGGTGCCGACGACTCCGTCACCGCCGACGGGCTGCCACGGCCGGTCCTCGCGGGCGTCGAAGCGGCCCATGTAGTTGAAGCCGATCTGGGGCCGCAGGTGGCGGGCGAGGACGCGGGCGGCGTGCGGGTTGAGGTAGCGCAGCAGGCCGAAGCCGACACCGCGGCCGGGCAGGGCGTGCAGCTGCTCCTTGATCCGCTTCAGGACACCGGCGAGGGCGGGGCCGCCCGCCCACAGCTCCTCCCAGTCGGGGGTGCCGACGTCCAGGCGGACCGGGAAGGCGCTGGTGAACCAGCCGACGGTACGGGACAGGTCCAGTTCGTCGCCGAGCTGCTCGCGGCCGTGTCCCTCCAGTTCGATCAGGGTCTGCGCGTGCTGGGCGTGGCCGTGTCGGCGGCGCCAGTCCGCGACGGCGAGGGCGAGCCCGGTGAGCAGCACGTCGTTGATCTCGGCGTGGAAGGCGGCGGGCACCTCGGTCAGCAGGCGCGCGGTGACCGCGGGGCCCAGTTCCAGGCGGAGGGCGCGCTGGGTGCCGTGGACGTCGCGGGCGGGGTCCGGGCGGCGGGTGCCCACCAGCGGGTCCGGCCCCTCCAGCTGCCGCTGCCAGACGGCGAGTTCGGTGCCGCGGACCTGGGTGCGGGCCTGTTCGGCGAGGAGGGCGGACCAGGCGCGGTACGACGTGCCGACCGGGTCGAGTGCCGGGGTGCGGCCCTCGGCGAGGGCACGGTAGGCGGCTTCGAGGTCGGGCAGCAGGACGCGCCAGGACACACCGTCCACGACGAGGTGGTGGGCGCACAGCACCAGCCGGCCGGTGTCGGTTCCGGCCGGGGCGGCGAGCAGTACGGCCTGGATCATGACGGCACGGGCCGGATCGAGCCGGGCCCGCGCGGCGGCGGCCTGCCGCTCGGCGCGGGCCGGGTCGCCCGTGCCGTCCGGTTCGGCGGTGCCGGCCAGCGTCACACCGGCCAGGGCGCCGGGTGGGAGGACCTCCGTGTGCCACAGGCCCGGTGCCGGTTCGGTGGCCCGGGTGCGCAGGGCGTCGTGGTGGTCGACGACGGCGTGCAGGGCGGCGTCGAGGAGTGCGGCGTCGAGCCCGGCGGGGACGCTGACGACGATGTGCTGGCTGTACTTGACCACGGGCCCGGTCAGTGTGCCGGTCTCCTCGTGCAGCTGGGCCATGATCGGGGTGAGTTCGTACGGCCCGACTCCGTCGTCCTCGGCGGCCCGGGTGGTCCCGGCGACCCGGTCCAGGCTGCCGGCCGCCCGCGCCAGGGCGGTGACCGTCTTGTGCTCGAAGACGTCGCGGGTGGTCAGGGCGAGCCCGGCGGCGCGGGCCCGGCTGACCAGCTGGATGGACCGGATGCTGTCCCCGCCCAGCGCGAAGAAGTCCTCGTCCACGCCGACCTCGGTGACACCGAGCACCTCGGCGAAGATCGCGCACAGAGTCCGCTCACGGTCGTTGGCCGCGCCCCGCTCGGCCTCGCGGCCGGCCAGGGCCGGCCGGGGCAGCGCCTTGCGGTCGAGCTTGCCGTTGGGCGTCAGCGGCAGCGCCTCCAGCACCAGCCAGGACGCCGGAATCATGTACGCCGGCAGCAGCTGGGCCAGCTCGGCACGGACGCGGGCCGCGTCCACCCCGGGGCCGGTGAGGTAGCCGACGAGGCGCGGGTTGCCGGACGCGTCGGGCAGGACGGCGACCGCCGCGTCGGTGACCGGGTCCAGGGTGCGGATGACCGCCTCGATCTCGCCCGTCTCGACACGCCTGCCGCGGATCTTGACCTGGTGGTCGCGTCGTTCGATGAACTCCAGCTGCCCGTCGGGCCGCTGGACCACCCGGTCCCCGGTCCGGTACATCCGTGTCCCGGCCGGACCGAACGGATCCGCCAGGAACGTGCCCGCCGTACGCGCCGGATCGTGCAGATAACCACGGCCGACACCCGCACCACCCACATACAGCTCACCCGGCACACCCACCGGCACCGGCTGCAACTCGTCCGACAGGACGTAAAGGCGCGTGTTGCGGACCGCGGCACCGATCGGGACGCGGGCACCCAGGTCGTCACCCGCCCGGATCACCGCATGCGTCACATCGTCCGAGCACTCCGTCGGACCGTACGCGTTCATCAGAGGCACCCGCGGATACCGCTCGTGCCAACGCCGGCACAGATCAGCAGGCAACGCCTCACCCGTCACCATCAGCCACCGCAGATCCGCCAGCTCCGGCGCGTCCCCCTCGATGTCCCACGCGTCCAGCGCGGCCCGCAACAACGACGGCACCACCTCCAGCACCGCCACCCGCTCACCGGCGACCATCGCGAACAACCCCGACGGATCCGCCGCCAGCTCCCCCGCCACCCGCACCGTCCCACCCACCAGCAACGGAGCCAGCATCTGCCACACCGACACATCGAAGGTCAGCGGCGCGTTCTGCACCACCGACTCCCCCGCCACCAGATCCAGGTCACCGACCTTCGCCCACAAGTGGTTGACCATCCCCGAACGCTGCACCATCGCCCCCTTGGGACGACCCGTCGACCCCGACGTGAACATCACGTACGCCAGATCCAGACCACCACCGACGCACGGGAGTTCGGCGGTGCCGGTGAGGTCGGTGGGGTCGCTGAGCGGCAGGACGGCCGGGACGTCGTGGGCCGGGGCCTCGTACGCGTCCCCGGCGAGCAGGTGGCGGGCGCCGCTGTCGGCCAGCAGGGACGCGTTGCGGGCCGCCGGGGCCGCCGGATCCAGCGGCAGATACGCACCGCCCGCACCCAGCACCCCCAGCACCCCCGCCACGAACGGCACCCCCGGATCCGCCAGCACCGCCACCACCGAACCCGTGCCGACACCGGCCTCGGACAGGCGGGCGGCGACACCGGCGGCCCGGGTCAGCAGCTGCCGGTAGGTGACGCGGTCCGTGCCGTCGGCGACGGCGACGGCGTCGGGGGTGCGGGCCGCCACCGAGCGCACCCGCTCCACCAGGCCCTCGTATCCGGCGCGCTCGGTGTGCGGGTCCCAGGCGCCCAGCAGGCCGACCGGCTCGCCGGGGGCGCGCAGGCCGACGCGGGCGAGGGGCCGGTCGGCGGGGAGTGCGGCCAGGTCGGCCAGGAACGTCTCGAACCGCGCGAGGTGGGCGGCGAGTTCGGCGTCCGTGTACAGCTCGGGGTTGCCGTCGAGGTGGATCTCCATGGTGCCGTCGGCGGTGTTGAGGACGTTCACGATGAGATCGTTGACGATGCCGGTGGACAGGTTGACCACCGTGCCCCGGCAGTCGCCGAAGACCAGCGCCGGGTCCTGGTCGAGGACGTTGATGAAGGGTCCGAACACCCGGCGGTCGTCGGTGCGCAGGCCGATGTCGCGGCGGATGCGGTCGCCGCGGTACCGCTGGTGGCGGAGCGCGCCGGAGACCTCCTTCCAGGCCTGCCGGAGCAGCTGCGGGGCGGTCAGGTCGGGACGGACGCGCACGGCGAGCGGCAGGTAGTTGGCGAGCATGCCCGGGATCTCGCGGGCGACGGCGCCGGTGCGGCCGGTCACCGGGAGGGTGAGCAGCGGCTCGGTGACGCCGGTGACACGCTGGGTGTAGGCGGCCATGGCGCCGACCATGAGGACCGGCAGGGTGACCTTGCCCGTGCGGGCGAGGCCGCGCAGCGCGTCGGTGGCCCCCGGGGTGAGCCGGGTGGTGTGGCGCAGGGCGCTGCGGCCGGGAGCCGGGTCGCGGTCGGAGAGCGAGACGAGTTCGGGGGCCGGCCCGTGCCCGGAGGAGGTGAGGCGCTCCGTCCAGTAGGCGCGGTCCCGTTCGACCTGCCGGGAGTCCAGGTAGCGGCGTTCGCCGTCCAGCAGGTGGTGGAAGGCCGGGATGGCGTCGGCGTCCAGGGCCGCGTCGTCGTGGCCCGCGGCCAGCCGGGCGTAGAGGGCGGCGAGCTTGGGGTAGAGCAGGGCGCGGCTGAAGCCGTCGGCGAGGATGTGGTGCATGCAGAGGTAGAGCAGGTGGTGCTCGGGACCGAGGGTGAGCAGGGCGCCGCGGAACAGCGGGAAGTCGGTGATCGTCAGGGGTTCGGCGTGGTCCGCGCGCATCCACCGCAGGGCGGCGGCCGACGGGTCGGGTTCCTCACTGAGATCGACTGCCGACAGGGGCAGTCGGGCGAGGGGCCGGATGATCTGGCCCGGGGCGCCCGCCTCCTCCACGAACTGCACGCGGAGTCCTTCGGCCTCGTGCCCCAGGCGGTGCAGCGCCCGCTCCAGCAGGGCGGTGTCGAGCGGGCCGCGCAGGTCGATGTAGTCGGCCATGTTGTAGGCGAGCGGCCCGGTGGCGAACTGCTCGTCGAACCAGATCTCGGCCTGCGCCGCGGTGAGCGGGAGGACGGCGCCTCGGTTTGTCGTCATCGCTTTGCTCTCCGTCATTCTCGGTTTCGGCCGCGCCCGGCTCGTTCGGTCCGCGGCGGCGGTCGCCGCGGCCGGCTCGTTCAGTCCGCGGCGGCGGCTGCCGCGGCCGGCGTCGGATCACCCACGCTGTCCTGCTCCGCCCGGTCCGCCGCCGGCTCCGCATCCAGGTCCGGGCCGAAGGCGCCGTGCACCCACTCGTCGTGGTAGACGGTCTCCATGTAGCGGTCGCCGAGATCCGGCGAGATGGTCACCGCGGTGACCTGTTCGCGGACCCCGCCGGTGCCGTCGCCGTACTGCTCCTCCAGCCAGCGCAGGGCGCCGGTCACCGCGGTCCCGGTGGAGCCGCCGACCGGGAAGCCGTGCCGCATCAGGTCCCGGCAGGTGCGCACGGTGGCCGCCTCCGGGACGTGGACCACGGCGTCGACCAGGCTCTCGTCGAGCAGCGCCGGCCGCACGCTGGTGCCGAGGCCGGGGATGTGCCGGGTGCCGGGGGGCCCACCGAAGGTGACGGAGCCGATGCTGTCGACGGCCACCACCCGTACCGAGGGCCGCCGTTCCCGGAACCAGCGGGCGCAGCCCATCAGCGTGCCGGTGGTGCCGGCGCCGACGAACAGCACGTTCAGGTCGGGGAACTGGCGGGCGATGGCGGGGGCCGTGGTGCGGTAGTGGGCCATCCAGTTGCCGGGGCTGAGGTACTGGTTCAGCCACACCCGGGAGTCGTCGGCGGCGAGGAGCGCCCTGACGTGGCGGATCCGCGCGCCGAGGAAGCCCTCGCTCTCGTGCGGTTCGGTGACGACGTGGACCTCGGCGCCGAGCGACTCCATGGTGCGCCGGGTCACCGCGTTGCAGCGGGTGTCGGTCACGCACAGGAACCGGTAGCCGCGGCTCGCCGCGAGCAGGGCGAGGGCGACGCCCATGTTGCCCGACGAGGACTCCACCAGGGTGGAACCCGGACGGAGCAGGCCCGCGGCCTCCGCCTGGGCGACCATCTCCCGGGCGGCCTTCAGTTTGATGGATCCGGCGAAGTTGAATCCCTCGACCTTCAGGAACAGCCGGCGCCCGAACAGCGGCTGGAGATTCACGAAGAGGTCGCTGACATCGAATTCATGCGACGCGGTGATGACCGGCACTGGCACTCCTGGCCTACGGCAGCGAATGGGCGTCGCCGGCAAGCCTGTCGGCGTGCGCTGACCGTGGACTGACGGTTTGCTGACGCGCACCCGTGCCGTCCGTCGCGGCAAGAACCGTCAGCTGACGGTCAGTTGTCCGTCAGCGTGCTCGTGAAATCGTCGTCCGGTTGGAATCGCGCGGGCCGTGGAAGTTCCCGCGCCCGTCCCGCTCTTCCGTGAGGAGCACGGCTTGAACCGGCAATCCGCCATCAGTGAAGTCCTCCCGCTGTCGCCGCTGCAACAGGGTCTGCTGTTCCTCTCCGCGTACGACCGGGACGCCACGGACGTCTATGCGCTGCAACTGGTGCTCGACCTCGCGGACGTGACCGACGCCGACGCGGCGGCACTGCGCGGCGCTGCGGGCGCGCTGCTCGACCGGTACCCGAACCTGAAGGCGTGCTTCCGGCACCGCAGGAGCGGTGAGGCCGTGCAGGTGCTGCCCCGCACCGTGGAGCTGCCGTGGCGTGAACTGCGTCTGCCCGTCGCCGAGTTCGACCGGGTGGCCGGCGAGGAGCGGACGCACCGCTTCGACCTGGCCCGGCCGCCGCTGCACCGCTTCGCACTGCTGCGGGCGGACGACGGACGGGCCCGGCTGTTGTGGACGGTGCACCACATCCTCGTGGACGGCTGGTCGATGGCGACGCTGACCCGCGAACTGGCCGCGCTCTTCACCGGCTTCCGCACGGGAGCGGCACCGCAGGGACCGGCCGGCCCCCCGTACCAGGCGTACCTCGCCTGGCTGGGGACACAGGACCGGGAGGCCGCCCGCGAGGCCTGGCGACACGCACTGACCGGAGTGACCGAACCCACCCGCCTGACAGCGGCGGCCGGGGGCGCGGGCGGCGGTGTGGCGGAGGACGACGCCCCGGTCCCGGACGTGAGCGGCGGTGCCGCACTGCCGCGGCGGATCGAGGTCGAGGTGGGGTCCGAGGTGGCCGCCGGCCTCGTCCGCTTCGCGCGTGCGCGGGGGCTGACCGTCAGCGCGGTGGTGCAGGGCTGCTGGGGGCTGCTGCTGTCCCGGCTGACCGGGCAGGACACCGTGGTGTTCGGGACGGTCGCCTCCGGCCGGCCCGCCCGGCTGGCGGACGTCGAGCGGATGGTGGGGCTGTTCGCCAACACCCTGCCGGTGCGCGTCGACGTCGATCCCCGGCTGACCCCGGCGGAGCTGTTCGCCGGGGTGCAGCGGGCCCGCACCGAGCTGCTGGCGCACGAGCATCTGCCGCTGGCGGAGATCCAGCAGCGGACCGCGGTGCGCGGGGAGCTGTTCGACACGGTGCTGCTGTTCCAGAACTATCCGATGGGCGGGCCGGGCCCCGAGCCGGCCGCGGCGGGCCCCCGGGTGACCGGTGTGGACATCAGGTCCGCCACGCACTACCCGCTGACCGTGACGGTGTTCCCCGGGGAGCCGTTCGGGCTGGCCGTCGACCATGTGCCCGCGCTGGTCCCGGAGGCCGAGGCCCGCCGGGTCGGGCGGTGCCTCGTACGGCTGCTGGCGGAGACGGTGCGCCGGCCGGACGAACCGTGCGGCCGGCTGGACCTGCTGGACGCCGACGGGACCGCTCGCGTCGTGGCGGCCCGCAACCGCACGGACGCGGAGGTGCCGGGGCCGTGGCTGGCCCCGCTGCTGGCGCACTGGGCGGCACAAGCGCCCGATGCCCCGGCGCTGACCTGCGGCGCCGAGCGGCTGACGTACCGGGAGCTGCACGAGCGGGCGGACGGGCTGGCGGCGGAGCTGGCCGCGGCGGGAGCGGGCCCGGAGCGGCTGGTGGCGCTCGCCCTGGACCGGTCCGCCGACCTGGTGGTCGCGGCGCTGGCCGTGCTGAAGTCGGGCGCGGCCTACCTCCCCCTGGACCCCGACCACCCCGCCGAGCGTCTGCGGAACATGCTGGCGGACGCCACGCCCGTGGTCACGCTCACCCACCGCCGGATCCGCCCCCTGCTCGACGGGATGGGCCCGGCGCTCACCGGAGACCTGTGGGTCCTGGACAAGGCCACCCGGCCGCGCCCCGCGGCACCACCCGTCACCGCGTCTCCCGCACCGGCCCCGGCCGTGCCCGTTCCTCCGAGTGCCGATCACCCGGCCTACGTCATCCACACCTCCGGCTCGACCGGCCGGCCGAAGGGGGTCGTCGTCCCGCACGGCGCGCTGGTGAACCTGGTGGCGGACATGGGCCGGCGCTGTGCGGTGACGGCGGCGGACCGGTTCCTCGCGGTGACCACGTTCGGCTTCGACATCGCCAACCTGGAACTGTTCGTGCCGCTGGCGGCGGGCGCCGAGCTGGTCGTCGCCGACCGGGAGACGGTCCGGGACCCCGCCGCCCTCGCCGCGCTGGTGTCGGCCTGCGGTGCGACGCTGCTCCAGGCCACGCCGAGCCTGTGGCAGGCGCTCACCGCCGGCCACGCGCCGGTCCTCGCCGGAGTGCGTGCGCTGGTCGGCGGGGAGGCGCTGCCGGAGCCGCTGGCCCGTACGATGGCCGCGCACTGCGCGTCGGTGACCAACGTCTACGGCCCCACGGAGACGACGATCTGGTCGACGGCGGCGCCCGTGCCCGCCGTACCGGCCGGCCCGCCGCCGATCGGCCGGCCCGTCGCCAACACCCGGGTGTACGTCCTGGACGCGGCACTGCGTCCGGTGCCCGACGGCTGCTTCGGCGAGCTGTACATCGCCGGTTCGGGGCTGGCCCGCGGCTATCTGGGCCGCCCGGGTCTGACCTCGGGACGTTTCGTCGCGGACCCGTTCGGGCCGCCCGGCACCCGGATGTACCGCACCGGGGACGTGGTGCGCTGGTCGCCGGACGGCACGGCCCTGGAGTACGGCGGCCGTACCGACCACCAGGTGAAGATCCGCGGGCACCGGATCGAGCTGGGTGAGATCGAGTCCGTGCTGGGCGCGCAGCCGGGCGTCGAGCGGGCGGTGGTCGCCGCCCGTACCGACCAGGACGGGGACACCCGCCTGGTCGCCTATGTCGTACCGGCGGGGACCGACCGCGACCGGCTGCGGGAGCGCGCGTCCGCGGTGCTGCCCACGCACATGGTCCCCGCCGTGTACGTGTTCCTGGACGAGCTGCCGCTGACCCCCAACGGCAAGGTGGACCGCAAGGCGCTGCCCGCTCCGGCCGAGCGGCGGGCGGGCACGGGCCGGCCGCCCGCCGGGCCGCGCGAGGAGCTGCTGTGCGGCGTCTTCGCCGAGGTCCTCGGGGTGGACCGGGTGGGTGCCGACGACGACTTCTTCGCGCTCGGCGGCCACTCGCTGTCGGCGATCCGCGTCACCAACCGGCTGCGGGCCGAACTGGGCGCGGAGGTCCCGGTGCGCGCCCTGTTCGACGCCCGTTCCGCCGAGGCGCTGGCCCGCACCCTGCCCGGACCGGCGGACGGTACGGCGGACAGGGCGGCGGACGCCAGGGCGCCGGAGGGTGTCCGGGGGGCGGCCCGGCCCGTGCTGCGTGCGACGGCGCCCGGCGAGGCGGTGCCGGTGCTGTCGTACGCGCAGGAGCGGCTGTGGTTCCTGGACCGCATGGGCGCGGGGGCCGGCTACAACATCCCGCTGGCGGTGCGGCTCTGCGGTCCGCTGGACACCGGTGCGCTGGGCGCGGCGGTGGCGGACGTGGCCGCCCGGCACGAGACGCTGCGGACACTGTTCGTGACGGCCGGCGCCGGGGTGGCGCCGCTGGTGCTCTCCGCCGAGGAGGCGGCCGGTGCGGGCGCCGTCCTGGAGGTGGTGCCGGTGGCGGACGAGGCGGCGCTGGCGGTGGCGCTGGCGGCGGAGGCGGCCGAGCCGTTCGACCTGTCCGCCCGGGTGCCGCTGCGGGCGCGGCTGTTCGCGCTCGGCGACGAGACGCACGTGCTCGCGCTGACGCTGCACCACATCGCCGCGGACGGCTGGTCGTTCGGTCCGCTGGCCCGCGATCTCACCGCCGCCTACGCGGCCCGGCGGGCGGGCCGCGCACCGGAGCTGGAGCCGCTGCCCGTGCGCTACGCCGACCACGCCCGCTGGCAGCGTGAGCTGCTCGGCGCCAAGGACGACCCGGACAGCCTGCTGTCGTCCGAACTCGCCCACTGGACGCAGGCGTTGGCGGGAATGCCGCAGGAGCTGGAGCTGCCCGCCGACTTCCCCCGCCCGGCCCGCTCCTCGCAGCGCGGCGGCGCGGTCACCCGTACGGTGCCCGTCGGTGCCCACGCCCGGCTCGCCGAACTGGCCCAGGACGCCGGTGCCAGCCTGTTCATGGCGGTCCACGCGGGTCTGGCGGCCGTACTGACCCGGCTCGGCGCGGGCACCGACCTGCCGCTGGGCAGCCCGGTCGCCGGGCGGACCGACCACGCGGTGCGCGATCTGGTCGGCTGCTTCGTCAACACGCTGGTGCTGCGCACCGACACCTCCGGCGACCCGTCGTTCGCGGCTTTGCTGAGCCGGGTCCGGGAGACGGACCTGACCGCGTACGCGCACGCGGAGCTGCCGTTCGAGCATCTCGTGGACGAGCTGAAGCCGGAGCGGTCGCTGGCCCGGCACCCGCTGGTGCAGGTGGTGCTGTCCGTCACCCCGGGCGGTGAGTCGCTGCCCGCGCTGCCGGGGCTGACGGCCGGCGTGGAGCCGGTGCCCTCGCACACGGCCAAGTTCGACCTGACGTTCGAGGTGACGGAGCGCGTCACCGCGGACGGGCGTCCGGCCGGGCTCGATGTCCGCCTGGAGTACAGCGCGGACCTGTTCACGCGGGCGACGGCGGACCGGCTCGCGGGCGCGCTGACCGTGCTGCTCGCCGACGCGGCCCGTGCGCCCGGCGCGCCGCTCAGCGCCCTCGCCCTGCTCACCCCGCAGGAGCACCGCACCCTGGTGGCCGGGCGGCACGGCACGGTCCGGGCCCGCCCGGCCCGTACGCTCCCGGCGCTGTTCGAGGTCCACGCGGCGGCGGCACCGGAGCGTGCGGCGCTCGACGTGCCCGGTGCGGGCGAGGTGTCGTACGGGCGGCTGAACGCGGACGCCAACCGGCTCGCCCGGCTGCTGCTCGGCCGCGGGGCCGGGCCGGGTGCCGTGGTCGCCCTCGTCCTGCCCCGCTCCCCGCTGACGGTCACGGCCCTGCTGGCGGTCCTGAAGACCGGCGCGGCCTATCTGCCCATCGACCCCGACTACCCGGCCGAGCGCATCGCGTACATGCTCGGCGACGCGGGCCCGGCCACCGTCCTCACCACGCGGGAGGCCGCCGGCCGGGTGCCGGACGGCCTGGCACGGGTGGTGCTGGACGACCCGGCCACCGCGGACCTCACCGGCGCCCTGTCCGGTGCCGACCTCACCGACGCCGAGCGGGGCCGGCCGCTGTCGGCGCGGGACACCGCGTACGTCATCTACACCTCCGGCTCGACCGGCCGGCCCAAGGGGGTGGCGGTGCCGCACGAGGGCGCGGCCGGCCTGGTCGCCCACCACCGGGAGCACCTGGGGACCGGGCCGGGCACGCGGGTGCTCCAGTTCGCCTCGTTCAGCTTCGACGCGACCGTGTGGGAACTCGCGGCCTCGCTGTTCTCCGGCGGCACCCTCGTGCCGGCCACCGCCGAGAGCCGGCTGTCCGCGCCGCTGCTCGCCGCACTGCTCGCCGAGCAGCGGATCGACCACGCGATCCTGCCGCCGACCGTCGTCGGCCGCTTCCCGGATCCGGCCGCCCTGCCCGGCGGCCTGTGCCTGGTGGTCGGCGGGGAGGCCTGTCCGCCCGCCGTCGTGGAACGCACCGCCGGCCATGTGACGCTGCGCAACGCCTACGGTCCGACCGAGATCTCGGTGGCCGCCACCCTCAGCGCCCCGCTCACCCCGGACAGCGGCCGGCCACCGATCGGACGACCCCTGGACAACGTGCGGGTGTACGTCCTGGACGCGGCCCTCGCGCCGGTGCCGGACGGGGTCACCGGCGAGCTGTACGTCGCGGGTGCCGGTCTGGCGCACGGTTACCGGGGACGGCCGGCCACCACCGCCGAGAGGTTCGTCGCCGACCCCTACGGGCCGCCCGGCACCCGCATGTACCGCACCGGGGACCTGGTGCGGTGGCGGGCGGACGGCACCCTGGACTACGCCGGCCGCGCCGACCAGCAGATCAAGCTGCGGGGGTTCCGCATCGAGCCGGGCGAGATCGAGTCCGCACTCACCCGGCACCCGGTCATCGCGCAGGCCGCCGTGGTGCTGACCCCGGCGGACGGCGGCGGACGGCTCACCGGGTACGTGGTCCCCGTACCGGGGGTGGCCGCCGTGGACGTGCCCGTGCTGACGGCGTATCTCGCCGAGTCGCTGCCCGCGCACATGGTGCCCACGGCGCTGGTGTCGCTGCCCGCGCTGCCGCTGACCGCGAACGGCAAGCTCGACGTGCGGGCCCTGCCCGCGCCCGGTGCCCCGGCGCCCTCGGGTGCGGGCCGCGCCCCGCGCACCCCGGCCGAGCGGGCGCTCGCCGAGGTGTTCTGCGAGGTGCTCGGCCTGGACGAGGTCGACGCCGACGGGGACTTCTTCACGCTGGGCGGGGACAGTCTGCGCTCGGTGGAGGTGGTGAGCCGGGCCGCCAAGGCGGGGCTGACCCTGGCCCTGGCCGACGTCTTCGCGCACCGCACGCCGGCGGCGCTGGCGGCGGCCTCGGCCACGGCCGGGCCGCGGGCACCGGCCACCGTGCCACTGCTGGCGATCCGGCCGCACGGGACGGCCGCGCCGCTGTTCTGTGTGCACGGCGGGGTCGGCTTCGGGCTGCCGTTCGCGGAACTGGCCGCGCACCTCGACCCCGGCCGGCCGGTGTACGCGCTCCAGTCCGACGGCGTCGCGGCGGAGCCGGGGACCTGGGACCGGCCGGCGGACGTGCCCTCGCTGGCGGCGGTGTACGTCGAGCGGCTCCGGCAGGTGCAGCCGCACGGGCCGTACCACCTGCTGGGCTGGTCGTTCGGCGGGCTGGTCGCGCACGAGATGGCCGTACGGCTGGAGGCGGCGGGCGAGCGCGTGGCGTTCCTCGCGGCCCTCGACGCCTTCCCGGTGGCCCCCGGCGACCCGGACCCCACCGACGAGGAGATCCGGTCCGCCTTCCTCGCCCACCACGCGCGGGGCACGGCCATCGCGGCGGGGGACCTCGACCGGCTGATGACGGTGATGCGCCATCACACCGACATCGCGCGGGCGTTCACCCCCGGCCGGTTCACGGGCCCGCTGACGCTGTTCGTGGCCACACACGGACAGCCGGAGCCCACCGCGGAACTGGCCGCGCGCTGGCGACCGCACCTGGGCGGCCCGCTCACCGTGCACGACATCGCCTGCGGCCACGAGGAGATGCTGGGCGGCGCGGCGGTCCGGCGGATCGGCGCGCTCACCGACAGCGCCCTGCGCCAGGCGTGAACGCGGGCACGACCGAAGCGCCGGCGGCCCTGGGAGGCCGCCGGCGCTTCACCGTCCTTCACCCCGTCACAGCAGTGACGGGTCCTGCATCAGGATCGCCTGGTAGAGGGTGTGCAGCCGCTGGCTCGGCTTGAGTCCCAGCTCGTCGTCGAGCCACTTGCGGGTGCGGTGGAAGATGTCGACGGCCTCGGACTGGCGTCCGCACCGGTAGAGCGCGATCATCAACTGCTCGCTGAACCGCTCACGTTCGGGATACTGAGCCAGCAGCTGCTTCAGCTCGGCAACGACGACCCCCGCCTCGCCGGCCTGGAGCTGCGCCTGGATCAGGTCTTCCCGTGCACTTTTGCGCTGTTCGTCCAGCCGCAGGGCCACGGCCCGGCAGCGCGGTCCGTCGCTCACGTCGAGCAGGGCGGGCCCGCGCCACATGGCGAGGGACCGCCGCAGCACCCCGATGGCCTCGTGCGGCTCCCGGCTGACGAGGCTCGCGCCCCGCTCGGCCAGGCGCAGGAAGCGGTAGGCGTCCAGGGCGTCCTCGGCGGCATCGAGCGTGTAGCCGTTGTCGACGGTGCGGATGAGCCCGTCCTCACCGTCCGCGAAACCCAGCTCCGCCAGCGACTTCCGCATCCGGCGGACATTCGCCTGAAGAGCGTTGCGGGTGTTCTTCAGCGGGGCTTCGCCCCAGAGTTCGTCGATCAGTTCGTCGAAGGCCACCACTTGACCCGGATTCAGCGCGAGCATGGTCAGCATCACGCGAATCTTCTTCGCCCGCACACCGATGGTCTTTTGACCGTCCCCGATCAGCAGCGGACCCAGTATGGAGATGTGCACCAAATTCCCGTCCCTACTCATAAAAACCGGTCACAAGCTCCCGCCTCGCGACCTACGGGGCGGCCACGGAACCGTGAGAGGGCGGCGCTATGCCGCGGCGCCCGCACAGGGAAACATCTGGGAGTCAGAACTGATCAATTATCAGTCACATCTGGCCGGTTAGGCACTGTACCTTCGTACATGAGCAGATGGGCCTGGGCGACGAGACCCACCTGAAGACGGGATTCCACTTTCAGCTTCGCCAGGATATTCGCGACATGCGCCTTCACCGTACGTTCGGTCACCCGCAACCTGGACGCGATGGCGCGATTCGATAAGCCTGCCCCGAGCAGCGAGAAGACCTGCCTCTCCCGCTCCGAGAGGAACTCCACCTGGGTGAGCTGGTACTGCCAACGAGTCGACGGCAGGCCGTCGTCACCGTGCATAGGGCCACTCCCCGTGATCGCCCCGCTTCCCCCGTCAACGCGCGCCGGAAACCATCGGTCGGCTTGATTCCGTCGAACGCGGGACCGAGTGTAGCGCTCTCACTACCGCCGTCGCAGAGAATGGCCTTTCTCGCTGGAATTCACCGCCCGCGGGTGTAAGTGACACGTGAAAGGGCCGGGGGCCGGGCCCGCGGCGAGGACCGACGCGCTCCCCGGAGGCGACCCGATCGGCTCGACGGAGGGGGCCGGCGTGCTCGATGCGGGACATCGACCCGAGATGCCACCCGCGGACCGACGGGTCCGCGGGTGGCATGCGGCGCGTGGAGCGATCACGCGAGGGGACGGGGGACGACGTCGTCCGCCGGGGGTTCTCCAGCCGGTGGCCCGGGACGTGCGGCCGGCCGGGAGCCCGGGGCACACGGCCCGCTCGCCCCGGGTTCAGCGGCGGGCGCGCACCCTCACGACACCGTCGGCCACCTCCGCCAGCGGAGCCGGCACACACACCGGCCGGGTCTCGTCCTGGTGGGCCAGGCGCGAGGGCCACCAGGTCTTCCAGCCCAGCAGCATGACCACCGAGGGCAGCACGACGATCCGGATGAGGGTGGCGTCCAGCAGCACCGCGCAGGCCATGCCCACGCCCAGCTGTTTCATCTCGATGAAGCTCAGCGAGGCCAGCAGCCCGAACACACAGACCATCACCACCGCCGCGCTCGTCACGACACCGGCCGTGCGGGTGATGCCCTGCTCCACCGCCTCCCTGATGTTCAGCCCGCCGCGCGCCGCCTCCCGGATCCGGCTGATCACGAACACGTGGTAGTCCATCGACAGGCCCAGCAGGATCACGAACAGCAGCAGCGGAAGCCACGCCACCACCCGCCCGGTGGACTCGAAGTCCAGGATCTTCTCCGCCCAGGTCCGCTGGAAGATCAGCGCGAGCAGTCCGAAGGAGGCCACCGCGGACAGCACGTTCAGCACCACGGTGATCGCGGCGAGCACCAGCGACCGGAAGGCGGCCGCCATCACCAGGAAGGTGAACACGAGGGCCACCAGCAGCACCCACGGCATCTTGTCCACGACGTTCGCCCGGTAGTCCACGTCGTACGCGACGTCGCTGCCGCCCACCGCGTACCGAGCGCCCCCGATCCGGCCGAGCGTGGCCGGGGCGATGTCGTCACGCAGCCGGAACAGGGAGTCCTGGGCCTGCCGGGAACTGCTGTTGAAACGGGTGCCGACGGCGATCGTCGCGACCCGCCCGTCCCGCGAGGTCCGCACCTCGGGCGCCGGAGTGTGCACGAACAGGCCGTCGTGCCGCACCCGGCTGACGAGGGCGTCGACCCCCCGCGCCAGTTCGCCGCCGTGGCCCGCGGGCACCCGGACGGCGACCATGTGCGTGTCCGCCTGGCTCGGGAAGGACCTCGTCAGCCGCTCGTTGGCCTGCATCGCGGGGATCGACCGGGGCAGGTCGTCGATGCCGGTCGCCTTCAGGCGCAGGCCGAGGGCGGGTACGGCGAGGGCGAGCAGGGCGCCGACGGAGAGGACCAGTGCCAGGGCCGGATGCCGCAGGGACGGCTTGAGCATCGCCGACCACAGCCGGGGCTTGACGCCGCCCTTCTGGGTGAGCCGCCACACCAGCGGCACCCGCGGCCTGTCCAGGTAGCGGCCGAACTTGGAGAGCATCGCCGGCAGCACGGTCAGCGAGGCGAGCATCGCGATGGCGACCACCAGCACCGCGCCCGTGGCCATCGACTCGAAGGCTATGTGCCCGGCGAGGTAGAGGGCGCCCATGGACGCCATCACGACCAGGCCCGAGATCATCACCGAGTGCCCGGAGGTGGCGGCCGCTATCTCGATGGCGTCGATGTTGTTCGCCCCCAACGCCCGTTCCTCGCGCTGGCGTTTGAGATAGAACAACGAGTAGTCGACGCCGATGGCCATGCCCATCAGGACGATGATGTGGGTCACCGGACCGGGGTCGGGCACGAGCTGCGAGGCGACACCCCACAGGCCCAGCCCGGCGAGCACCGAGGAGATGCCGAGCAGCACCGGGACGCTCGCGGCGACGATCGCCCCGAACACGAAGACCATCACGAGCAGCGTCACCGGCAGGCTCAGCACCGTGGCCTTGCTCAGGTCCCGGTCGAGCATGTCGTTCAGACCGGCCTTGATGGAGCCGGCGCCGACCAGCTCCACGCGTACGTCGGTGTGCGCGTCCCGGACCGCCGCCACCTTCCGCAGCAGCGGCCCGACCCGGGCGTCCGCGGTCTCCGGGTCACCCGCGAGGGTCACGGGCACGAGGAGCGCCGAACCGTCGGGGGCGGGCACGGGCCGGCCGACGGCCGCGACGCCCTCGACACCCTTCACCGCCTTGACGGCCTCGTCCAGCGCCCGGTTCGCGGCGGACCGGTCCAGCGCGCCCCGGTAGGGGGTGACCAGGATGTTCTCCACCGCGCGGCTCTCCAGGCCGCCGCTGCGGGACAGGGCCGCGGCCCGCCCCGACTGCCCGATGGCGAGATCCGAGTCGGTGGCGGACCGGGTGCCCGTCATGCCGCCCACCGTCAGGGCGCCGAGCACGAACACCACCCAGAGCGTCATCGCCCACCACGGGTGGACGGCGCTCCACCGGGCGGCCCTGGTGATCAGGTTCCTGCCTGCCACGTCTGCTCTCCCCTTCTCGAAAAAAATACCCGGATCACGGGAAACGGGCCGGGTCTTTCGTCATCCGGCCGGTGCATGGGCGCGCTCCTCGCGAACAGAAAACTAGTGACGGCCCGGAGCGCGATCACGGGTACAAGTACTCCGATGTGGGGGGAGTTTCTTCTACTTGACACCCAGCGTGTGCCACACGGAGTCGGGTTCTTCTGGCCGGATGTGATACCACATCCGGCTGGACACGGAAAAGGGGCCGTCGCCGAGAAGGGCGACGGCCCCCGCGTACGGACCGGGAAGCGGTACGTCCTGCACGCGCCAGGGCCCGGCGAGACACCCCGTGGGATCCCGGACGGTGCTCTGTCCCGCGTCCCGGGCGACGGGCAGCGCCATTCCCTGGGTGAGGCGCCCGCCGGCCGCCTTCACGCACGCCTCCTTCCTGGTCCACAGCCGAGCGAAGGCACGGTGGCCGTCCCGGGCCACCCAGGCGCTCTCCTCGGCCGGGAAGAACCGTGTGGCCAGGCGCATCGTGTCCAGTCCGGCACGGGAGCGCTCCACATCCACGCCCACCGGCCGGGGCGCGAGGGCGAGCAGGGCCAGCTCACCCGAGTGCGACAGGCTGAAGTGCGGCCCGGGCGCGTGCGCGAGCCGCGGTTTGCCCCAGCGGCCGCGCGTGAAGCACAGCGATGCCGGATCACGGCCCAGCCGTGCCCCGAGAACGATCCGCACGGCGGCGTGCGCGACGACGAAACGCCGCCGCATTCCGGGCTCCCGGCCCCGCCGTGCGCGTTCCCTCTCGTCTTCGTCCAGGATGTCCTCGAGTTCCGCGGGATATCCCTCCGGATCCGCTTCCGCGCCGGAGTCCAGCGGAATGCGCCAGATCTCCACCTCGTCGGCATCCCTCGCGCGAATCGGCGTCGTCAGTTCCGGCCCACCTTTCCCGTGTGCAAACCCTGGAACAGGTTGAGTTTCTGGATGTTCCGGGTGCCTTCCATGAACTCCACGCCCCGCGCGTCACGGGCCCACTTGTCGAGCAGCGGATGGTCCAGCCGGGCACCCGGCCCGAAGAAGTCCGGCGCGCGCAGCGTCACCTCCTCGGCGACCTCGCAGGCCCTGGCCTTCGCCGCCGACGCCAGATGGCCGGCGGCCGGCCTGCGGTCCACGGCGAGGGCCGCCCGGTACGTCAGCGCCCGGGCCGCGTCGATCCGGCGGCCCAGCTCCTCGTACGCCTCCCGTTCCGGCCCGCGCAGCAGCCGCCGGTGCTCACCGACGTAGTCGTGGGCGGCCCGGGCGAGACCCAGGGCGATGGCGGCGACACTGGGCCGGAGCTGGTTGAAGACACTGATGATGCTCCACATGCCCCGGCGGGTCGGCGGCAGATGCGTACCGAGCACCCGTTCGGCCGGCACCCGCACCCCGTCCAGCCGGATCCGGGTCAGCTGGGCGCCGCGCAGCCCCACCGTGGGCAGCGGCTCGGCGTGGAAGCCGGGGTCGGCGGTGTCCACGAGCACCGCCAGCACGCCGAGCCGCTCGGTGCCGGCGACCCGGGCGAACACGGCACCGAGGTCGGCCCGGGCGGCGTTGCCGACGTAGCGCTTCTCGCCGTCCAGGACGTAGGAGCCGTCACCCACCGGGGTGAGCGTGCTCGTCATCTCCCCGATGGCCGAGCCCCGTTCCGGTTCGGTCAGCGCGAAGCAGGTCCAGCGGGGCCGCTCGGCGAGCCGGCCGTGCACCCACTCCCGCTGCTCCGGGCCGCCCAGCACGCCGAGCAGCACCCCGCACATCGACGGGCCCGGCGAGGCCAGCATCATCCCGGCGTCACCGCGGGCCAGTTCCTCGCTCACCAGCACCCGCTCCAGGGTGGCCAGCCCGTGCGCGGGCCCGCTGCCGGGCGCCGGGCCCGCCCGGTCCCAGTCGGGCGGCACCTCGTGCCCGGCGAGGAACCGTACGGCGGGCAGGTCCAGGTAACGGTGGATGGCGTCCGGGTCCCGGTCCAGCTCCAGGGCGCCCTGCCGGAGGTCGTCGGCCCAGTGACGCACCACCCGGTGGGCCGTGGCCAGCGAGGCGGGCAGGGTGATCACGCGTCCTCCCGTCCGGTGCGGGGGACCGCCGGGCCGTAGGCGTCGGCGAGCAGTTCGGAGGCGTGCGCGCCGGCGCCCGGACCGTCCGCGGTGAAACCGTGGGCGCCGAGCAGCCGCAGCAGCGTGCGGTCGGCCCGGGTGATCTGCTCCTGGAGTCCGGCCAGATGACGGTCGTCCGCGGGCCGCAGCGGGCCGAGCGGCCCGGTCCGGCCGGCGGTGAGGTCGTCGAGGACGCCCTCGATCTCCAGGTGCTCCAGCAGCACCTCGGCCAGCGTGCCCTTCACCATCTGCTGCATCAGCAGCGAGGCGCCGTCGGCGTGCCGGGACGCGAGATGGGCCAGGCAGGCGTCCCGCAACCGCTCCGACATCCCGAGCCGCAACCAGGCCACGGCCCACCCCCACTCGGGCCCCGCCCCCTCACCCGGCACGCCGCCCCGGCCGGCTTCCGGCCGCAGCAGGGCGAGCCCGGGAAGAAGCCCGACGGGCTCGACGCGGGTGACGCGCGGGGCACGGGCGGCACCGGTCACGCCGTCGACGCGGGTGGCGCCACCGGCCGGGACGGTGCCCTCGCCCTGGTCGGCGCGCACGGTACTCGTGACACCGGTGACGTCTTCCTGCGGCGGCGTGCCGGGGGCGTTCGCCGTGTCGTCGCCCTCGGCGGACTCCGGCTGCCCGGCGGACTCCGCGCCCGCGGCGTGCCGCACGTCCTCGGCAGGTCCCGGGTGTCCGCCGTGCCCCGCATCCCCGCCGTGCCCCGCATCCCCGGCGTGCCCCGCATCCGCGGTGTGGCGGGTCCGGTCGGCGCGCGCCGCCGCTGCCGCTTCCGCTTCCTCCGCCGCGAACTCCGCGAGGAGTTCCTTCGGCAGGATCGCGTGGCCGCGTGGGCCGCGGGGCGGGATTTTCGGGGACAGGGCCCGGAGCAGGAGGGTCAGCGCGGGGACCAGGCCGTCCGTGCGGGCGCTCGTCCGGGCCTGCCGGCAGTGCTGCCGTACGTCGGGTGGAACCGTCATGGTCTCCTCACTCCCCCGCACTCGTCCGCCGTGCCGGCGCGCCGAGGTCGAGCGTGCAGTGCGCCAGCATCTCGCGTTCCGCATCGTGGTCGGCCACGACCACCCGGGCCGGTCCGCCGCCCACGAGGTCCGCCAGCGCCGACCACACCGCCGTGGCCGGCTGCCCCGGTCCGGCCCAGGTCGCCCAGGGCCACACTCCGGGCACGGCGGTCCGCACCCCGGCGCCGGCCACGAGCGGCAGCTCCGCGTCCCACGGCGCCGCCGGTCCGGGCGCCGGCCAGGGCCGCTGGCCCATGCCGCGCACCGGTGCCGCCGCGCCGCTCCACTCGAACAGCAGCGCCACCGCCGCGTCGGCCCGGACGGCGCCCGGATGCTGCGCCGGCACGGCGAACGGCTGGCTGCTCTGGTCGACGGCCAGCACAAGCAGCCGGCGGAACCCGCAGCGCCGTGCGTACTCCACCCCCGTCCGCAGCGCGCTGAACGGTGCGAGCACCCCCTGGTCGGACAGGGCGAACGCCAGCGGTTCGCCGGGCAGCAGCTCCTGCACGCAGGACGCGACCAGCTGGCTGTGCTCGAAGTCCGGGGCCGCGTACGCCACGACGACCAGCTCGGGACCGTCCTCGGCCGTCATCGGCCCCAGCTCCGCGAGCGCGCCCCGGGCCAGCTCCACGGACGTGCGGCGGGGCGCGCCGGCGAACCCGGCCCGGTCGAACGGCACCCCGTGCGGGTCGCCGAGCTGCCGGTAGAACCCCTCGCGGTCCGCGGCCGGCACGTACGGCCTGCCGGGCCCGGCCGGCGCGTACCGGCCGGCCCGCACCAGCCGCGGCACACCTGCCGGACCACCCGCCGCGTCGCCCGTCGTACCGCCCGCCGCCGGGGCCGCGGGCCGTACGGGCGCTGTCGCGCGGAACATGCTCAGGCGCCCGCTTCCGCCGCCACGAAGTCGGCGAGGGAGCCGACCGTCTCGAAGTGGGTCATCTCCAGCTCGTCGGCGTCGAACTGCACGTCGAGGACCTCCTCGATGGCGATGAGCAGTTCCAGGGCGCTGCTGGAGTCCAGGCCCAGGTCGTCGAAGAGGCGGGCGCCCTCCTCGGCGCCGGAGACGTCCTTGTTCAGCACCTCCGTCAGGCCCTGGCGCACCGCGTCCAGGTAGCGGGCGCGGTCGGTGAGGGTGGCCGCGGTGTTCTCGGTCATGTCGGTCTCCTTGTGGGTGGTGGGGGTTCAGCGGACGCCGGGAGCGGCGTCGTACAGCCGCTGGCGGGCCAGCATGGTCTCGGTGTCGTCGCGTTCCCGGATCAGCCGGGCGGTGCCGTCCAGGACGAGGACCTCGGCCGGGTAGCCGTGGCTGAGGAAGTGCACGGGCGAGGCGGTCGGCCCGTACGCGCCGGAGCGCCGCACGCCGACCAGGTCGCCGGCGCGCAGCGGCGGCATGGGCACCTTCTTGCCGATGACGTCGTTCGGGGTGCACAGCGGCCCGGTGATGTTCCACGGCTCGGTGGGCTGCTCGTCGAGGCGTTCCAGCGCGGCCATCGGGAAGTTGCGCTTGACGTACGAGCCGATGCCGACCGCCGCCATGTGGTGGTTGGTGCCGCCGTCGGTGACCGCGAAGTTCTCGCCCATCGATGTCTTCGTGTAGCGCACCCGGGTGACGTAGGTGCCGGACGCGGCGACCAGGAACCGGCCCAGCTCCATGATCATGCGGGTGCCGGGGTGGCGGCCGTGGAAGGCGTCGACGACGGGGTTGAGGCGGGTCGTCAGCTCGGCGAGGTCCAGGTCCTTCTCGTTGTCGAAGTAGGCGATGCCGAGGCCGCCGCCGACGTCGACGGTCTCCAGCGGGAAGCCGATCCGCTCGGAGAGCCGCTCGGCGAGGTCGAGGATGCGCCGGGTGTTGTCCACGACGGTGTCCTCGCCGAGGATGCGCGTGCCCAGGTACACCTGCACGCCCATGAGGCGTACGGCCTCGTACCGGGTGGCGAGTGCGGGTCCCGCGGCGAGCAGCTGCTCCTCGTCCATGCCGAACTGGCGGGGCTTGCCGCCCATCGTCAGCCCCGAACCCTTGACCGAGAAGGCGGGGTTGACCCGCAGCACCACCCGCGCGGTGACGCCCCGCCGGCGGGCCGCCTCGTCGATGAGGGCGAGTTCGTCGAGGTTCTCGCAGACGATGGCGTGGATGTCCGCGTCCAGGCAGGCGGCCAGTTCGGCGGTGCTCTTGCCGGGGCCGAGGAAGATGATGTCGTGCGGGGCGACACCGGCGCGCCGGGCCGTGACCAGTTCGGTGAGCGAGGACACCTCGGCGCGGGCGCCGCTGCGGTGCAGCAGGGCGCACACGGAGACGTTGGGGTTGGCCTTGAGGGAGTAGAAGACCTCCAGGGCGGGGTGCAGACGCTCACGCAGGTCACGGAAGCGGCCGGTGATCTCCGCGCCGTCGTACACGTACAGCGGGGTGCCGAACTCCTCGGCGAGCCGGGTGACGCTCAGGCCCTGCACCTCGAAGGCGACGCTCATGTCCAGCTCCGTTCTGTCAGGGCCGCGAGGCGGCGGGTGATGTCCGTGGCGAGGGCCTCGATCCGCTCGTCGGAGTCGGCGAGCAGCACGCCGTACAGCCGGCCCTCGAAGCCGCCCTCGCCGGCGCCGGCGTCCTCCGCGGCCGCGGCGTTGACCGTGGCGTAGTTGTTCACGAACAGGCCGTGCGGGCGCGCGCCGGGCTGCGTGAGCAGCGACGGCCCCAGGGCGTCGCGCAGTTCGGCGAAGGGCAGCGGGCGGTGCGGGCGGAGCGGGAAGTGGCGGGCGACGGCCACGTCGTCCGGGCCGGCCAGCACCTCGTGCACCACCGCCTGGTACGTGGACATGTTGTTGCGGGCGTTGATCTCCACCACCGGGTAGAGGCCCTCGTCGGGGTCGATCATCGCGTCGACGCCGACGACCCCGAAGTAACCGTCCGCGGCCAGTCGTCCGCCGATCCGGTGCGCGCTCTCCCGGACCACGGCGACCTGGGCCTCGCTGAGCCGGGCGGGCATGCGGTGCCCCTTGTGGACACCGCCCTCGGTGAGCAGTTCCTTGACGAAGTCGAAGTGCACCCCGCCGTCGCGGCCCACCGTGAACTGGTAGTTGAGGTCCGCCCGCTTGGCCACCCACTCCTCGATGACCAGCGCGGTGCGTACGGCGGTGCCCGCGGCCCGGGCGGTGCGCTCGGCCTGGGCGGCGGCCATGCGGTGCAGCCGGGCCAGTGTCCGCTCGTTGTCGACCACGACGATGCCCTTGCCGGACACCCCGAACGCGTCCTTGACGACGACCCGGTGCCCGGCGGCCAGCAGCTCGCCGGCCGCGGCGACGGCCGCGGCCAGCTCCTCCAGGGTCTCGCAGGCCGAGCCGCGCGCCTGCCGGATGCCCAGCTCGTCGGCGAGCCGGCGGCTGTACACCTTGCTGTTGACGTGCTTGCACCGGTCGGCGGGCGGCGCCGCGAGCCGCAGGCCGGTCCGCTCGGCCAGTTCCTCCTCCACCGTGGAGATGCCGTGGGCGGTGAGTCGGGCGCCGTCGGCGGCCAGGGCGGTCAGGGTGCGCAGCAGCTCCGGGTCGGCGAGGGCGTCCTCGCTGACGGTGCGCCGGGGTCGCTGCCCGGCGACCACGTGCACGGTGGGCAGGGGGAGTCCGAGTCCCTCCAGGTAGGCGCGGTAGCCGTCGTCCAGGGCGGTCTTGAGGACGACGTGGTCGTCCTTGCCGCCGAGCAGCAGCGCGAACTCGTCCATGCGGTTGACGACGGCGCTGCCCGCGTGCGCGGCGACCCGGGGCAGGGCGGGCTCCCCGAGGGCCCACTGGTTCTCCACCTCGAAGTTGCCGAGGAACACCAGCGGCGTGCCGGCGTCAGCGGTGACCGCGCGCTTGAGGCGGCCGGTGAAGCCGGGGGGCGGTGATTGCATATCGACCTCTTGATCTCTCGGAGGTGGGCACCGGCCGGCGTCGGGCGGGCGCCCCGGTGCGGCGCGGGCTCGCGGGCTCAGTGCTCGAAGACCATGGCGGCGAAGGTCGCGCCCAGACCGACGCTGGTCATCAGGTAGCGGTCGCCGGGGCGCAGCCGGCCCACCTCGCAGGCGTGCTGCAGGTTGATGAAGGGATCGGCGCAGAAGCAGTGCCCGGTGTGCGGCACCAGGTCGAGGAAGACCCGTTCCACGGGCAGCCCGAGAGTGCGGCACACGCCGATCCAGGACAGCCGGTTGACGTTGTGCGGCAGGACGAGGGCCACGTCGTCGAGGGCGCAGCCCGCCTCGTCCAGGGCCGCGGTGATCACCTCGCACAGGCCGGGCCCGTACCGGTCCTGGAAGTCCGCGGCGGCCTCGTCGTCCATGATGAACTGGTCACCGAACCGGCTGTGCGTGCGGGCGGCGTAGCCGAGCATCCGGTTGCGGCCGGTGCGGTCGGCGCTGACCAGCAGCGCGGCGGTGCCCTCGCCCATGACGGTGACGTCCGGGATCGACTGGTTGTGGCTGGTGCCGGCCTTCTCGCCGGTCAGTACGAGGGCCAGGGCGTCCGGGTCGGGGTCGGCGGCGAGCAGGGTGCCGGCCAGGTCGACGGCGAGCATGCCGGAGGCGCAGGCGTGCTGGGAGACGACGAATCCGGTGGCGTGGCGCAGCCCCAGCTCGTCCTGGACCGGGCCGAGCGAGGTCAGCGGGTACGGGAGCGGCGCGGGCATGGTGCGCGCCTGCAACACGTACTTGACCCGCTGTTCCTGCCCGCGCAGTTCGGCGAGTTTGGCGACGGCACGCAGCAGCAGCCGCGTCTCGTCGGCCCGCGGGTCGCGACACACCTCCGACAGCCCGTAGAAGCGCTGGTATCGCCGCAACTGTACGTCTGTGAGGCCGAGTTCGCGGTGGAAGCCGGCGATCGGGATGGTGTCGGGAAGACAGCTGGAGACTGCCACGATCGACGTCATGCCCCCACCCTCGCGTCCACCGCTGACGAGGGACTGAAACACTGCTGACCGTTACGCCGGCCACCGCTCCGGACGGTCCGGGTCCGGATGGACAGGGCCGGGACGGGCAGGTCGCGCAGGGCAGTTCGCGGAGGGCGCCGGACACGGGCACGTCGCGCAGGGCAGGTCGCGGAGGGCGACGCCCGGACGGACGGCCCCCGACCGGCCGCAGGCAGGCAGGCAGGGCCCGGAAACGCGTGATCCCGCCCGTCGGAGGACGGGCGGGATCGGACGGACGGCGGCGGGAGCCGCTCCCCGCACCGCGCGGCACGTGGCAGCTCGGTGCGGGAGCGGCCGGGGTACCGCGCGGTGCCGGGCGGCGGCCTAGGGTCTTTCGTTCGGATCAGGCCCGCGAGCCCGGCATGATCCGAACGAGATGGCCTAGTGGAAGAAGTGGCGCGTGCCCGTGAAGTACATCGTCACGCCCGCCTTCTTCGCGGCCTCCACGACCTGCTCGTCACGGATCGAGCCGCCCGGCTGGACGATCGCCCGGACGCCGGCGCCGATGAGGATCTCCGGGCCGTCGGGGAAGGGGAAGAAGGCGTCGGAGGCCGCGTAGGCGCCGCGGGCCCGCTCCTCGCCGGCCCGTTCCACGGCCAGCTTGCAGGAGTCGACGCGGTTGACCTGGCCCATGCCGACACCGACCGAGGCGCCGTCCCTGGCGAGCAGGATCGCGTTGGACTTCACCGCACGGCACGCCTTCCAGGCGAAGGCCAGCTCCCGCAGCTCCTCGGCGGAGAGCGCCTCACCGCTGGCGAGCGTCCAGTTGGCCGGGTCGTCGCCGTCGGCCTGGAGCCGGTCGGCGACCTGGAGCAGCGCGCCGCCGTCGATCGGCCTGACCTCTACCGGGTGGGCGGGGCCGTCGGGGCAGCGCAGCACGCGGATGTTCTTCTTCTTGGTGAGGGCCTCCAGCGCGCCGTCCTCGTAGCCGGGCGCGACGATGACCTCGGTGAAGATGTCCGCGACCTGCTCGGCCATCTCCTTGCTCACCGGGCGGTTGACGGCGATCACACCGCCGTACGCGGAGACCGGGTCGCAGGCGTGGGCCTTGCGGTGCGCCTCGGCGACGTCCGCGCCGATCGCGATGCCGCACGGGTTGGCGTGCTTGATGATGGCGACACAGGGCTCGTCGTGGTCGTACGCGGCACGGCGGGCGGCGTCCGTGTCCGTGTAGTTGTTGTACGACATCTCCTTGCCGTGCAGCTGCTCGGCCGCCGCGAGCCCGCCCTCGCCGGAGGTGTAGAGGGCGGCGGGCTGGTGCGGGTTCTCGCCGTAGCGCAGGGTGTGGGCGCGCTCCAGGGTGGTGCCGAGGAAGCCGGGGAACAGCGAGTCGTCGGCGGGGGCGTAGGAGGACGCGAACCAGGACGCGACGGCGATGTCGTACTCCGCCGTGTGCCGGAACGCCTCGGCCGCCAGGCGCTTGCGGGTGGCGAGGTCGAAGCCGCCGTCCTTCACGGCGTCGAGCACGTCGGCATACCGCTGCGGGCTGGTGACCACGGCCACCGACGGGTGGTTCTTGGCGGCGGCGCGGACCATCGACGGGCCGCCGATGTCGATCTGCTCCACGCACTCGTCGGGCGAGGCACCGGAGGCGACCGTCTCGCGGAACGGGTAGAGGTTGACGACCACCAGGTCGAACGGCTCCACGCCCAGCTCGGCGAGCTGCTCACGGTGGCTGTCCAGCCGCAGGTCGGCGAGGATGCCCGCGTGCACCTTCGGGTGCAGGGTCTTCACCCGGCCGTCCAGGCACTCGGGGAAGCCGGTCAGCTCCTCGACCTTGGTGACGGGGACGCCGGCGGCGGCGATCCGGCCGGCCGTGGACCCGGTGGAGACCAGCTCCACACCGGCCTCGTGCAGCCCGCGCGCGAGGTCCTCGAGACCGGTCTTGTCGTAGACGCTGACGAGCGCGCGACGGATGGCCCGCTTGTTGCTCTCCGCGGTCACTGGATAACTACCTTTCGTCCCTCAATGCGATAGCCGTTGCGGGCGAGCCGCCCCACGACCTCGACGAGCAGCCTTCGCTCGACTTCCTTGATGCGCTCGTGCAGCGCGCTCTCGTCGTCCTCGTCCCGGATCTCCACCACGCCCTGGGCGATGATCGGTCCGGTGTCGACGCCGTCGTCGACGAAGTGGACGGTGCAGCCGGTGACCCTGGCGCCGTACGCGAGCGCGTCACGGACCCCGTGGGCCCCCGGAAAACTGGGCAGCAGGGCGGGGTGCGTGTTCACGAACCGCCCGCCGAACCTCGCGAGGAACTCCTTCCCCACGATCTTCATGAACCCGGCGGACACGACGAGGTCGGGCTCGTACGCCGCCACGGCCCCGGCCAGGGCGGCGTCCCACTCCTCCCGGGAACCGAAGTCCTTCACCCGGCACACGAAGGTCGGCAGCCCGGCGCGCTCGGCCCGGGCGAGTCCCTCGATGCCGGTGCGGTCCGCCCCGACGGCGACGATCCGGGCGCCGTACGCCTCGGCTCCGGTGCGCTCGATCTCGTCCAGCAGCGCCTGGAGGTTGGTACCGGATCCGGAGACCAGCACGACGAGGCGCCTGACCGCTGGGCCGGGAGCTGGGCCGGGAGTGGTGGCGGCCACGGTGGGGCCCTTTCTCGGGAAGCGACGGGTCCGGCCGTTCCCGGCCGGATCGGTTTGTACGGTCGTACGAATGCTTCGCGCCCCCGGATACGGGGAAGTCTACGAAGCGGCCGACCGTCAGCAACGATACCGGCACTCCGGAAGGGCCCCTCGGGACGGGGGGCGGGGCGGACGGTAGCGTTCGCAAGGAGTCTCGAAGGAGCAGCCCCGGGAACGCGGTCGTCGTGCGGTGCGTTCACGGGGTGGAAGCTCACGTCGGACAAGCCGTAGTCATCTAGGGGAAGACGCTCTTTTGATGCCCGATCGCAGCCTGCGACTCCTCACGTTCCCGCCGCGCCCGGTCCAGGGAGGCGTGGCTGGCGCCGCACTGCTGCGGGACCGGCCGACCCCGCCGCCGACGGGCACACCGCACAACGGTTCCGGCCACGGCGACTCGGGACAGGGCGGTTCCGGGCAGGGTGGTTCCGGGCAGGGCGGTTCCGGGTGGGGCGGTTCCGGGTGGGGCGGCCCTGGGCGCGGCGACGCCGGGCAGGGTGGTCCCGGACAGGGCGACTCCGGGCGGAACGGTCCCGGTTCCGTCCGCGGCGACTCCGGTCGGGAGGGTTCCGGTGCCGGGCGGGACGGCGGGCCGCAGGACGGCAATCCGTTCGCGCCGCCGCCGGAGGGCGCGCCGGACCGGCCGTGGCAGCCGCGGCACCCCGCCGGGCCGTCCGGCCAGGGTCACGGTCACGGTCACGGTCCAGCCTCTGGGCAGGGGCCGGGCTGGGGACAAGGCGCGGGTCCGGGGCAGGGGCCGGGCTGGGGGCAGGGTCCGGGTCCCGGGCAGGCTCCGGGGTCCGGGCAGGAGCCCGGGGACGGCTCTTCCCCGGGAAGTCAGTGGAGCGATCACCAGCCCGGCCGTTCCCCCGGCAACTTCGGCGAACGACCCGGCGGTGGCCCCCAGGGCCCCGGCGGACCGACCGGCCCCGGCATGCGCTGGGACCCGGCGGACCCGGCCCAGCGCCGTGCGCGGTACGCCCTGCTCTCCGGCATGTGGGCCGTCTTCTTCGTCCTGTTCAGCTGGCCATACGTGGCCCTGCTGCTGGGCGCGCTGGCCCTGTACTGGGGCAGCAGCGCCCTGCGCGCCAAGCCGCGCCGCCCGGCGCCGGACGCCCCAGGCGCACCGGGCGGCACGGCGGCCCCCAACGGCCGGCCCCAGACGACAGCGGCCGTCAGCGGCCTGGTCACGGCATCCCTGGCCCTGGTCCTGGTGGCCTCGACGTTCACCGTCCAGCTGGTCTACCGCGACTACTACACCTGCGTCGGTGACGCCCTGACCCACGAGGCCAAGCAGTCCTGCGAGACCCTGCTGCCGCATCAGCTGCGCGGCGTGCTGGGCGTGGAGAACAGCTGAGTCCGCGGCACCGCCGGCACCGGTGGCGGCCCGGTGCGGGCACCTCACGGCTCGGAGGTGTCCGGACGGCGGGCCGGGGGCAGCTCGTCCGCGCCCCCCGCGCCGTCCGCGTCGTCCATGCCTTCCACGCCCCCCGTGCCGGCATCGGTGTCGGTGTCGGTGTCGGAGTCGGAGTCGGAGTCGGTGTCGGTCTCGGTCTCGTCGGGAATGGCCGCGGCCGCCTCCTTCAGGGCCGCCCAGCGGGAGGCACGGGCGACGTCGTTGTGCCATTCGGTGGGGAAGGGCTCGCTGAACGCGGTCGGGAAGGGATCGTCGGCCGGGAGGAAGTCGTACAGGTCCCCCTCGGCGGCCGCGGCCGTACCGGGCACGGCCGCGGCACGAGCGGACGCCTTCGCCTTCTGCCCCCGCCCCTCCTTGCGCGCACCCTTCCCCCCGCGCGTGCTCTTCTGCGAACCCGCGCCGTTCTCGTGCCTCGCGCCTTTCTCGTGCGCGCCTTTCTCGTGTCCCGCGCCTTTCGCAGGTCCCGCGCCTTTCTCGGTTTCCCTGCCGTCCTTCCTGCCGGTCCGCCTGGCCCTGGCCCAGAATGCGAGTCCGCCCGCCGCCCCGCCCGCCGGGACCGGCACCCCGTCGGAGGACGCCGCCCCGTCGGCCCTGGCCGCTTCCGGCACCGTCGCCGTCCCCCCTGCCCGCGCCACGTCCCCCGCGTCACCCGCCTGCACCGCATCGCCCGCCTTCACCGGGCTACCGGAGCCCTTGCCGCCCGTCGCCACCCTGGCCCCCGGCTTCGTGTCCCGCGCCGGGAGCGCCTCGCCGCGGGTGCGCCGGACCCGCAGCCGCCAGGCCCGCGCGGTCAGCGCCACCGGCAGCGCGAACGTCACCGTCCAGACCCCGGCCGCCGCCCCGGTCTGCCACCACACCGGGCCGAGGCGGGCCAGCAGGGCCACGCCCAGTGGGCCACCGGACAGTGCGGCGAGCAGGGCGAGCGTCACCGCGCAGACCGTCGCCGCCAGCAGGACCACCCCGGCGGTCCGGGCGGCCGGCCAGCGGGCGGGTGCCGGTCCACCGGGCCCGGGCCGCCCCACGGCCGCCCGGGCCACGAACCACCCCGCCGTCGCCCCGGCCACCACCGGGAGCAGCCCGGCCGCCCAGTTCTGCTGCGTCCCGGGACCCGGGTCCGGCACCGCCGCCAGCAGCGGGAACGGTGGCAGCAACGGGGCGGGATCGGAGAGGAGCGGGTGGACCGGATGCCCGGTGCCGAGGACGAAGCCGGGTCCGAGGGCGTACGACGCGGCCCACACCGCCGCGTTGGGAAGCAGCGCGATGCCGAGCAGCAGCACCGCGAACCGTCCCGTCCAGCCCTCCGTCAGCTGTACGAAGGAGGCCCGCGCCGGCTCGCCGTGCCATACCAGTGACACGCCGACCAGCAGCGCCCCGCCGCCGACGAGCACGGCCGTCGCGGCACCGGCCGCGCGTACGGCCGCTCCCAGCCGCGCCCGCGCGTCACCGCCGAACACCAGCCGCCGTACCGGGCCCGGCACGACCACCAGCGCGCGCAGCACCGGTTCGCGCGGACAGCCGTACGCCGACCACACCCCGAGACCCGCCGCGCCGGCCACGACGAGCGGCAGACACGCCGTCACCCAGGGCCACCGGGGACTCAGTTCGCCGCCGGCGTCGTACAGCGTCGCCGCGGCGCCGACGGTCAGATAGCCGAGGACCACGCCGGTCCACGCCGTACGCGCGGGCACCGGTGGCGGGCCGTCCGGCTCGGCCGACGCGTCGGTGGCGTCCCGTGCCGCCCGGTACACCAGCCACACCGGCAGCATGACCAGCAGCAGCGGGGTGATGCCGACGGGCAGGGGCGCACCGGAGAGGGTGCCGGTGCGGACCAGTTCCACGCCGTGCGCCAGCAGCCACAGGGCGGCGGCGATGTGCAGCGCACCGTCCGGTCCGCTGTCGGGGTACGGCGAGCTGACCCACAGCACCATCACCAGCACGGCGGACGAACCGAGTCCGAGTCCGGCCGCGACGGCCCCGCCCAGCAGGCTCGCGGCCAGGCCGGGTGAGCGGTCACGCATCCGGGTGCGCAGGGGTGGCAACGACGAGCGGCGCGCGGTCATCTGGATCACGCACGCCATGCTCCCAACGACACGCGCTTTCCCGTCGTAACAGGCGAACCCCCGCTGTGTCGCCCAATATATGTTTATGTTCTTTATCGCACGGAAGGGTGCACGGTGACGACGCAGAGCCCTGCCAGCCCGCTGCCACCGCCGAACGGACACCGCCGCCTGCACCGGCGCAGATCACTGACACCGGCTCAGCCCGCCGTGGCGCAGCAGGCGTCCGGGAGCGCGGGCCAGGACGGACCCGGCCTCGCGCCCCTGACACCCCAGTCCCAGCCCCTGACGCCCTCTCAGGCCTTCGACGCGCTGTACGCCTTCTGTGCCCCCGCCCTCGTACGCCAGACGTATCTGCTGACCGGGCGCCGGGAGCTGGCCCGGGAGGCCGTGGAGCGCGCCTTCCAGCTGGCCTGGCAGCGCTGGTCCGAGGTGGCCAGGGACCGCGACCCGGCCGGCTGGGTCCGGGCGGTGGCGTACGACTGCGCGCTCTCCCCCTGGCACCGCTTCCGCCCCCGCTACCGGCACCCGGAACCACCGCCCGCCGACCCCGCCGACCGCGCGCTGCTGCACGCCCTGCTCAAGCTCCCGCCGACGTACCGGCGCACGCTCGTCCTCTACGACGGCGTCGGCCTCGACCTGCCGGAGACGGCGGCCGAGACGGAGGCGAGCACACCGGCCGCCGCCAAGCGGCTGACCCACGCCCGCCAGGCGGTGGTCGCACTGCTGCCGGAACTGGCCGACACGGCCGTACTCCACCGCCGTCTGCTCGAACTGGCCTCGACCGAACGGCTGCGCGCGCCCCGGCCGACGACCGTACGGACCGGCAGCGAGCGCCGGAACGTGTTCTGGACCCGGGCGGCCATCGCCTTCACGGTGACGATCATCGGGGCGACGACGCTCACGCTGCGGACGGCACCGACGCGGTACGAGGCACCGGTCGCCCCGGCACAGGCGGTCCAGGGAGTCCCGCCACCGGCGGGAATGGGCCCGCTGTCCCGGACCGAACTGGTGCTGCGGGCGAAGCTGCACCGGTCGGAGGCGAGCGGCCCGGAAAGGCTGGTGCCGGAACCACGGTGAACGCGCGCCGGCGGAGGCGGGGCGGACCGACATGAAGCGGTGCGGGCCGCGGGATGCCGGACAGCCGGCGTGACGCGGGACGGACCGGCGTGACGCGCGGCCGGCGTGACGCGGGACGGACCGGCGTGACGCGCGGCCGGCGGGCGAGAACGGCGGCAGGCCCGCCCCGACAACGGGAACGGGCCTGCCGGCATGCGGCTGGGAGACTCAGGCGCTGAGGATCTCCCGCGCCAGCTTGGCCGTCTCGGTCGGCGTCTTGCCGACCTTGACGCCCGCGGACTCGAGGGCCTCCTTCTTGGCCTGCGCGGTGCCGGAGGAACCGGAGACGATGGCACCCGCGTGGCCCATGGTCTTGCCCTCGGGCGCCGTGAAGCCCGCGACGTAACCGACGACCGGCTTGGTCACGTTCTCCGCGATGAACGCGGCCGCCCGCTCCTCGGCGTCGCCGCCGATCTCACCGATCATCACGATCAGGTCGGTGTCGGGGTCGGCCTGGAACGCGGCGAGCGCGTCGATGTGCGTGGTGCCGATGATCGGGTCGCCACCGATGCCGACGGCGGTCGAGAAGCCGATGTCCCGCAGCTCGTACATCATCTGGTACGTCAGCGTGCCGGACTTCGACACCAGGCCGATGCGGCCCGGCTTGGTGATGTCGCCCGGGATGATGCCGACGTTCGACTGACCCGGGGTGATGATGCCGGGGCAGTTCGGGCCGATGATCCGGGTCTTGTTGCCCTTCTTGCCGGCGTACGCCCAGAAGGACGCCGTGTCGTGCACGGCGATGCCCTCGGTGATGACGACGGCCAGCGGGATCTCGGCGTCGATGGCCTCGACGACCGCGTCCTTGGTGAACTTCTCCGGCACGAAGATGACGGAGACGTCGGCGCCGGTCTTCTCGACGGCTTCCTTGACGGTCCCGAAGACGGGTACCTCGGTGCCGTCGAAGTCCACGGTCTGACCCGCCTTGCGCGGGTTCACGCCGCCCACGACGTTCGTGCCGTCACCGAGCATGAGCTTGGTGTGCTTCATGCCGGTGGCACCGGTCATGCCCTGGACGATGACCTTGCTGTCCTTGTTGAGCCAGATAGCCATGGTGGTGTGAGTCCTCGTCCTCGTGCTTACTTGGCGGCGGCCAGCTCGGCGGCCTTGTCGGCCGCGCCGTCCATGGTGTCGACGCGCTGCACCAGCGGGTGGTCGGCGTCCGTGAGGATCTTCCGGCCCAGCTCGGCGTTGTTGCCGTCGAGGCGGACGACGAGCGGCTTCTCGACCTTCTCGCCGCGGTCCTCGAGGAGCTTCAGGGCCTGCACGATGCCGTTGGCGACCTCGTCACAGGCGGTGATGCCGCCGAAGACGTTCACGAAGACGGACTTGACGTCCGGGTCGCCCAGGATGATCTCCAGGCCGTTCGCCATCACCTGGGCGGAGGCGCCGCCACCGATGTCCAGGAAGTTGGCGGGCTTGACGCCGCCGTGCTTCTCACCGGCGTACGCGACGACGTCCAGGGTGCTCATGACGAGACCCGCGCCGTTGCCGATGATGCCGACCTCGCCCTCGAGCTTGACGTAGTTCAGCCCCTTCGCCTTGGCGGCCGCCTCGAGCGGGTTGGCGGCGTCCTTGTCGTGGAGCTCTTCGTACTCGGGGTGACGGAACTCGGCGTTCTCGTCCAGCGACACCTTGCCGTCGAGGGCGATGACGTCACCGGAGGCGACCTTCGCGAGCGGGTTGACCTCGACGAGGAGGGCGTCCGACTTGATGAAGGTGTCCCACAGCTTGATCAGGACGTGTGCGACCTTGTCCGCGACCTCGGCCGGGAACTTGGCGGCCTCGACGATCTCGCGGGCCTTGGCCTCGTCCACACCGTCGATGGCGTCGATCGCGATCTTGGCGACGGCGTCCGGACGGGTGGCCGCCACTTCCTCGATCTCCATGCCGCCCTCGACGGAGGCGATGGAGAGGAAGGTGCGGTTGGCACGGTCGAGGAGGAAGGAGACGTAGTACTCCTCGACGATCTCCGGAGCGGTCTCGGCGATCATGACCTTGTGGACCGTGTGGCCCTTGATGTCCATGCCGAGGATGTCCGTCGCGCGGGCGACGGCCTCGTCCGGGGTGGCGGCCAGCTTGACGCCGCCGGCCTTTCCACGACCACCGACCTTCACCTGCGCCTTGACGACGGACTTGCCGCCCAGCCGCTCGGTGATCTCGCGCGCCGCCTCAGGCGTGTCGATGACTTCACCGGCCAGCACCGGTACATCGTGCTTGGCGAAGAGGTCCCTCGCCTGGTACTCGAACAGGTCCACGCGCTTCCGTCCCTATCAGTGATCTCGCGGTTCGTTGGATGCGTGGGCGTGCCGCGAAGGGCAACGTGACGTCCGCTGTCACTAGGGAAGCGCACACGGTGTCCGAGCGCGCGGCATGTCCGTCTCGCAGGTTATCGCTGCTTACGGGGGCCCCCTAAATCGCGGGTCACACCTGAGCGGTGATACCTGTCACATGATGCCGGTTTTCCTGGCACGGGGTGCCGAACACGGGCCGGCACGGGTGCCGGGCAGGCGATCCGCCAGGCCTCACCGGGCTGCGGACGACCCGTGTCCGCCGGTTCCAGCCCTCCCGGCCCGGCATCGGACCGCGCGCAGCCTCGGCCGGCAGTCCCGGCGTGTCGGGCAGTCACGCCGGGTCGGGCAGTCACGGCGTGTCGGGTATCGGCAGCGGGCGCTTCTCCAGCGCCGCCGCCATCACCTCGGGGAACAGGTCGGGCGTGCAGGCGAAGGCCGGCGCGCCGAGCGCGGCCAGCGCCGCCGCGTGCTCACGGTCGTACGCGGGCGCCCCCTCGTCCGACAGGGCGAGCAGCGCCACGAACTGCACCCCGGACGCCTTCATCGCCGCGACCCGCTTGAGCATCTCGTCCCGGATGCCGCCCTCGAAGAGGTCGCTGATCAGCACGACGACGGTCTCGGCCGGACGGGTGATCTGCGACTGGCAGTAGGCGAGCGCCCGGTTGATGTCCGTACCCCCGCCGAGCTGCGTGCCGAAGAGCACGTCGACGGGGTCGTCCAGCTGGTCGGTGAGGTCGACGACCGCCGTGTCGAAGACGACCAGCCGGGTGCCGACCGACCGCATGGAGGCGAGGACCGCGCCGAACACGGACGCGTAGACCACGGACGCCGCCATCGACCCGGACTGGTCGATGCACAGGACGACCTCCTTCTTCACCGACCGCGCGGCCCGCCCGTAGCCGATGAGCCGTTCCGGTACGACCGTGCGGTACTCGGGCAGGTAGTGCTTGAGGTTGGCCGCGATGGTGCGGTTCCAGTCGATGTCGTGGTGACGCGGGCGGGCGACCCGGGCGCTGCGGTCCAGGGCGCCGGTGACCGCGGCCCGGGTGCGGGTGGCGAGCCGTCCCTCCAGGTCCTCGACCACCTTGCGCACGACCGCGCGGGCCGTCTCCCGGGTGGTCTCCGGCATCGCCTTGTTCAGCGAGAGCAGCGTGCCGACCAGGTGCACGTCGGCCTCCACCGCCTCCAGCATCTCCGGTTCCAGCAGCAGGGATGCGAGGCCGAGCCGGTCGATGGCGTCGCGCTGCATGACCTGGACGACGGAGGAGGGGAAGTAGGTGCGGATGTCCCCGAGCCAGCGCGCCACGGACGGTGCCGAGGCGCCGAGCCCCGCCGAGCGCTCCCGGCCCGCCTGAGCGGTGGCACTCCTGCCGTAGAGCGCGGCCAGGGTGCCGTCCATCGCCGCGTCCCGGCCGGACAGGGCGCAGCCGGTGCCGTCGGCCTGGTCCCCGCCGAGCACCAGCCGCCAGCGCCGCAACCGCTCCCGCGCCGGGTCGGGCGGCTCGGTCGCCGTCGGTTCGGTCGTCCGGTTCGTCATGCGCCCACTCCCGCGAGGCCGATGTCGTTCGTCGTGTCACTGTCGGGGTCCAGGCCGAGCAGCAGTCGCAGCACCGGCAGGACGGCGTCGGCACGCCCGGTGTCCGGTTCGGCGGCGAAGCCGGGCACCGCGACTGTCCGGGTGGCGGTCCCGCCGCGCCGGTTTCCGGGGCCGCGCCGGACCAGCTCACCGAGGGTCCTGCGCACCCCCGGCTCGTACGCCGCGAACGTGCGCCGCAGCAGTGGCAGCACGTCCGTGAAGGCCGCCGCCGGCACCCCGGTCAGCCACGTGTCGAGCAGACCGAGCAGCCGCTCGTCGTGCACCAGCAGCAGTCCGCCCCCGCCGCCGGCGAACCCCTCGATCCAGGCGGCGGCAGCGGCGGGCGGCGTGCCCGGCGACAGCGCGAGCCCCATCAGCCGGGCCGCCTCCTCCGCCCGCAGCGCCCCGTCGTCCAGCAGCAGCCGCACGGCCCGCCCCCGGATGACAGCGGACGCGGTGTCCCGCAACGCCAGAGCCCGCAACACGGCCCGCCAACGCCCACGCAACCCGGCGTGACCGTCAAGCCGCCCTTCACCGTTCCGCTGGTCCCCGGTGTTCCCGCGATGCCCGGGGTTCCCACGGGCACCGTCGCCCTCAGGGGCGAGCTGGTCCCCGGCGCACCGCCGTTCCCCGGGGTTCCCGCGACCACCACCGCCCCCACCCTCGCCCTGACCGCCGCCGCTCCGCCGGCCCACGGCATCCCCGGGACCACCGCCCTTGTCCCTCTGCCCCCCGGCACTCCACTGCCCCCCGGGCTTCTCCCGGCCACCCGCGCCCCCGCTGTCCTCCTGGCCGTCGGGGTTCTGCTGATCCCCGGGGCTTCCGCGATCGCCACCGTCTCGGTCGCTCCCGGCGCTGCGCCGCCCCGCGGGGTTCCCGCGGGCCCCGTCGCCCGCGGGGGCCGGGGTGTCCGGGGCCGTCAGGCTCTCCGCCAGGAGTGCCACCGCGGTGTGGACGGCGTCCACGTGGCCGCGCATCTCCTCCGCCGCGTCCGCGTCCAGCGCGGCACAGGCCGGTGGCAGGCCGACGAAGACGCGCTCGGCGAGGGCCGCCGCGACCTCGGCCAGCGCACCGGTGTCGGTGCCGCGTACGTCGCCGTAGCGCAGGGCCCGGACCAGGGCGGGCAGGGCCTGGGCGAGGTGACCCACGTCCGTGTCGAGGGCGGCCCGGTCGGCCAGTACCCGCATGACCACGGGCAGCGCGTCCGGCAGGCCGGCCAGCAGGCACTGCTCGGCGAGCGCGGTGACGTCGGCGAGGGCACGCGCGGCGGTCGCGTCGGCCTCGGCCCTGGCCCGCGCCGCGGCGAGTACGGTCGTCCCCCACACGCCCGCCTCGGCGACCCGCACCGACAGCTCGGGCTCCCAGCGCAGCCGCCAGGTTTCCCGGAAGGTGCCCGTACTCCCCCGGGACCGGGCCGGCTCGCCCCAGCCGACGCCGAGCAGCCGCAACCGGTGCAGCAGCCTGCTGCGGCCCGCGTCGGTGTCCCCGCGCAGGTCCAGCTCCAGCTCGCGCTCCGCCGCCTCGGGCTTGAGCCGCAACGCGCGCTGCTGCCCGGCGAGGTCGCGCTGGAGCGGCACCGCGGGCGCCGACTCGGGCACCTCGCCCAGGACGTCCCCGACCACCAACCGGTCGTACACCAGGGACAGCGGCACGTCCGAGCCCTCGCACAGCACCGCGCGGACCGCGTCGGTGGTCTCCCCCAGGCCGGGCAGCGGGCGCCCCCGCAGCACCGCCAGGGTCTCCGCGAGCCGCACGGCCTCGATGACGTGCGCGGAGGAGACGATCCGGTCCTCCTCGCGCAGCAACCCCGCCACCTTGGTCAGCCAGCGCTCGACCGGCCGGTCGGCGGCGTGGAACAGATGCGCGTACCAGCCGGGCGATTCGACGCCCGCGCCGTAGCCGCCGGCCCGGGCCAGCCGGCGGTGCGTCCACGGCACCCAGGTCAGGTCCGTCCTCACCTTGGGCAGCCCCTTGAGCAGCGCCCGGTCGGCGGTGACGGTGGTCTTCTCGCGCAGCGCGGGCACGTGCCAGGCTCCGCACACGACGGCCACGGCGTCCCCCGCCTCCTTGCGGGCGTCGCGCAGCCGCAGCCGCATGTGCGCCTCGCGCACGAGGTCCCTGGGGCGCCCACCGGCGCCGTAGCGCTCGCGCAGCACGCCCATGGCCTCCGCCACCGCGGCGAACGGCGCGAAGGGGTCCCGGCCGCCCGGCCCCCGGTGCTCGACGACGTCCTCCCACCAGCGTTCCGGATCGTCGTACCCGGCGGACTCCGCGAGCACGGCGAGGGGGTCGACGCGGAGCAGGTCGCCGTCGGCGGCGAGAGCGGACGCGGGAACGGACACGGGAGCGCCGTCCCCGGCGGCGGAGGCGGACGCGGGACCGTCCTGCCCGCCCTCCGCATCCCTCTCGCCGCCCACGTCCGTCTCGCTTCGACCGGTGTCCTGCCACGCGAGCGTGTGCGTGGCGGGCAGATCGACGAAGCGGGCCGGGACACCGTGTTCGACGGCCCAGCGGATGGCCACCCACTCGGGACTGAACTCGGCGAACGGCCAGAAGGCCGAGCGGCCGGGTTCGTCCACGGCGTGGGCGAGCAGGGCGACCGGGGGTCGCAGCCCCGGGTCGGCGGCCAGTGCGATCAGCGCGTCGGCCTCGGGAGGGCCCTCGATCAGCACGACGCCGGGCCGGGCGGCGTCCAGCGCGGCCCGCACCGCGCGCGCGGAGCCGGGCCCGTGGTGCCGTACGCCGAGCAGCAGGGGCCCGGAGTCGTACGCCGTGCCCGCGCCGGTGCCGGTCATGCGCTCACCTCCCGGCAGGCGCGGTAGAAGTCCGTCCAGCCGTCGCGCTCGCGGACCACTGTCTCCAGGTACTCCTGCCAGATCACCCGGTCGGCCGCCGGGTCGCGGACGACGGCACCGAGGATGCCGGCGGCGATGTCACCCGGGCGCAGCACACCGTCACCGAAGTGGGTGGCGAGCGCGAGGCCGTTGGTGACGACGGAGATCGCCTCCGCCGTGGACAGCGTGCCGCTGGGTGACTTCAGCTTGGTGCGGCCGTCGGCGGTGACGCCGTCGCGCAGCTCGCGGAAGACGGTCACGACACGCCGGATCTCCTCGATGCCGTCGGGCGCGGCCGGCAGCTCCAGGGAGCGGCCGAGCTGTTCCACCCGGCGGGTGACGATGTCGACCTCGGCGTCGGCGCTCTCCGGCAGCGGCAGCACCACGGTGTTGAAGCGGCGGCGCAGCGCGCTGGAGAGGTCGTTGACGCCGCGGTCACGGTCGTTGGCGGTGGCGATGAGGTTGAAGCCGCGGACCGCCTGGACCTCCTCGCCCAGCTCGGGGACGGGCAGGGTCTTCTCCGACAGGATGGTGATCAGCGTGTCCTGCACATCGGCCGGGATGCGGGTCAGCTCCTCCACGCGGGCGGTCATGCCCTCCGCCATGGCGCGCATGACGGGGCTGGGGACCAGGGCGTCCCGGCTGGGGCCGTGCGCGAGGAGCCGCGCGTAGTTCCAGCCGTAGCGGATCGCCTCTTCCGGGGTCCCGGCCGTGCCCTGCACCAGCAGCGTCGAGTCTCCGCTGACGGCGGCGGCCAGATGTTCCGACACCCAGGTCTTGGCGGTGCCGGGCACACCGAGCAGGAGCAGGGCGCGGTCGGTGGCGAGCGTGGTGACGGCGACCTCGACGATCCGGCGCGGCCCCACGTACTTGGGTGTGATCACCGTGCCGTCCGGCAGTGTGCCGCCGAGCAGGTACGTCGCCACCGCCCACGGCGACAGCTTCCAGCGGGCCGGGCGCGGGCGGTCGTCCTGCTCGGCGAGCGCGGCGAGTTCGGCCGCGAAGGCCTGCTCGGCGTGCGGGCGCAGCACCTGCCCGGACTCGTCGCGGTCGGATGCGGCGGTCGTCGGTTCCACGGACTCCACGGACACAGACATGGCTGAGGCCCCCTCCAGCTCGGCCGTTTCGGATCTGCCACCCACCGTGCACCACGCCACTGACAATCGCTGTGACCTGCACGAATGCACTCGCCGGGGCGATTGTCAGTGGTGGGACCTACCGTCGGTGGCATGACTGAGCAGGGGGTGCGCTGGACCGCGGATCAGGTGCTGGCACTGGCGCCTGACGCCGCGTCACGCAAGGCGGGGAGCAGACTCGGCGTGGCCGGGCCGTGGTCCGGGGCGGGGAGCGGGAAGGGGTCGGTGTGGGGGCTGTGCAAGGGCAGCGGCAGCAGGCCGTACCAGACGGTGGTGGACCTGGCGGACGTGGCCGGGCCGGCGTACAGGTGCAGTTGTCCGAGCCGTAAGTTCCCGTGCAAGCACGCGCTCGGCCTGCTGCTGCTCTGGGCGGGCGGTGACGACGCGGTGCCGGGGTCCGCGCAGCCGCCGGACTGGGCAGAGCAGTGGCTCGCGGGCCGGCGCGGACGCGAGGCGCCGAGAGCGGCACAGGCCGACGATGGTTCGCCGGCCCGTGCCGCCGCTCCGGAGGGGGCCCGGAGGCGGGCCGAGCGCCGGGCCGAGCGGGTCACGGCGGGCGCGACGGAACTGGAACAGCGCCTGACGGATCTGCTGCGTGGCGGCCTGGCGGCGGCCGAACAGGCGGGGTACGGGCTGTGGGACGAGACGGCGGCCCGCATGGTCGACGCACAGGCCCCCGGGCTGGCCGCCCGGGTGCGGGAACTGGGGGCGATACCGGCCTCGGGTGCGGGCTGGCCCGCCCGGCTGCTGGAGGAGTGCGCGCTGCTGCACCTCCTCGACCAGGGCTGGTTGCGCCGCGACACACTGCCGGACGTCCTCGCGGCCACGGTCCGCTCCCGGCTCGGCCTGCCCGCCACGCCGGACGGCCCGCCGGTGCGTGACCGCTGGCTGGTCCTCGCCCAGTACGACACGGCGGACGCCAAACTGACGACCCGCCGGATATGGCTGTACGGCGCCGGGTCCGGCCACACCCGGCTGCTGTTGTCCTACGGCGCGGGCGGACGAGCGCCGGAGACGGCGCTGCCGGTCGGACTGGCCCTGGACGCGGACCTGTCCGCCTATCCGGGCGCCGGCCGGTCCCGGGCCGCCCTGGGCGAACGGTTCGCCGCCCCGGCCCCGGCCGCGTTCCGCCCGCCGGGCGTGACCGCCACGGAGGCGGCGGCCCGGTACGGCGAGGCCCTGTGCGACGACCCCTGGCTGGAGTCGGTCCCGGTGACGTTGGGCCGGGTGATACCGGTCCCGGACGGCGACCAGTGGCAGCTGGCCGACGCCGACACGGACACGGCCCTGCCACTGACCCGGGCCGCCCTTTCCCGTGCCGGCCTGTGGCGGCTGGTCGCCCTCTCTGGCGGCGCCCCCGTCACGGTCTTCGGCGAGTCCGGCCACCGCGGCTTCACCCCGCTCACCGCCTGGCCGGAGGGAACGGGCGACGCGGTGCCCCTGTGCTGACCGTGCGCGCAGAGCCCCCAGGGACACCCCGCCAGGCGAACGGAAGGGAAACACGATGAACGGAACACCACCCGGCAAGGACACCCCGGCCGACGAGGGGACACCGGCCCGCACGCAGACACCGGACAGCCGGGACAGCAGCGGGACCCGGGACGGCAGTGATGCCCCGGGCGACGACGCGACACCGGCCGACAGCGGGGACACGGCCGGCAACGGGAACCCGGGCCACGGGGGGTCCGGGGCCGGCACCCGCACACCGTCCGACGACGCGGCACCGGCCGACAGCCCGACGCCGGGCGTGAGCGCGGCGCCGGGCGGCAACGGGACACCGGCCGCCGGCGGGACACCGGACGGTCACGGGACCCCGGCGGGCGGCGCCGGGCCGGGCAGCGGCACGGGGTCGGTCGGCGCCGCGTCGGACCGCATGGCGCCCGCAGGTCCCGGCGGCTCCTGGGAGGACCTGGTGACCGCCGCGCTCCTCGGCACCGACCGGCGCGCACCGGCGTACGGCGCGCCCGGGCGCGCCGCGCCGGTCGCGCTTCTGGACGCGGCCGCCGTGGCGACCGTACGGCGGCGGGCCGGGCTACGGCCCGCGCGGGCGGCACGGCGGCCGGAGCGAGCTCCCGCGGACCCGCGGCCCGCCCTGCCCACGGCGGCGGCGCACCGGCTCACCACGCTGCTCGCCGACCGTTCCGCCGGCGCCGGCGGCCGGCGGGGCAGCTCCCCGGACCTCATGGAGCTGCTCCCGCAGTGGCTCGCGACGGCCAACGCGCACGGGTACGCGGCACCCCCGCAGACGCTGCCCGCGCTGCTGGACGCGGCCCGCGGCCGTACGGACCTGCGGCCGGCTGTGCTGGCGTTCGCGGGACCGCGCGCCCTGTGGCTGGCCCGGCTGAACCCGGACTGGCGCTTCGCCCTGCGCGCGGCCCCGGGCGGCGGCGCCACCCTGCCCGGCCCCGAGGACGCCGAGGCGGTGCGCCGGCTGTGGTCGGAAGGACTGTTCGCCGAGCGCGTGGCGCTGCTGGGCGCCCTGCGCGCCCGTACCCCGGCGCTCGGGCGCGACCTGCTGGCGTCGACGTGGGCGACGGAGCGGGCGGAAGACCGGCTGATGTTCCTCGACTCGCTGCGTACCGGCCTGTCGGACGCGGACGAGCCGTTCCTGGAGCAGGCGCTGGGCGACCGCAGCCGCAATGTCCGGGCGACCGCGGCGGACCTGCTGTCGGCGCTGCCGGGTTCCGCCCTCGCCGCGCGGATGGCCGTACGGGCCGCGGCATGTGTGGCCCTGGACCGTACGGGGAACTCGCCCGTGATCGTGGTGGAGCCGCCGCCCGAGTGCGACTCCGGCATGCGACGCGACGGTGTGGTGGCCACACCGCCCTCGGGCAGAGGGGAGCGATCGTGGTGGCTGGGGCAGGTGGTGGAAGCCGCCCCGCTCGGCACCTGGACCGGGCGGTTCGGCGGGCGGACGACCCAGGACATCGTGGCGCTGCCGGTCGCGGACGGCTGGCAGGGCGAGCTGCACGCGGCCTGGTGCCGGGCGGCGGTACGGCAGCGGGACGCCGCGTGGTCCCGGGCGCTGCTCGGCTCGCCGTCGGCGCCGGAGGCGGGCGGCCCGGGCGCGGTGTCCCTGGCGGAACGGGCGAAGCTGCTGGCAGCGCTGGCCCCGGCGGAGCGGGCCGCGTGGGTGGCCGGGTTCATCGCGACGCACGGCTTGTCGGAGGCGTTCCAGCTGCTCGGGGTGTGCGCCGTCCCCTGGGCCGCCCCGCTGGGCCGGGCGGTGGTGGACGCCCTGAACATCGCGCGGGACGCGGGCAGTTACCCGTGGAGCTTCAGCGGGGTGATGGGGCTGGCGGAGCGCTGCCTGGACCCGGCGAAGACCGCTCGGCTGGAGGCGCTGCTGGCGGTACCCGACGAGCGGGAGGACTCCGCGCCGGGGGCCGGCGGGTACTGGGCGGAGGCGTTCCAGCGCCTGGTCACGACGCTGCGGCTACGGGCGGTGATGGCACAGGAGCTGACACCGCCGCGCACCGGCGCCCCGGCTCGACCACTACCGGCAACCGTTCGGCCACCACAGACACCGGCACCACCACCCGCACCCGTCCCACCGCCGCGGGCAGTTCCTCCGCCGTCGCGGGAAGCCCCTCAGCCGCCGGACGCGGCCGGCTGACCGGCGTTCTCCCGCACCCACTCCACGATCGACGTCATGGTGGCGCCCGGCGTGAAGATCGCGGCGACGCCCTTCTCCTTCAGCGGCGCGATGTCCTCCTCCGGGATGATGCCGCCCCCGAAGACGAGGATGTCCGCCGCGTCCCGCTCCCTGAGCAGGTCGATGACCGCGGCGAACAGCGTGTTGTGTGCGCCGGACAGGATGGAGAGGCCGATCGCGTCGGCGTCCTCCTGGATGGCCGTGTCGACGATCTGTTCCGGGGTCTGGTGAAGCCCGGTGTAGATGACCTCCATGCCGGCGTCGCGCAACGCGCGCGCGATGACCTTGGCCCCACGATCGTGGCCGTCGAGCCCCGGCTTGGCGACGACCACGCGGATCGGACCGGCTGCCACACCCATCACTGCCTCCATCAAGCGACCACGGAAGCGATCGCTTCCGTCCCTACCGACAAGTACCGCACTTTTGGCGCGTCCCGCCACTGTCGCGAAGTGAACGAACGTTATCCCCAGCATCCCGCAACCCGCGGTTTCACGGCGCGCAGGGAGGGGGAAATCACATGGTGGGACATGAGGGCACACGGGGGATCGAGCCGTCTCCCGGCGTGCCGACAGGAGGTCGGCCATGAAGGTCACCGGGGTACTGCCACTCTTCCTCCCGGTCTGCCGCCGCCTGTGGCCCGGCAGACTGACCGGACTGTCCATGGCGCTGCTCAAGGCGACCGCCCTCGAGGCGGCGATCCTCGCCGGGCATCTCCTGCTGTATCCGACGGGCCTCGCCCAGGAGCGCCGCTCGGCGGCCCTGGCCGCGGCGAAGGGCGCCGCCCAGCTGCCGGCCCATCCGGGCACGCCGGTCGTGCTGCTGCACGGCTTCATCGACAACCGCTCGGTGTTCGTCCTGCTGCGCCGCACCCTCGCCCAGCACGGCAGGCAGCGTGTCGAGTCGCTGAACTACTCCCCGCTGACCTGTGACATAAGGGCCGCGGCCGACCTCCTCGGCCGCCACATCGAGGAGATCTGCGAGCGCACCGGCAGCGCCCGGGTCGACATCGTGGGACACAGCCTCGGCGGCCTGATCGCCCGCTACTACGTCCAGTGCCTGAGCGGTGACCTGCGCGTACGGACGCTGGTGACGCTCGGTACACCGCACTCCGGGACCAGGGTGGCACCGCTGGCCGACGCCCATCCGATCGTGCGGCAGATGCGGCCCGGATCGCCGGTGATCAAGGAGCTGGCCCGGCCCGCGCCCGGCTGCCGTACGCGCTTCGTGAGCTTCTGGAGCGACCTCGACTCCATGATGGACCCGCTGGAGACGGCCTGCCTGGAGCGCTCCGATCTGGACGCGCGCAACGTCCGGGTGACCGGCATCGGCCATCTCGCCCTGCCCGTGCACCCCGCCGTGGCCGCCGGGATACGCGAGGTCCTCGACGCTCCGCACCCCGGGGAGCGGGTCGGCGAGGGCCTGACCGTGGCCTGAGGCGGTTCCGACCGGGAAACGGTCCGTCTCTTGTAGCTGACTCGGAGTCACCCGACATCGAACAGTCTTCGAACGCAAGGCCAAGCTCGCGTTCCGCACCCCCCGAAACACATCCGAATGCCCGTTTCAGGCCCACGGGAAACAAGCCGAAGATTGTCGTGCCCGCGTACCGCCGGGTACAGTCGCCGCACTGCTCTGGCAGCCCCTGTTGTCGAGGCGAAAGAGAAGTTGGTGAACGATCGTCACCCGTCGGGGACCATGACCACCCCGGCCCCGGCTTCCGACGCCTCCACCGCGCACTACGCGCCGTACGGGGCACAGGAAGGCCCCTACGACGACCTCACCACGTACGGCGGCTATGACGCCACCGGTTTCACGAGTGGCTCCACGGGCACCACGGCCTTCGCCACCGACCCGCTCTTCGGCAGTTTTCCGGGCAGTGAGCACACCACCGGCGCGTACGACACGGCCCAGTGGCAGCAGAGCAGCGGCCAGCCCGCCGACTACGACCCGTACGCGGCCCAGCACCAAGCCGGTTACGACTCCGGCGTCTACGACACCACCGCCTGGACGGTCCCCGCGCAGGCCACCGGCAACGACGTCAGCGGCCAGTGGGACACGGGCGCATGGCTCCCGACCGACCGGCCCGGCGCAGCCGACCCCGCCCAGCAGTGGGAGTGGGGCACCCAGACCTTCGACACGGGCGCGTACGACGCCACGCAGTGGAACTCCGCCGGGCAGCAGGCCGGGACGGCGGAATCCGAGCAGGGTGGCGAGCCCTTCGACCAGCAGGCCACGGCGACGTTCGAGGCGGCCGGCGAGCCGCGGGCCGCGGCCTTCGAGCGGGTGCCGTACGAGGACACCGCCTACGACGAACAGCCTTCCGACGGGGACGAGCCGGACTCCACCGGCGAACTGCCCGCAGTGACCGGCCTGCTGGACGGCCAGGAGGACACCGGCTCGGCACCGGAGACGCGCGCCGGCTCACGCGGCGCGGCGCGCTCCCGGCGCCGTACGCCCGCGAAGCGCTCCGCGCTGCTGACCGTCGCCGTGCCCTCGGCCTGCGTGATGGGGGTCGCCGGAGTCGCCGCGGCCTCGGTCGGCGCGCTCGGCGACAGCTCGGAGGACACCACCGCCTCCGCCCCGGACGTGCAGGTGGTCAAGCCGTCGATCGCCAACAGCAAGCTGGACACCCAGCTCAGGACGCTCTCCGACGGCGCCCACGACTTCGCCGACCGCGCGAGCCGCACCCAGGAGCGGATCGACCTCGTGGCGCAGCAGGCGCTGGAGAAGAAGAAGGCCGCGGCGGAGGCCGCGCTCAAGGAACGGCTGCGCCCCAAGTTCGTGCTGCCGGTCGCACAGCGCGGACTCAGCGCGTACTTCGGCCAGGCGGGCGTCAACTGGATGTCGGTGCACACCGGCATCGACTTCCCGGTCTCCTACGGCACCACGGTGATGGCCGCCACCGACGGCACGGTCACCACCCAGTGGAACAGCGCCTACGGCAACATGCTGATCCTGACGTCGAAGGACGGCACGCAGACCTGGTACTGCCACCTGTCCAGCTACCGCGTCGCCTCCGGTACGACCGTCAAGGCAGGCCAGCCGATCGCCTACTCCGGCAACTCCGGCAACTCCACGGGCCCGCACCTGCACTTCGAGGTGCGCCCGGCGGGCGGGGCGGCCATAGACCCGTTGCCGTGGCTGCGTAGTCACGGACTCGATCCGACGTAGGGACCGGCAGGCCCCCGCCGCCCGGCGGGGGCCCTTTCGCACTACAGCTTCTCCACCGGCGCGTACCGCAGCAGCAGCCGCTTCGGCTTGGTGTCCCCGAAGTCGACCGTGGCCTCCGCGTTCCCACCCGTGCCCTTCACCCCGACGACCGTGCCCAGCCCGAACTGGTCGTGGGTGACCCGGTCGCCGACGGCCAGCGCGACCACCGGCTTCTCGGCCGTGCGCCGCGTGGCGAACCCCGACGCGCCCGATGCCGAGGAGCGCGAACGGGACGAGGACAGCGAGGACGCGATCCCGGACACCGGTCCGGACGACACCGGCGCCGCGGCCCCCGTCCGCTTCCACTCCAGGTGGACGGCCGGGATCTCCTCCAGGAAGCGGGAGGGCGGGTTGTACGACGGCTGGCCCCAGGCGCTGCGCAACGCCGACCGCGTGAGGTACAGCCGCTCCCGGGCGCGGGTGATGCCGACGTAGGCCAGGCGCCGCTCCTCCTCCAGCTCCTTGGCCTCGCCGAGGGCGCGCATGTGCGGGAAGACGCCGTCCTCCATGCCGGTCAGGAACACGACCGGGAACTCCAGGCCCTTGGCGGTGTGCAGCGTCATCAGCGTGATGACGCCGTCGCCGCCCTCCTCGTCGGGGATCTGGTCGGAGTCGGCGACCAGGGCGACCTGTTCCAGGAAGTCGGCGAGCGTGCCGGCCTCCCCTTCGCCGCGCTCCTGTTCGAACTCGAGCGCCACGGCCGCGAGTTCCTGGAGGTTCTCGATGCGGGTCTCGTCCTGCGGGTCGGTGGAGGCCTGCAACTCGGCCAGGTACCCGGTGCGTTCGAGCACGGCTTCGAGGACGGTCGCGGGGCCGGCGCCGGATTCGACGATCGTGCGCAGGTCCTCCATCAGCGTGTTGAACCGCTTCACGGCGTTCGTCGACCGCGCGGCCATGCCGTACGCCTCGTCGACCCGCTTCAGGGCCTGCGGGAAGCTGATCTTCTCCCGCTGGGCGAGGGCGTCGACCATGGCCTCCGCGCGGTCGCCGATGCCCCGCTTGGGCACGTTGAGAATGCGGCGCAGCGGCACCGAGTCCTCGGGGTTGGCGAGAACGCGCAGGTAGGCCAGGACGTCCCGGACCTCCTTGCGCTCGTAGAAGCGGACGCCGCCGACCACCTTGTACGGCAGGCCGACACGGATGAAGACCTCTTCGAAGACACGGGACTGGGCGTTGGTGCGGTAGAAGACGGCGACGTCCCCGGCGCGTGCCTCGCCCGCGTCGGTGAGCCGGTCTATCTCGTCCGCGACGAACTGGGCCTCGTCGTGCTCGGTGTCGGCGACGTAACCGGTGATGCGGGCGCCGTGGCCGGCGTTGGTCCACAGGTTCTTCGGGCGGCGGGACTCGTTGCGCTCGATGACCGCGTTCGCGGCGGAAAGGATCGTCTGCGTGGAGCGGTAGTTCTGCTCCAGCAGGATCGTCGTCGCGTTCGGGTAGTCCTCCTCGAACTGGAGGATGTTGCGGATCGTCGCGCCCCGGAAGGCGTAGATCGACTGGTCGGCGTCACCCACGACACACAGCTCGGCGGGCGGCAGGTCGCCCTCACCGGGCGGTACGTCGACGTCCTCGGCGGCACGCTCGCCCGTCCCCACCAGCTCGCGCACCAGGGCGTACTGGGCGTGGTTGGTGTCCTGGTACTCGTCGACCAGGACGTGCCGGAAGCGGCGGCGGTAGTGGTCGGCGACGTCCGGGAAGGCGCGCAGCAGGTGGACCGTCGTCATGATCAGGTCGTCGAAGTCGAGGGCGTTGGCCTCGCGCAGCCGCGACTGGTAGAGCGCGTACGCCTGGGCGAGGGTCTTCTCGAAGCCGTCGGTGGCCTGGGCGGCGAAGTCCTCCTCGTCGATCAGCTCGTTCTTGAGGTTGCTGATCTTGGCGCTGAAGGACTTGGGCGGGTAGCGCTTGGGGTCGAGGTCGAGATCCCGGCAGACCAGGGCCATCAGGCGCTTGCTGTCGGCCGCGTCGTAGATCGAGAACGACGAGGTGAAACCGAGCTTCTTGGACTCGCGGCGGAGGATGCGCACGCAGGCGCTGTGGAAGGTCATCACCCACATCGCGTTGGCGCGTGGGCCGACGAGCTGCTCGACGCGCTCCTTCATCTCGCCGGCGGCCTTGTTGGTGAAGGTGATCGCGAGGATCTGACCCGGGTGGACGCTCCGCTCGGCGAGCAGGTGGGCGATGCGGTGGGTGAGCACACGGGTCTTGCCGGAGCCGGCGCCGGCGACGATCAGCAGCGGCGAGCCGGCGTGCACGACCGCGGCGCGCTGGTTCTCGTTCAGCCCCTCCAGGAGTGCCGCCGCGTCGATCACGGGGCGCGGGGCGCCGTCGCGGTAGTGGGAGTCCCGGTCCGGCGGCACGTCGAACTTCCCGCCGAACAGATCGTCCGGAAGCGGCTCCGGAGCGTGGTCGTGCTCGGGCGGCGGCGGGAGCTCCTCGTCGTGCCCACGCGGGGGCTGGAGGTCCGCCAGGAAGCTGTCGTCAAAGAGGCTGCTCATCGCTCTCCGAGTCTAGGGCGCCCCACCGACAACCGGTCACCGTCCCGAAGGACGATCTTCGCCGCACAGGTCCCCCACGACCCTCACGCACCGGAAGCACCTGGTCACGCGTGCGTGAAACCTTCCCGAGGTCACGGAAATGTATCGGACATACTGCGCACCAACCTTCACAGAAGACACACGAGTTGGCTAGGTTGCCGTCAGGCCGCACGACCCCCCTCCGGCGAACGTCGCCGGGCCGCGCGGCCTCCGCCGAGTCCGGCGTGCCCCCTGAGCGGCGCCCGGAGCCGGGGACCCACCGAATCCTGGGGTGAATCGGCCGACTCCCGCCCGGGACGACGCCGTAGGGCAACCCTTCCGTCCGCCCGAACCCGACAGCTAACCCGGTAGGCGGCAGCTAGGAAGGAGTCGCCTCCCTTGGCGTCGCACCGCAAGCCGCGCCCCGGCGGAACCCCCGGAGCGGGCATCCGCACCCCCGCTCTCGCCACCGCCGCCCTCACCTCCCTGGCCGTGCTCTCCCAGACCGCGGAGGCCGGTGCCGAGGCCGGTCACGGCAGGCCGAGCCCGGAGGAGGTCGAGCGGAAGATCGACGACCTCTACCGCCGGGCGGAGTCCGCGACCGGGACGGCCGGAACGGCCGAGGAACCGGCCCGCGCTCCACGGCGGCAGGCCGACAGCCTCCAGCGACTCCGTGACGAGGTCGCCCGACGCGCGGCCCGGGCCCGCGCCGTCCCCGCCCCCCGCGGCCCCGTCCCCGCCGCGAACGCGGCCACCCTCCCGCCCGAGCGGGGCGGGGACGCCGTGGCACCCACCGGGAGAGCGGGCGCCGCGACACCGGCGGAGGGCCGGGCCGCCGTAACACCCGGACGGAGCGGGGGCGGCGTGGCGCCGGCCCCCGGGGGAGACGTCACGACGCTCGCACCGGCGGCACCGGCTGGGGACGCCGTCATGCCGGTTCGGGGCGTGGCCCTCGTACCGCCGGGCGAGGCCATGGTGCCGGGCCGGGCCGCAGTCGTCGTACCGCCCGCGGACTCCGCCGTACCGCCCGCGGACAGCCTGCCGGAGGTCACCGCGGGGGCTGGGAGGGACCCCAAGGCCGTGAAGGCCGCCGTGCAGCGAAAGCTCGCCCACGCGCGCGTGCTGCTGGCGCGCCGGACCGCCCAGGGCTCCGCGCCGTCCGGCACGGATGCGGCCAAGGCCGGGAAGGCCGTCGCCTTCGCCCGGGCCCAGCTCGGCAAGCCCTGCGTGTGGGGTGCCGCCGGCCCCGGCTCCTACGACTGCTCGGGCCTGACCCAGGCCGCCTGGAAGTCCGCCGGCGTCACCCTGCCGCGTACCGCCCGCGACCAGGCCGCCGCCGGCACCACGGTGCCGCCGGCCGACGCCCGCCCCGGCGACCTCGTCTTCTTCCACGACGACCGCCGCCACGTCGGGCTCTGCACGGGCGACGGCATGATGATCCACGCGCCCAGGCCGGGCGCGTACGTCCGTGAGGAGCCGATCTCCTCCGCCGGTGAGTCGGCCGTCCACAGCGTGGTGCGGCCGGTCTGACCTGCGGGGCCGGCGGGTCAGCCCTACCGGCCCTGAGTCGGCCGGCCTGCCGGCCCCGCGTGGACTGACCCTCTGGGCCGGCGTGGGCGACCTTCTGGGCCGGCGATCAGGTCCAGAGGACGGCGATGAAGATGTTCGCCGTGGTCAGCAGGCCGACCAGCGCGAACTGGCCCTTGTCGATCCGCTCCTCGTCGCGCTTTACGTAGACCAGCCCGAGGATCACGATCAGCAGGGCCAGCTTCACGCCGATCTTCAGGGTGTTGACGTGGTGGTCGTCGGCCTGGTTGAGGCCGACCAGCGCCACGCCCGTGACCAGCATGGTCAGCGCGCCGTGCAGCATTGCGGGCACGAACCGGGCCGTGCCCCGGCCCATCGCCTTCATCTGGGTGAGGAAACCGCCGAGCAGCGCGGCGATACCGACGATGTGCAGGCCGACGAAGAGATGGATGAGTACGTCCATGGGGCCGGAGCCTAACCAGGGGTGTCCCGGCCTTCCGTCACCGGCCCCACCCCAGGGCCCGTGACGGGGCCGGAGGTCGCCGGCGGGTGTCGCATATATGCGAGCCATAGCACCCCAGCATCCCCGCCAGTCCCGATCCCCACGCTTTGATCATCACGCAACGTCAAGGGAACGACTCCGGCCGGGCGACGCGATCACATGTGGTCACATCCCGGCCCGTCCAGAACAGTTCCGTACAGTGCGTTACCGGCTCGTCACCGTTCGGCCTAGCGTCCTCCCTCAGGTGACCGGCTCCCCACCCGCCCGGACCGGGGCGGCAGTCGGCCACCCGCGCCGAGAAGGACCCGGCGGCGGCCCGTCCCCCCTGTGCGGACCGCCGCCGGGCGCACTGACCGCTCGACATACGAGCCGTACGGAAGGACGTGACGGTCCAGGTGGCAGCGCACCGCAAGCCCCGGCAACGCTCGCTCAGTGGCCATACGGCCCGCACAGCCGCCACACTCGCCCTGGCCGGCGCGGCCACCGCGACGGGCTTCGACGGGACCGGCCACGCCGAGCCCCAGCTGACGCCCGGGCAGGTGAAGGGCGAGGTGGACCGCCTGTACCGGGAGGCCGAGACGGCCACCGAGAAGTACAACGGGGCGAAGGAGAGGGCCGAGGCCGCCCAGGGGCGGATCGCCGGGCTCCAGGACCAGGCCGCCCGCAGACAGCAGAAACTCAGCTCGGCCCGTGACGCTCTGGGCTCGGTCGCGGCGGCGCAGTACCGGGGCGGCGGCATCGACCCGGCCTGGCAACTGGCCCTCTCCAGTGATCCCGACCGGTACCTGGACGGCGCCTCGTTCGCGGAACGGGCCGGTCACCGGCAGGCCGCCGCCGTCTCCCGCGTACGCGACCAGCTGCGGGAGATCGAGCGGCTGCGCGGTGCGGCGCGCATCGAGCTGAGGTCGCTGCGCTCACGGCAGGCGGAGCTGAACCTGCAGAAGAGGACCGTCACCGGCAAGCTGGACGAGGCACGGCGCCTGCTCGCGCGACTGACGCCCCGGCAGATGAGCGAGGTCACCGGCGCCGACGCCACGGGCCGGCACGTCTCCCGGTCGGCCGCGGGCCCGCGGGACCCGGTGCGGGCCGGGAACTCACCGGCCACCACCGCACGCGCGGCGGCGGCCGTCGCCTACGCCTACGGCAAGCTCGGCAGCCCCTATGTGTGGGGCGCGACCGGCCCGAACGCCTTCGACTGCTCGGGGCTGGTCCAGGCCGCCTACCGCTCGGCCGGCGTCTCCCTGCCCCGCACCACCTACGCCCAGATCGACGCGGGCCGGCGGGTGTCCCGCTCCGAACTCCAGCCGGGCGACCTGGTGTTCTTCTACTCCGGGATCAGCCACGTCGGCATCTACGTGGGCGGCGGGCAGATGATCCACGCCCCCAACCCGTCGGCCCCGGTCCGCCTGGCACCGGTCGACCAGATGCCGTTCGCGGGAGCGGCCCGGGTGGCGTGAGCGTCGGGGCCACCAGGGCTGTGGTGAGGGGCGCGGTGAGGGCGGGGACGAAGGGGATGCGGGAGCGGTGCCGCAGGGGTCAGACCAGCCGGCGGGCGGTCGCCCAGCGGGTCAGCTCATGCCGGTTGGACAACTGGAGCTTGCGCAGGACCGCCGAGACATGGGACTCGACCGTCTTGACCGAGATGAACAGCTGCTTGGCGATCTCCTTGTACGCGTAACCCCGGGCGATCAGGCGCAGCACCTCACGTTCGCGCTGGGTGAGACGGTCCAGGTCCTCGTCCACCGGCGGGGCGTCGGTGGAGGCGAAGGCGTCCAGGACGAACCCGGCCAGCCGCGGGGAGAAGACGGCGTCGCCCTCCTGGACGCGGAAGACCGAGCCGACCAGGTCGGTGCCGGTGATCGTTTTGGTGACATAGCCGCGGGCACCACCACGGATCACACCGATCACGTCCTCCGCCGCGTCCGACACGGACAGCGCCAGGAAGCGGACGGGCCGTGCGGGATCCCCCATCAGGGCCGCACACCGGCGCAGCACCTCGACTCCACCGCCGCCCGGCAGGTGGACGTCGAGGAGGACCACCTCGGGCCGGGTCGCGTTGATGACCGATACCGCCTGGTCGACGTCCGCGGCCTCGCCGACCACCTCGACCCCGGTCTCGGCGGTCCGGCCGATCTCGGCACGCACGCCGGTGCGGAACATCCGGTGGTCGTCCACGAGCACCACCCGTACCTGCCGCCCGCCCGCGCCGCCGTCACCGGACCCCTCGGTCCCTGCCGTCTCAGCCGCCCCCGCCGTGCCGTTCGCCTCGGTCGCGTCGCTCATGACGTCCTCTCCACCCTCTCCATCTCCAGCTCGACCTCGGTCCCGCCCCCCGGCACCGCCCGCAGCCGGGCCGTACCGCCGTGGCGCTCCATACGGCCGATGATCGATTCTCTGACGCCCATGCGGTCGGCGGGTATCGAGTCCAGGTCGAAGCCGGGGCCCCGGTCGCGCACGGACACGAAGACCGTCTTTCCCTCGACTTCGGCGTACACCTGTACGGCACCGCCGTCGCCACCGTACTTGGCGGCGTTCACCATCGCCTCGCGCGCGGCCTGCATCTGCGCGCCGGTCCTCTCGTCCAGCGGGCAGTCGCCGACGACGACGACCTCGATCGGCACACCGTGCTTGTCCTCCACCTCGGCGGCGTTGCGCCGCACCGCCTCGGCGACCGTGTCCGGTTCGTCCGCCTCGTCCTTGCCGGTGCCCTCCGGCTTGTACAGCCAGGTGCGCAGGTCGCGCTCCTGGGCGCGAGCCAGACGGCGCACCTCACTCGCGTTGTCGGCGTTGCGCTGGATCAGGGTGAGGGTGTGCAGCACGGAGTCGTGCACGTGGGCGGCGACCTCCGCGCGCTCCTGGGCGCGGATGCGCATCAGGCGTTCCTCGGACAGGTCCTGGGTCATGCGGACCAGATACGGGCCGGCGAGCAGGGTGATGCCGACCAGGACGGCGAGCGCGGCCTGGAGGACCGCGCCGAGGTGGGCGGCCGAGCCCTGGAGGACGAAGACGGCCGAGACACCGGCCGTGACGAGCAGGACACCGCCGGCCGCACGCAGCAGCGTGAGGGTGCGACGCCGGCGGCCGACCTCGACCCAGCGGGCCCGGCGGGCGTTGTCCGCCTGGCGCCAGACGAGGGCGACACCGGCCGCGACGAGCACGGCGGGCACCAGATAGGCCTTGGCCGGGCCGTCCAGATTGACGCTGCCGACGAAGACCATGGACACGATGACCATGAGGAGCAGCGCGGCGATCTGCCCCCGGTCCGGCTTGCGGGTCACCAGCTTGCGCCGGCCGTCCGGTGAGGTCTCCGTGCCCACCAGCGACGGCTTCTGGCCGCCGACGCCGCCGACGCCCAGCGGGACGAAGAACCAGAACGCCGCGTACAGCAGCGCTCCGAGTCCGTCGGCCATGAACAGGCCGACGAAGACGAGCCGCACCCAGACGACGGGCAGCCCGAGATGACCGGCGAGGCCCCGCGCCACTCCGCCGAGCCAGCGTCCGTCGCTGCTGCGGTAGAGCTTGCGCGGTGGCCGCGGGTCGTCGAGGGGCGGGCTTGCGGCTTCCGGCATGGCATCGATGGTCACACGGCCGGTGGGGCGGGGCATCAGGGTCGGCCCCCGAGACGCCCCTGATCTTCCGCCGGAGCCGGCCGGGCTGGGCGGACATCCGGCGGTTCGGTGCCGGTCGAACGCTTCCCGGCCCGTCTCGGGGCCGATTTCAGGGTCGGCCCAGGGTTGTCCCGACTGCCGCCGGGGCGGGCGGGCCGTCACCATGGACGCATGACGGATCACGAGCACGCCGCGACGGGTCCGGGACCCGGCTCCGGCCCGCGCCCGGCCCCGGGCACCGGGCCGACGGATGCCGCGCCCGCCGCGACGGGAAAGACAGGAGCGGCCGGCCCCGGCACCCACAACCAGACCCGGACCAGCGCCTGCACCGACGCCGCTGCCGGCACCGGGACCGGCGAGCGGGAAGAGCGTCAGGACGCCACCGCGGTCCCCGAGCGGTTCCGGCGCGACCGTGGACACAAGATGATCGCGGGTGTGTGCGCGGGGCTGGGACGGCAGACCGACATGGATCCGGTGATCTTCCGGATCACCCTGGCCGTGCTGTCGGCGACCGGCGGCCTCGGCCTCATCTTCTACGGTTTCGCCTGGATGCTGGTGCCGTACGAGGACGAGGAGGAGAACGAGCTCCGCAAGCTGTTCACGGGCCGCGTCGACGGCCAGGCGCTGGCCGCCGTGCTGTTCGCCCTGGTCGGCTGCGGGATCTTCCTGACGATGCTGAGAAACGGCGGGGTGCTGGCGTTCGCCACGGTGCTCTCGCTGCTGCTCGCGGGCGCCGGGTACTGGTCGCGGCGCCGGGACGCCCCCGACCCCGACCCGCTGGCCGCGCAGGCCGCCGCCGACGCCCCGCCGGAGGCCCAGGCTCCACCGGTCGTCACCTACCCGTCCTGGTGGCGGGACCCGATCGTCAAGGACGGCACCCATGTCGGCGGCACCGGCTATCTGTGGGGGCCCGGTGACGCGCGGGACCGGGACCTCACCTCGGTCGTCGACGTCGGCATCGCCACCCCCTGGACGCACCAGGGGTCGGTGCGGCCGCCGCGCACCGAGCCGCCGATACCGCGCGGTCCCCGCTGGATCGGTGGCCGGCTGTTCCTGCTGGCCCTGCTGGCGGGCGGCCTGGGCACCGGGCTCAGCTGGGACAGCCACCCGCTCGGCACCAGCCTCCAGACCGGACTGGCGTGTGCGCTGGCGGTGTTCGGCCTGGGCATCGCGTTCAGCGCCTTCCTGGGCCGGACCGGGGCGGGCACGGTGTTCCTGGCGCTCGTCACGGCGGCCCTGCTGGCCGGCGCGGCGGTCCTGCCCCGGGACATCACCGGCGACTGGCGGGACATGTCCTGGAAGCCGGCGGCCACAGCGCAGCTGCGGTCCGCGTACGACCTCGGCACCGGCCGGGGCACCCTGGACCTGACCCGGGTGCGTCCGCCCGAGGGGCGGACGGTCTCGACGGACGCCCGGGTGGGCGCGGGACAGCTCAAGGTGATCGTGCCGGCGGACGCGACCGTGCGGATGAGCATCGATGTGGGCGTGGGCGACATCCGGTTGCCCGGGGACAACGGAAAGGACGTGGACGTGAAACCCGGCAGGCACAAGGACATGACGCTGGCGCCGGCCGAGGGCGCCGGGGACGCCGGCACGCTGGACCTGACGCTCGGCGTCGGTGTGGGACAGGTGGAGGTCAGCCGTGCTGCGTCATGAGTTCCAGCCCGGGAAGCTGGTCGCCGGGCTCTTCCTCACCGCCACCGGTGCTCTGTACGCGGGGGACGCGGGCGGTCTGTGGGACACACCGTGGTTCGCGGTCGTGCCGCTCGTGCTGGGCGGCCTCTGCCTGGCCGGCATCGCTGCCGTCCTGACCCGGGGGATACGCAGACGCGGAGGTGCCGAGGGCGGTCAGCGGTAGTCGCCGGCCACCTGCCGCCGGGCCCGCCAGGCAGCGTCCAGGGAGAGATAGGGGGCGCCGGCGAGGACCAGGGGGAGCCAGGCCATCAGGTAGGCGAGGTCGTTGCCGTAGTAGTAGGGGGTGGTCGCCCAGCTCACCGTCAGCCAGAGGCTGAGCGAGATCAGCGCACCGCCGAGCGCGGCCAGCCGGCCGAACAGACCCAGCAGGGTGCCGATGCCGACGGCCAGCTCACCGAGGGCGATGGCGTAGCCGAAGCCCACCGGGCTCTTCAGGGCCAGGTCGATCAGGGCCGGGAGGGCGGCGGATCCGCGGGCCGCGCGCAGGGTCTCGCCGATCGAGCCGGTACCGCTGGAGTGGAAGAACGCGCTGTCGGTGAGCTTGTTCAGGCCGGCGTAGACGAACGTGACCCCGAGGAAGACGCGCAGCGGCAGGAGGGCGTAGTGGGTGGCGACGTCCCGCCACGGGCGGGGACCGCTCAGACGGTTGGTGTACGTGTCCGTCCGCATGCCGTGAGTCATCGCTGCCAGCCGCCTCTCGCCCACCGTGCGTCCCTCGCCTGACGATACGTATGACGAACGGAGCCCGTTCAATCCTGTCCCGGACGATTTTCCGGATTTCCGACGTTCGTGCGGACGGCGGGGGGTGGGGCCGCCGGCCGGGCCCCGCCCCGCAGGCGGGCCGCGCCCCGGAGGCGGGCCGCGCCCCGGAGGCGGGCCGCGCCCCGGAGGCGGGCCGCGCCGGACTCCCCGCACTCTCCCCGCACCTGTACCTCCTCGCCCCTCTCATCCCTCACCCTCGCCCCTCACCCTCGGCCCTCTCGCCCCGCACCGCTCCCCCGTCGCTCACTCCGTCACGTGGACCGGGTACCGGTTGGTCGCCGCGCCCGCGGCGGTCACCACCTGGACGTCGACCGCGCCGGGCTCGACGTCGGCGGGTACGGGCACGGTCAGGGCGGTGTCCGTGGGGTTGCGGAAGCCGCCGGTGACGGGGACCAGAGGGACGTGGACGTCGACGGCGCCGATGCGGACCACCATGCGGGAGAGGTGGTCGGCGGTCTGGGCGCCGGGCGGGACGAAACCGGCGCCGCGGATCTCGATGTCGTCGCCGGTACGGACGGGTCCGTCGAGGTCGCCGGGTTCGCGGGCGCGGACCACCGAGAGGATCACGGGCCGGCCGCCCTCGGCGTACTTGCCGGCCAGATAGGTCGCGGCCGAGATGAGCACGACCACGGCCAGGCCCCAGGGCAGGTCGGGCAGCCGGTCGGGGCGGCGGGCCAGCCGTACTGCGGCGAACAGCAGGGCGACGGCGCTGATGGCGATGTACTGGATGTCGGCGAAGGCGCCCCGGCCGGAGTCGTCGGTGAGCAGGTCGGCGGCGCGCGGCCGGTGGGCCGGCACCTTCTGGAGCCGCTGGGTGAGGACGCGCAGGCCCACCACCCGGCGGACCAGGACGGCGATGCCGCACACCACGGCGAGGACGGTCAGCACACCCGCGCCGCGCGCGAGGCCGAGGCCCGAGACCAGGGCGTCACGTTCGGCCGGATCGGAGGCTGCGGCCAGGCGGGCGGCCAGCAGCAGGACGGCGTAACCGACGAACAGCACCCAGCAGACGGCCACGGTACGGGAGGTGGACATGCGGTTGTCCTCGCCGATCACCGGCGCGAGCGCTCCGCCGCGCGCCCGGTGGAAGAAGCAGGCGGCGGTCAGCGCGCCGGCGACGATGCACGCGGCGAGCAGAGCGGCGGTACGGGCACCGGTCCAGCCCGTGCCGATCGCGGTGAGCGCCTCGGTGAGCAGCAGCACGGTGACCGTGCCCCACACCGTGTACACCGTCCGCAGCCACAGCCGGGTGAGCCAGGTGGCGCCCTCGGCCCGGCCGCGTTCGGCGACGGCCTCGGCCCGCTGGGTCAGTTCCTCGGAGACCCACTGGCGGGACGCCGGGGCCGAGTGTGCCACGGCCGCCGGCAGTCCCCGGCCGGCCGCGAACTCGTCGCGCCGGCGCAGGAACGCGGCGACGGCCCGCCGATGTCCTTCCCCCGCGCCGTGCGGGCAGTCCCCGCAGGTGCAGCCGCCCTCGCCGCCCTCGGCACCCGTGTCCCCTCTCGCCTCCTGCACCGCCATGCCCGACGCCCGCCTTCCCCATGACCTGCCGCCATGGCCGCCGGCCCGCGCGGTGCGCGCGACCGCCCGGCAACTGCCCATTGTCGACAGCGAATTGTGCCCTACATCGGGGCTTCGGGGGCCGTGGTCCGGGGGCGCCGCGGGTGAAGCGGGGATCACCGTGTTGACTCGGCTGCGCACATTGCCGTACGGCCGGGATCATCCAGCCGGGGGAGTCCGTGGTGACGGAGGCGGCCGTGCCGGGGCTTCAGCTGAGCAGGTCCGGTTCGCTGCGGCTGATGTCCTGCCACAGCGGCTGGTAGTTGATCCAGGCCACCAGGTCGCCGCCGAGCTGTTCCCGGGTGGCGACGGCCAGCCTGTGGTCGATGAGCACCGGCCGGCCCGCCGCCTTCGCCATCAGCTGCACCTGGCAGGAGCGCTCCAGGGACAGGAACCACCAGGCCGCCGCGTCCACCGAGTCGCCGACGGTGAGCAGTCCGTGGTTGCGCAGGACGAGCGCCTTGCGGGAGCCGAGCGTGGCGGCGATCCGGCGGCCCTCCCCGGCGTCGACGGTGACACCCGTGTAGGCGTCGTACAGGGCGATGTCCTCGTAGAAGGCGCAGCTCTCCTGGGTGATGGGGTCGATGAGGTCACCGAGGGCGGCGAGCGCGCGGCCGTGCACGGAGTGGCAGTGGGCGACGGCGACGACGTCCGGACGGGCGGCGTGGACCTGGGCGTGGACCGTGAAGGCGGCCTGGTTGACGTGGTAGCGGCCCTCGACGACCTGCCCGTCCTGGTTGGCGAGGACGAGGTCGCCGACGGTGACGTGCCGGAACGGCATCCCGAAGGGGTTGACCCAGAAGCAGTCGGTGAACTCGGGGTCGCGGGCCGTGATGTGGCCGGACACCCCCTCCTCCAGGCCGGCCCGCCCGAAGATCCGCAGGGCGCCCGCGAGCCGCTCCTTGCGGTGCCGGCGTTCGTCCTCGGCCGACTCGTGCATGGGCGGCATGGCGAACCGAAGCTGGTCGGTGGGCAGCGGCAGGGGCGGTTTGGGCCCGTGCATAGGTCCTCCAGCACTGGGATTGCGGTACGGGCGGAAGTTACCTTCGGCCGGCGCAAAAGAGCAGAGCCGTCGTGTGAAGATGCCGTACGCCGCGGATACCCGACAGAGGATGTCGGCATTCTCGGCGAAGCTGGCCCGTATGAACTGGGCAGCTTTCAGCACCGCCGCACCCGGACTGGCGGCGACCACCGAGAAGCGCTTCGGCGCGTACCGGCACCACGTCCTCGTGACCCTCCGCAAGGACGGCTCCCCCCGCACGTCCGGCCTCGAGGTCCGTTTTCTCGGCGGGGAACTCTGGCTCGGCATGATGCCGGGCTCCCTCAAGTCCCTCGACCTGCGCCGCGACCCCCGCTTCGCCCTTCAGGCCAACCCCGGGGAGGGGACGGGCATGGGCGGTGGGGATGTGCGGATCAGCGGGCGGGCGTACGAGGTCGAGGACGGCGCGGCGAAGGCCGCTTACGTGGAAGAGGTGGAACCGCCGCAGCCGTTCCACCTCTTCCGCACCGAGCTGACGGAGGTCGTACGGACCTCCGTCGAGGACGACACATATCTGGTCACCCGGATATGGAAGCCCGGAGAGCCGGTGCGCACTCTCCGGCGGAGCTAGGACGTGGGGAGGACTACTCCCACTCGATGGTGCCCGGCGGCTTGGAGGTCACGTCGAGCACGACCCGGTTGACGTCCCGGACCTCGTTGGTGATGCGGGTGGAGATGCGGGCGAGGACGTCGTAGGGCAGCCGGGACCAGTCGGCGGTCATGGCGTCCTCGGAGGAGACCGGGCGCAGCACGACCGGGTGGCCGTAGGTGCGGCCGTCTCCCTGGACACCCACGCTGCGGACGTCGGCGAGCAGCACCACCGGGCACTGCCAGATGTCGCGGTCGAGGCCGGCCGCGGTCAGCTCCTCGCGGGCGATGGCGTCGGCCTCGCGCAGCAGATCGAGACGCTCCTTGGTCACCTCGCCGACGATGCGGATGCCCAGACCGGGGCCGGGGAACGGCTGGCGCTGGACGATCTCCTCCGGCAGGCCCAGTTCCTGGCCGACCATGCGGACCTCGTCCTTGAACAGCATGCGCAGCGGCTCGATCAGCTTGAACTCGAGGTCCTCGGGCAGCCCGCCGACGTTGTGGTGCGACTTGATGTTCGCGGCGCCGGTGCCGCCGCCGGACTCCACGACGTCCGGGTACAGGGTGCCCTGGACGAGGAACTCCACGGCCGGGCCCTCGTCGGCGATGATCTCGGCCTGGGCCTGCTCGAAGACGCGGATGAACTCGCGGCCGATGATCTTCCGCTTCTCCTCGGGGTCGGTGACCCCCTTGAGAGCGGTGAGGAAGCGCTCCTCGGCGTCGACGACCTTCAGCTGGACGCCGGTGGCCGCGACGAAGTCCTTCTCGACCTGCTCGGTCTCGCCCTTGCGCATCAGGCCGTGGTCGACGTAGACGCAGGTGAGCTGGTGGCCGATGGCCTTCTGGACGAGGGCGGCGGCGACGGCGGAGTCCACCCCGCCGGACAGACCGCAGATCACGCGCTTGTCGCCGACCAGCTCGCGGATCGCGGTGACCTGCTCCTCGATCACGTTGCCGGTGGTCCAGTCCGGCTTCAGGCCGGCACCGCGGTACAGGAAGTGCTCCAGCACCTGCTGGCCGTGCGTGGAGTGCATGACCTCGGGGTGGTACTGGACGCCGTAGAGCCGCTTCTCGTCGTTCTCGAAGGCGGCGACCGGGACGACGTCCGTGGACGCGGTCACCGTGAAGCCGTCGGGCGCGGCGGAGCAGGCGTCGCCGTGCGACATCCACACGTGCTGCTCGGCCGGGGTGCCCTCGAAGAGGGTGGAGGACGCCCGGGAGACCTGGAGGTCGGTGCGGCCGTACTCGCGGGCTCCGGTGTTGTCGACGGTGCCGCCGAGGCTCTGCGCCATCAGCTGGAAGCCGTAGCACATGCCGAAGACGGGGACGCCGGACTCGAAGATCTCGCGGTCGAGGCGGGGGGCACCCTCCTCGTACACCGACGAGGGGCCTCCGGAGAGGATGATGGCCGCGGGCTTCTTGGCGAGCATCTCCCGGACCGGCATGGTGCTCGGCACGATCTCGCTGTAGACCCGCGCCTCGCGGACGCGACGGGCGATGAGCTGGGCGTACTGCGCGCCGAAGTCCACGACCAGAACGGTGTCGGGGTTGGCGGCAGTGTGAGTCGCTGATGACACGGGGTGCCTTCTGGTGGTCGGGCGGGGGTCTGTGCTACCGAGTCTAACGGGGTGGCCGGGAAGGCTCCCTCTGTACCGGGCCCGTGGCATACTGGCGCCATGCTCCAGCACGTGATCTTCGTCTTTACCTATGGCACCGGGCCCGCCGGCTGCCATGGTCGTGCTGCTTGAGCGAACCGCCGAGCAACTTCCCAGGCGCCCCGGGCCGACAAGGCCCGGGGCGCCTGTCGTTTTCCGGGTTCTGCCGTTCCGGGGCATCCCTCTTCCCGACCGAGGAGCCCGACATGACCACCACCAGCCCGCACGCGACCGCCGTCGGTCCGCACGCGACCGCCCCCTCCGGCCCGCACGCGACCAGCCCGGAAACGGTCATCACCGACGCCCGGGAGCGCATCGACGTGCTCGACGACCGCATCATCGGCCTCGTCCAGGAGCGGATGGCCGTCTCCGCCGTCGTCCAGCAGTCCCGGATCGCCTCCGGCGGCCGGCGGGTGAACCTGTCCCGCGAGATGGAGATCCTCGGCCGCTACCGCGACGCGCTCGGCAGGCCGGGCACCTCCCTCGCCATGACCCTGCTGGAGCTGTGCCGGGGTCGCATCTGAGTTCGTCCCGACGGGGAGCCGCACACCGGCACACGGGCCCGGCCTCTCCGTCCCGCGGGGCCCCTTCGTCGTGCCCGCGACCGGACCGCGGCGCACACGTGACTCAGGTCACACGGGAACCTTGTGGTTCCGGAGCAACCCTTCGGCCTTCTCGCTGATCAAACCTGCGGGATCGACGAACGGCGCGGAGGGACCTGCCTTCGGAGGGGGAGGCAGGTCCCTCCGCGCCGTTCATCCGCGGGGCGCGCCTGACCGCGCCGTCCGCGCCGATCCGGTCACTTCTTCGGCGGCATCGCCGGCATCCCCAGGAACGGCAGCCGGAGCGCGCCGAACGCCTCCGGGGGGACCGCCGGGTTCTGCGGCTCCACCGGCTTCAGCCGCTCGTACGCCGCTCCCGGCGCCGGACGCGGATCCTCCTCGCCCTTGTTCGGCCAGAACGACATGGCCCGTTCGGCCTGCGCGGTGATCGTCAGCGAGGGGTTCACGCCCAGGTTCGCCGAGACCGAGGCGCCGTCCACCACCGAGATGCCGGGGTGGCCGTAGAGGCGGTGGTACGGGTCGATCACGCCCGTCTCCGCGGAGTCGCCGATGGGGCAGCCGCCGAGGAAGTGCGCGGTGAGCGGGGTGCCCATCAGCTCGCCGACGTTGCTGCCGGCGAAGCCGTTGATCTCGGCGGCGAGCGCGGAGGCGGCCTCGGTCGCGGCCCTGATCTGCTTGGGGTTGGGCGAGCCGTGCCCCTGGCGGGCGGTGAGCAGCCCCTTGCCGACACCGCCGGGCTTCAGGAACGTGGTCAGCGAGTTGTCCAGCGACTGCATGACGAGGCCGATGATGGTCCGCTCCGACCAGCGCCGGTTGGACAGGGAGCGGGCGACCAGCATCGGGTGCCGGGCCGCGTTCGCCAGCCAGGCCAGCACGCGCGAGGAGCCCTCCGCGTACGGCACCTGGAGGATCGACAGGCTGCCCATGGAGTTGGAACCCCTGCCGTAGCGGACCGGCTCGATGTGGGTGCTGGCGTCCGGGTGGATCGAGGAGGTGATGGCGACGCCCCGGGTGAAGTCGGCCCGTGGCGCGCCGGTGGCCCGGTGATAGCGGCGGTTGTCGGTCTGCGCGCCGACCAGCGCCTCGGAGTTGGTGCGGGTGAGGTCCCCGAGCCGGCGGGACAGGTACGGCAGTTGGCCGCCGGCCTTCATGCGGTGCAGCAGGGTCTGGGTGCCGTAGGTGCCGGCCGCGAGGACGACCCTGCGGGCGGTGAAGGTCCGGCCGTCGCCCTTCTTCTTCCGGTCCGTCGGCAGGGTCGTCACCGCGTAGCCGCCCCGCGAGTCGTCCGTGACGGACACGACGGTCGTCATGGGGTGGACGACCGCGCCCGCCTTCTCGGCGAGGTACAGGTAGTTCTCGTTGAGGGTGTTCTTCGCGCCGTGCCGGCAGCCGGTCATGCACTCGCCGCACTCGGTGCAGGCCTTCCGGTCGGGGCCGGCACCGCCGAAGTACGGGTCGTTCACCTGCCCGCCGGGCTGGGCCTTCACCTTGCCGTCGGCGTCCTTGCCGTCGCCGAAGAACACGCCGACCGGGGCGAGGTGGAAGGTGTCGGCGACGCCCATCCGCCGGGCCGCCGCCTTCAGGTGGACGTCGGAGGGGGTCATGGTGGGGTTGATCCGGACGCCGAGCATGCGCTGGGCCTGGTCGTAGTACGGCTTCAGCTCTTCCTGCCAGTCGGTGATGTCCCGCCACTGCGGGTCGTCGAAGAAGGCCTTCGGCGGTACGTAGAGGGTGTTGGCGTAGTTGAGCGAGCCGCCGCCGACGCCCGCGCCGGCCAGCACCATCACGTTGCCCAGCAGGTGGATGCGCTGGATGCCGTAGCAGCCGAGCCGGGGGGCCCACAGGTAGTTCCTCAGGTCCCAGGAGTTGCGCGGGAGGTCCTCGCGGGTGAAGCGGCGGCCGGCCTCCAGGACGCCCACCCGGTATCCCTTCTCGGTGAGGCGCAGGGCGGACACCGAGCCGCCGAAGCCTGAGCCGACGATGAGGACGTCGTAGTCGTATGCGTCCTGGGGCACGGGTGTCTCCTCGTCGAGTGTGCGTGCGGGCCGTCCGTGGTCTGTCGCGCTCGCGCGGCGGGGGCGCCCGCCGGATGCGGCCCCGCGCCCCTGCGCCGGGCTCACCGGAACCGGAATGCCTTCATGAGCCGCAGACTCGTGGTCATGAAGGCGGCGTACTTCTCGTCCGTCATGCCCAGCGAGGGCGCCATCGGCAGCAGCCGTTGCCGGGCCACCGTCTGGGCCTCGGTGTACTTGAGGATGCCCTCGGAGCCGTGGCGGCGGCCAAGGCCGGAGTCCTTCATGCCGCCCATCGGTGACTGGACGCTGCCGTAGGCGGGGGCGTAGCCCTCGTTGACGTTGACCGTGCCGGTGCGCAGGCGGGAGGCGACGTCCCGGCCGCGGCGGGCGTCCCTGGTCCAGACGGACGCGTTGAGGCCGTACGGGGTGGCGTTGGCGCGTTCGACGGCCTCGTCGTCGGTCGTGAAGCGGTAGACGGAGACGACCGGGCCGAAGGTCTCCTCCTCGCACACGGCCATGGAGTCCGCGACGCCGTCGAGGATGGTGGGTTCGAAGAAGTAGGGGCCGATGTCGGGGCGGGCCACCCCGCCCGCGAGCACCTTCGCGCCCTTGGCGACGGCATCCTCGACATGCCGTTCGACGGTCTTCAGCTGCCGCTCGCCGGCCAGCGAGCCCATGTCGGCGCCGTAGGCGAGGGCGCTGCCGAGCCGCATGGCCCGGGTGCGGGCGGCGAAGCGCTCCAGGAAGGCGTCGGCGACGGAGTCGTGGACGTACAGCCGCTCGATGGAGATGCACAGCTGGCCGGCGGAGGAGAAGCAGGCGCGGACGGCTCCGGCGGCGGCCTTCTCGATGTCGGCGTCGTCCAGCACCAGCATGGCGTTCTTGCCGCCCAGTTCGAGGGAGACGCCGACCAGGCGGGCGGCGGCACCGACGGCGACCTCGCGGCCGGTGCGGGTGGAACCGGTGAAGGAGACGTAGTCGGCGTGCCTGACCAGCTCCGGTCCGACGACCGGGCCCTCGCCGAGGACGACCTGGAAGACGCCGGCGGGCAGCCCGGCCTCGACGAGCAGGTCACGCGCCCACAGGGCGGTGAGGCAGGTCTCCGTGTCCGGCTTCATCACCACGGCGTTGCCGGCGGCGAAGGCGGGCAGGGCATCGCCGACGGACAGCTCGAGCGGGTAGTTCCAGGGGGCGATCTGACCCACGACCCCGCGGGGGTGCCGGAGTTCGGTGACCTGCGTCAGGGCGGGCACGGCCCCCGCGTGCCGCTTGGGGCGCAGGTAGGCGGCGGCCCGGCGGCCGTAGTGACGGGCGGCGACGGCGACGGCCTGCACCTCCTCGTGCGCGTGCAGGCGGGCCTTGCCGGTCTCCAGCTGGATCAGGTCCAGGACCTCGGCCTGTCGCTCCAGCACCAGGTCGTGGAAGCGGAGCAGGACGGCGGCCCGCTGCCGTACCGGGACCTTCGCCCACACGGCCTGCGCGGCACGGGCCGCGTCGAAGGCTCCGCGGACGTCGTCCGGGGTGGACTCGGGCAGGTCGGCCAGTTTCTCGCCGGTGAGGGGGGTGTGGTTGGTGGTACGGCCGGTGCCGGCGACCCCCTTGGTCAGCTGGGCCACCAGCTCCGGGGTGACCACGTCGGCGGCCGTGCGGACGCCTTGGGGAGCGGGCGCGAGCGGGTTGGTACCGGCGATGTCCGGGGCCTGGGTGTCCGTCATGACGCGCAGGGTATGCCGCGGCGGAAGCTTTGTGTACCCGTCGGTAACGGGGATTCACGGAGTACACACAACCTGCCAGTGATCACTGGCAGCGAATGCGCTGATCAGGGCGTCGAGTGGGCGCCCCTCAGTCGGTCTCGGTCTTCTTCGCGAGGAGGAGACCCAGTGCGGACAGGGGCGCGCGCCACGGGGCGGTCGCGGGCGCGGTGGCAGGGTCGGCCGCGGGCGCCGGGTCAGGGGCGGGGGCGGGTGCCGGGTCCTGACTCGGGGCGGCGGGCGCTCGGTCGGGTTCCGGTCCGGGGGGCAGGCCGAGGTAGTCGTGGAGTACGGCGGCGACCTCCTCGGCGTCCGGCCGCGCCGCCGGCTCCCCGGCGTGCAGGCTCTCCAGCAGCGGGCCCAACGGCCCCAGCGGCCCGGGGCCCGTGTCCCCCACGGCGGCACGCAACAGGGCGCCCAGGGACCACAGGTCGGAGGCCGGGCCGGCACCGGGTCCCGCCGCCCGCTCGGGGGCGACGAACCCGGCGGGCGACTCGTCCGCGTGCCCGTCCCCGATGCCGAAGTCGGTGAGGACGACCCGCCCGGTACCGGACTCCAGCAGCACGTTGGCCGGTTTGACGTCCCGGTGCACGATGCCGACGGCGTGGGCGGCGCGCAGCGCGCCCAGCACGGCCAGTGCGATGCGGGCGGCCTCGGGCGGCGGCAGGGGGCCACGGAGCAGCACTTCCCGCAGGGACTCGCCCGCCACCAGCTCCATCACGATCCAGGGGATGCCGTCCTCGGTGACGACGTCGTACACCGTCACGGCGGAGGGGTGCCGCACCCGGGTGGCGGCCCGGGCCTCGTGGCGGAGCCGGTGCGCGGCGCGCCGGCTCTCCTCGTCGGTGGCCGGATCGCCGGGCAGCACCGGCTCCTTGACGGCCACCAGGCGCCCACCCTGTTCGTCGCGGGCGCGCCAGACGGTGCCGGCCGGCCCGGATCCGAGGCGTCCGGCCAGCCGGTAGCGACCGCCGATCAGGCGTGCGTCGAGCGGGAGTTCGCCGTCTTCGGTCATGGCACATGAGTACCGTGCGCACCAGGGCCTTGTCGAAGCGGGCGGCCGGAACCGTGCGTCCGGCGCCGGTGCGGGCTGCCCGTCAGGGAACGCGGGCCGGTCACCCATCCGTGACCGAGAAGGTGTCGACGGCCACGTCGAAGTACTCCCGCGCCTCCCGCACGCTGCCGACCGGCGCCGACACCCACACGTCGTACAGCCGCCCGCCCTCCTCCCAGCACAGGTCGTAGGTGTGGCGCGGGCCCTCCGCCGCGCTGAAACCGTCCCAGGTGAACTCCCAGAAGGCGGCCGGGTGTCCGGCGTGCCTGGTCCGCGTGACCCGGCCGTCGTGGTAGCCGGGGTTGGTGGAGGCGCCGTTCGCGGCCGACCGCTTCATCACCCCGGTGGGGCCGCCCGGCTGGGGTGCGCCGACCTTGACACCCAGGCGGAAGGTCTCCCCCGGTGAGAGGTAGAAGACCCGCTCGCCCTGTGCGCTGCGGGTGAAGTCCTCCGGAACGGCGAGGGAGAAGCCGGCCGGGTCCCGGGCCGCGCGGTAACCGGACGGCGCGCTGTGCGAGTCGGCTGCGGTCGGGCGGGGTGCGGTGGAGGCGGTCGTCGGGGTGGGTGAGCGGGTGGGTGACGGCGTCGGCCGGGTGGCGGGTGCCGACGGGGACAGGGTCGTGCCTCCCGTGCCGGTCCGGGTGGCCGGGCTCGTCGCCGTACCGCCCGGGGTGCCGCCGCCCCCGCCCCCGTCCCGGTGCAGCAGCAGCGCCGCGGCCGACACGCCCGCCCCGGCCAGCGCGGCGACGAGCAGCGCCGCGACCAGCACACCGCGCGGCGACGACCTGGCCGGGAGCGCCTCCCCCGACGGCGGGGGCGAGGCGTACGGCGGCGACCCGCCGTGCGGGAGGTCCCACTGGGGCGGCGGGTGGTGCGCGGAGGGCCTCGGCGTCCGGCCGCCCGCGATGCGGTGGAGGCGCCCGCTGCCGTGCGTGCTCCCCGCCGCGCCCTGGCCGCCCGGCGCGTCCGGCGTCCGGCCCGTCTCCAGGTACGCGCCCAGCATCTGCTCGGCGTCCGCCGCGCCCAGCCGCCGGTCGGGGTCCCGCTCCAGCAGACCCAGCACGACCGGCAGCAGCGGGGCGGCCTGGGCCGGCGGCCGGATGTCGTCGGCGACGACGGCGTGCAGGATGCCGCCGAGCGAGTCGCGCCGGAACGGCGACTCGCCGCTGAGCACCGTGCACAGCAGCGCGCCCAGCGACCACAGGTCGGACTCCGGGCCGGTGCGCAGCCCGGACATCCGCTCCGGCGCGGTGTACTCGGGCGAGCCGACGAAGGAGCCGGTCTCGGTGAGCGTCGTGGCGCCCTCGACCTGGGCGATACCGAAGTCGGTGAGGACGACCCGGTCGGTGCCGGACTCGAGCAGGACGTTCGCGGGCTTGATGTCCCGGTGCAGGACTCCTGCCTCGTGTGCCGTACGCACCGCGCTGAGCAGGGCGATGCCGATCCGCGCGGCCTCGACGGCGTCGACCGGGCCGTGCCTGGCGATCCGGTCGGCGAGCGAACCGCCGTCGATCAACTCCATGACCAGGTAGGGTCGTTCGTCCTGCTCCACCACGTCGTGCACCACGATGATGTGCGGGTGCCGCAGCTGACAGACCGCGCGGGCCTCGCGGAACGTCCGGTCCCGGCGGCGGCGCGCGTCGTCGTCCGGGAGCGCGTCGTCCGGCAGGAGTTCCTTGACCGCCACGTGCCGGCCCAGCACCTGGTCGCTCGCCCGCCAGACGACGCCCATGCCGCCGCGCCCGATGCGTTCCTCCAGGCGGTAACGGCCCGCGATCAGCCGGAAGCCGGCTCCCTCGGTCCCCATGCGCCCCATCATGCCGCACCAGGGGCGTACCCCCCGGGGCGCCGACCGGCCAAGCCACGCCGCACAGCCTGCCTGTTTCGGCCGTCCGCGGCCCCCGCCGCGCGTCCGCGGCGCCCGGATCAGCCCCCGTTCGGCTGCTGCCAGCTCCGCAGCACCCACGGGAACTGCCTGCCGGTCGTCGCCCAGTCGGCGGCCGGCGACGACATGTAGATCACGTATTCGGTGCCCTCGCGCGAGAAGTACGTCTCCTCCACGGCGTGACGCGGCCCGGCGACGTAGGGCGGGTCCTTCTTCAGCGCGGTCCAGGTGTACTCCCACAACGCGCCGTCGCGGTCGCGGTAGATGTTCTCCTTCATGGTCACGCGCCGGTAGTCGACCAGCCGCTGGAGCTGCCGCTCGAGGTCCTCCTGGTGCGAGAGGGGCTTGGCGTAGTCCGGCGCGGTGTCGATGGCGATGCGGACGAAGTGCCTGCCGCCGTCGGGCGTGTAGTCGACCTGCTTGAGGTCGCCCTGGATGCCGTACACCTTGCGGGTCCAGCCCTTGGGCAGGGACAGGCTGAAGCCCAGCGGGTCGTGGTACGTCCGCCAGCCGGCGGGGACCGTGCCGGAGGAGCCGGGCGTGCCGCTGCCGCTCACGGACGGCTGCGGAGCCGGGCTGGAGTCGCCGCTCGTCCCGGTGTCCTGTTCCATCCCGCTCCACCACTGGATGCCCGCCGCCGCTCCACCGCCGAGCACCGCCGCGACGGCCACGACCAGTGCGAGGGTGCGCAGCCGGCGGCGGGGCCCGCCGCCCGCCCCGCCCCCTGCGGGTTGCTGCACCATGGTGACCACACCTGCCGTCGGCCCGCCGGGCGTGGTCGTACCGCCTGTGGCTGTACCGGACATGGGTGTGCCGGACGTGGGTGCGCCGGTGGTGGGTGCCGTCGCCCTCGGGCCGGTCACGGAACGGCCCGCGCCTGTGCCCGCGCCGTGGCCTGGACGGCCCGCCCCGGAGCCGTAGCCGGGGCCTGCCGGTGCGGGACCGTAACCGGAGCCGGTCGGTGCGGGGCCGTAACCGGAGCCGGTCGGTGCGGAGCCGTAACCGCCCGCCGGGGACCGGGAGTCGTAGCGCCCGCCCGCCGCGTCCGGGCCGTGACCGCTGTCCGGGCGCACGCCCGAGCTCCGGGTCGGGACGAACGCCTGTGCCGAGCGCGGCCGGCGGCCCTCCGCCGCCTCGGCGAGCATCTGCTCCGCCTCGCCCGAGTCCGGGCGCCGCGCCGGGTCCTTGCGCAGCAGCGCGGCGATGACCGGCCCGAGCGGACCGGCGTGGCGCGGCTCGTCGGCCTCCTCCTCGACGACCGCCTGCATGGTGCTCAGCGGCGAGGTGCGCCGGAACGGCGAACGCCCCTCGACGGCCGTGTACAGCGTGGCGCCGAGCGCCCACAGGTCCGAGGACGGGCCGGGATCGTGGCCGCGCACCCGCTCGGGCGCGAGGTAGTCGACCGAGCCGACGACCTCACCCGTACGGGTGATGGTGGAGTCGCCCTCGATCTGGGCGATGCCGAAGTCGGTGAGCAGGACCCGGCCGTCCTCGCCGAGGAGGACATTGCCGGGCTTGACGTCCCGGTGCAGCACACCGGCGGAGTGCGCGGCGCCCAGCGCGCGCAGCACCCACAGTCCGATCCGCGCGGTCTCCGCCGGCTCGATGCGGCCCCGCTCCTTGACCGCTTCGGCCAGCGAGTTGCCCTCGACCAGTTCCATCACGATCCACGGGCGGCCGTCGTGTTCCAGGACGTCGTGCACGGTGACGACGGCGGAGTGGTTGATGCGCGCGGCGGCACGCGCCTCGGCCCGGGTACGGGCGAGGAGGACGGCGCGGTCGCTGTCGGAGACGTAGAGCGCGGCGGTCAACTCCTTGACGGCGACCTGCCGGTGCAGCACCTCGTCGTGGGCGCGCCACACCCGGCCCATGCCGCCGCTGCCGATGGAGTCGGCGAGCCGGTAGCGGCCCGCTATGAGCAGGCCCTGCATCTGATTCACGTTGCCCCGCAATGCTCTTGACAGGCCCAGATTAAGGACCGGCCTGCCCGCAGGGAACCGGCGGGGTGCCAAGGTGACAGCACTGTGACGGTTGACGCCCCCGCACGCGTGCCCGAATCCCTCCGCACCGCCCAGCCGCCACACGGACCGCTCAAGTGCGGTGGCGGTACGTGGCGGTGGCCCGCTCGGCCGTCGCACCGGTACGGCCGGTGCGACCCGCTCAGCGGCTGTGCCTTCCGGGTACGCCCGTCCATGACCTGCTCAACTCGCTCAGCGGTACGCCCCCGTGACCTGCTCAACCACTCAGCCGGTACGTCGTGGTGGCCTGCTCGTACAGCCGGGTGACCTTGTCGCGCTCGGCCTCCGGGCCGCGCACCTGGATGACGTGGTAACGCCCGTTCAGCAGCAGCGCCATGTTCCGCACGAACAGGTCCCGCCCCTGCCCGTCGGTCCAGGTGAACTGCCCCTCCACCATCGTCCGTCCGCCCACCTCGATGGTCCGCAGCCCGGTGGCCGTGGCCCAGCTGGAGTCCCGGTACGGCTGGAGTTCGCGCTCCTTGTCCCGCTGATAGACCATCGGATCACTGCCGAACGCCGAGGTTCCGTCGCGTCCCGGTACGACGATCAGTTCGAAGTTCCCGTGCGTGTAGACCACTTGGCCGCTGCCGTTCTTCGGGGTGCGGTGCCAGCCCTCGGCGACGGCGACCTGGAAGCCGTCCGGGTCCTTGCGCAGGGTGAAACCGTCGGCGACGGCGGAGTCGCCGCCCGTCTGCGTCTCGGTCGCGGGCGCGGAGGCGGAGGCGCCGCCGTCCGGTGCGCCCTGCCCGGCCGACGCCTCCGCGGAGCGGGACGGCACGGGTCCGGTCTGCCCGGCGGCCCCGGTACGGCCACGATCCGCCGCGCCGCTCTGACCCTGTTTCGGCATGAAGAGCAGCGCGTAGGCGACCACGCCGGCCAGCAGGAGCAGGATCAGCAGGAGCAGGGTGCGGCCCAGGCTGCGCGGCGAACGGGCGCCCTCCCGGCCCCGCTTGTGCCGGCCGTGCGGATGGGCCGCGGGCAGCCCGGCGCGGCGCCGGCGCACCAGCTCGCCGCGGCGCCGGACGATCGGCAGCCGGCGCGGGTCGGCGGGCGGCACGGGCACGACGTGGATGCCGGCGTCCGGTTCGGGCGCGGAGCGCACCAGCGACCGCAGCCAGCCGCTCAGCTCCTCGGTCTCGGGTCGCTCGGTGGGGTCCTGACGCAGCAGCGATTCCACGACCGGCCGCAGCGGGCCGCACTCCTCGGCGAAGGCGGGTGGCTCCGCGCAGACCAGCTGGACCAGCTCGGCCGTCGACTCCTCCGGGTACGGCGCGTGCCCCTGCACCGCCCGGAACAGCAGCGCGCCCAGCGCCCACAGGTCGGTGGCCGGGCCGATCGGCGCCGCCAGCTGCCAGTTCTCGTGCACGGGCCCGGCCTGTTCCGGCGCCCACCGCTCGGTCACCGGCCCCACGACGGTCATCCGCACCTGCCGGGCCCGCTCCGCGGCCAACGCCGTAGCGGGCCCGCGCCGCACGACATCGCCCTCGTCCCAACGGGCGGCCGACGACGCGGTGACACCGGAGGCCACGCCCGTCCGGCCGGCAAGCGCGGAGTGCTCATCGTGCCGGCCGGGGCCGGGAACGGCGGTGGGTTCCCCGTGACGGCCGGGGCCGGGAACCGCGCCGGGGTACCTGCCGGGATCGGGGTCCGGCGTCCGTCCCGGGCCGTGTCCCTGTCCCGGCACGGGCGCGTGTCCCGGCTCCCCCGGGGGGAACCCGGGCCGCTGCGCTCCGCCGCCCGGGGCCGGGGCCGTACCACCCGGACCGGTGCGCCGCGCGGCGCCGTGCCACGGGGCGCCGCGCACTCCGTACGGGTCGGCCATCCGCTCGGACGGCATCGCGCTGCCCGTCTCCGAGGCGTACGGCGACGGCGCCGGGTCGTCGGCTCGGCGGGCACCGGTCCCTGCCTCGGTCGGCGGACGGGCCGCGGGCAGGGCGGCGCGCCCGTTCTGCTGGGCCTCTTGCACCCGGGCGGCGGCCCGGGCGCCCGCACGGTAGGCGGCGATGGCCCCGGCCCGGGCGGCGCGGATGTCCGCCCCGCTCTCCAGGGCCCGCTGCCCCGCCGGCCCGGACGCACCGGCACCGGTCACCTCGCCGGTCCCGGGGTCCGGCAGCCCGCCGGCAGCCCGCGCCTGGATGGCGGCCCGGCGCGCCGCCTCGGGATCGGCCCCCGCGGCCGGCCCACCACCCGGACCGGCCCCGGCGAAGCCCCCGGAACCGCCGGAGACCGCGGGCACACCGAGGACTCCGGGAACGCCGGGAGTTCCCGCGTCCCGCACGCCTCCCGGAACATCGCCCCCGCGTCCGTCCCCCGCGTCCGTCCCGCCCGCCGTGAACCCCTCCGGAACCGGCACCGGGTCGTACCCGCACAGTGCCTCCTCCGCCGCGCCGACCGCGAGACCGGTCAGCATCACGCGGCCGTCGTCGCAGACGAGGACCGTGCGGGCGGTGAGGTTGCGGTGCACCCAGCCGTGGGCGTGCAGCACCCGGAGCGCCATGAGGACGTCGGAGGCGACCTCGGCCGCCCGGTACGGCGACAGCGGTGCCTCGGTGAGCAGGGCGGCCAGCGGGCGCGCGGCCACCAGCTCGCTGACGATCCACAGCGACCCGCCCTCGGCGAACACGTCGAAGACCTGGTCGAGACGCGGGTGGTCGGGGATACGGGCGGCGGCCTGCGCCGCCTCGACGGCACGGCGCACCGCCGGGTCGGCGGGCTGCCGGGTGGCGGTCCTGGCCTCGGGCGTCCGGCGGGATGCGCGCTCCCGTGCGGTGAACCCCTCGGGCAGCCCCTCCGCGTCGAGGACCTCGGCCTCGACGACCTCCGGCAGCGGGACCTGCCGGACCAGGACCTCCTGACCGCTGTAGGTGTCGAAGGCGCGGGTCTCGGTGAGTTCGTACGCGTCGGACGGCGGGAGTGGCAGGCGGTAGCGGTCGGCGAGCACCCGACCCGCGTAGTCGTCCACTTGGCCTCCCCCGGCCGCCCGAGTTCCGTCACTTCCGTCCGTCGTACGGCCCGTCTCGCACACGCTTGCGGCTGCGTACGGTCCGCGACCATTCACGATACGTGCCGGAGGCAACCCGCACGGAGTGGATGACGGATTCTCGCGCACCAAACCGGCGCGCCCCGCCTACGACTTGGGCGTGAAGGACTTCGTGAGCGTCTTCCAGGTGTCCTTGCGCAGATCGCCGTGCCAGTCGGCGCCCTTCGCGGTGTACATCAGCGCGTAACCGAGGTGGTCGTTCACCACGAAGCCACGGTCGATCGTGCGGTACCCGGTGCCGCCCTCGTCGTAGGTGAACTCCCAGTCGGCCGTGTTCCAGCCGCGGTAGCCGACCTTCTCGATGCGAATCTTGTGGTACTGGGAGCGCACCATGTAGCGCTCCTGGTTCTTCCAGTCCGCCACCGGGTCGCCCTTGGGCGTGCCGGTCCAGGCGACGAGCAGTTTCTGTCCGGCGGGCCCGGTGTAGCGGTCGCCGGCGGCTCCGGTGGTCCGGTACTGCCATCCCTTCGGCAGCCCGATCGAGTAACCCTGGCCGCTCTTGCGGGTCGAGACCGCCGGAGCGCTCCCGCCGTCCTTGCCGGCGTCCTTGCCGCCGTCCTTCCCGCCGGACGTGCCGGAGTCGTCGGCCGACGGGCTCGCGCCGGAGTCCGGCCCGGTGGCCGGGGCCGACCCGGTGCCGGCCGGTGCCGCACTCGCGCCGTCCGTCCGCTTCCCGGTGGCCGTGCCACCGCCCGTCTTCCTGTCCTCCTTGGTGGACGCGCCGGCGCTCGCCGCGGCCTTGGCGCCGTTGTTCCCGGCGTTCTTGTCGTCGCCGCCCAGCGTGAGGGCGAGCACGGTGCCGAGCACCGCGAGAGCGACGATCACGGCGATGATGACGAGCGTGCGCCTGGGCACCACGTCGGTCAGCGGTGCCCTGGGCACCGGCCGCGGCGGCAGGTCCAGGTCCGGCGGCGGCACCACGGGCCAGCCGGAACTCCGCTTGGCCGGACCGCGGTCCGGCGCGGATCCGGAACCCTTCGCGGGAACGGCCGGCTTCCCGGCCGGACCGGCGGCCGCCGGTCCGGCCGAGGCGGACCGCGCCTCGGCAGCCGCGCCGCCGGCCGCCGGGGCCGCCGCCTCGCTCGTGGTCCTCGGCCGCGACGCCGCCGCGCCGGCCGCCTTGCGGACCGAACGCAGCGCCCCGCGCAGTTTCTCCCCGGCCTCCTCGGCACGCTTGCCGTCGGGCGGACCCGGCTGCGCCGGCAGCGGAACCACGCGTGTGGCGTCCATCGGCTCCTGCTCGGGCGCCTGGATCACCGCGTTGAGCATCGCCCGGGCCGCGGCGTCGTCGAGCCGCTGGGCCGGGTCCTTGGTCAGCAGGCCGTAGATGACGTCCCGCAGCGGTCCCGCGTGCTTCGGCTCGTCCAGCGACTCGGTCATCACCGCGGTGAGCGTGGCGATGGCCGAGCCCTTGTCATACGGCGGCACCCCCTCGACCGCCGCGTACAGCAGACCGCCGAGCGACCACAGGTCGGCCGCCGGTCCGGGCTTGTGGCCGCGGGCGCGCTCCGGGGAGATGTAGGAGGGGGCGCCGACCAGCATGCCGGTGGAGGTGATGGACGGGTCGCCCTCGACCTGCGCGATGCCGAAGTCGGTGAGCACGACCCGGCCGTCCTCGGCGATGAGCACGTTGGACGGCTTCACGTCCCGGTGCAGGATGCCCTGGCGGTGCGCGGAGCGCAGCACGTCGAGGACGGCGAGCCCCACCTCGGCGGCGCGCTTCGGCTTCAGCAGGCCGTCCTCGCGGATGACCTCGGCGAGTGACTTGCCCTCCACCAACTCCATGACGATCCACGGCCGGTCGTCCTCGTCGACCACGTCGAAGACCGTCACCGCGCTGTTGTTGCGGATCCGGGCGATCGCCTTGGCCTCGCGCAGGGTGCGCGTGATCAGGCGCCGCTTCTCCTCCTCGTCGATGTTCGTCGGGAACCGCAGCTCCTTGACGGCGACCGTCCGGCCGAGGGTCTCGTCCTCCGCGCGCCAGACCGTGCCCATGCCGCCGCGGCCCAGCACGTCTCCCAGCCGGTACCGCCCGGCGAGGAGACGCCGCTCGCCGTTGTCCTGACGAGTCTCCTGACGGGGTGTTCCCGCCCGCTCCGTCTCCGACATGCGTCCCCTCATACAACCCGCCCTGACAGAGCCTCCATTGTCTCTTACCCCGCAAGTGGCCGATGCCCAGGGTGCCCATGGCCGAAGTCCGCCCCCCGCGCCCCCGAAGCCCTGGTGAAGCGGGCGTTCCGCTTACCGGGATGATGGGCCGCAAGAGGGGAGAAACCGGGATGCCGACGCTTCGGACACTCCCGGCCATACCGGCGTCCCAGGTGCTGCCGGTACCCCATACGGCCCTCCCGGGCCGCAGCGGTGAACGTTCGCCGCGCCCGTGGTGCCCCGGCCGGCCGGGGATCACCGGCTCCCCGTCCGCCCGCTGAGGCGGCGTCCGCCGGGGCTGCCCCACGGGCGCGGCACCGGCGGCCGGCACCTCACCCCGCGGGCCCCGGCACTTCACCCCGCGGGCCGGCCGGCTTCACTCAAGTCACGCAACGAGCGTGGTCACTGAGCACGTCTCAGGCACATCGCACTCGATCTCCCTCCGGCCCACCCGGGCCGCCCCTCTGCTCCGGCACCGGCTACGCCAACCGCGCCCGACCCGCGAACGGCCGGCGCGGCGGGTGAGCCGGTGACCGTCCCGGTCGGCCCGGAGCGCTTCCGTCCGGCTCTGCCCGCGGCCAGGTTCTGCCCTGGCATCCGGTAGAACGAGCCGGTTCCGAACGAGGATCCCGATGCGCGACACTCGTTCGAGTGAAAGCTTCCCGGCCGGGGGCGCCAGCGGTGTTCAGGTGAGCGGCACGATGTCCGGCGCTCCCAGCCGGGCCGCGTCCGCCGTCTGGTCGTCCGGCTGGAGCTGGGACTCCCGCTCGGCCTCCACGCGCTTCTCGTAGTGCTCGACCTCGCGCTCGATCCGGTCCTGGTCCCAGCCTAGGACCGGCGCCATCAGCTCGGCCGCCTCCCGGGCGCTGCGCGTGCCCCGGTCGAACGTCTCGATGGAGATGCGGGTGCGGCGGGTGAGGACGTCGTCCAGGTGACGGGCGCCCTCGTGCGAGGCGGCGTACACCACCTCGGCGCGCAGGTAGTCGTCGGCGGCCCGCAGCGGCTCACCGAGCGCGGGGTCGGCCGTGACGAGGTCCAGGACCTCCTCGGCCATCGAGCCGTAACGATTCAGCAGGTGTTCCACGCGGACCACGTGGAGTCCGGTGCGGGCAGCGATCCGCGCCCGCGCGTTCCACAGCGCCTGGTAGCCCTCCGCGCCCAGCAGCGGGGTCTCCTCCGTCACGCAGTCGGCGACACGCGCGTCGAGACCGTGCACGGCCTCGTCCACGGCGTCCTTCGCCATCACCCGGTACGTCGTGTACTTGCCGCCCGCCACGACCACGAGCCCCGGCGCCGGGTGGGCGACCGTGTGCTCACGGGAGAGCTTGCTGGTGGCGTCGGACTCGCCGGCCAGCAGCGGGCGCAGCCCGGCGTACACGCCCTGCACGTCGTCGCGGGAAAGCGGCACGGCAAGCACCGAGTTGACGTGTTCCAGCAGGTAGTCGATGTCGGCGCTGGACGCGGCCGGATGTGCCTTGTCGAGGTCCCAGCCGGTGTCGGTGGTGCCGACGATCCAGTGCCGGCCCCAGGGGATGACGAACAGGACCGACTTCTCGGTGCGCAGGATCAGGCCGGTGGTGGAGTGGATGCGGTCCTTGGGGACGACCAGGTGGATGCCCTTGGAGGCGCGGACGTGGAACTGGCCGCGCTCCCCCACCATGCCCTGGGTGTCGTCGGTCCACACGCCGGTTGCGTTGACGACCTGCCGGGCCCGGATCTCGTACTCCCCGCCGGCCTCCACGTCCCGCACCCGGGCGCCGACGACACGCTCGCCCTCGCGCAGGAACCCGGTCACGCGCGCGCGGTTGGCCACCTTCGCGCCGTACGACGCCGCCGTGCGCACCAGGGTGGTCACGAAGCGGGCGTCGTCGACCTGGGCGTCGTAGTACTGAAGGGCGCCGACGAGGGCGTCCTTGCGCAGGCAGGGGGCGACACGCAGGGCGTGACGGCGGGTCAGGTGGCGGTGCACCGGCAGGCCCCGGCCGTGGCCGCGGGCCATGGACATCGCGTCGTAGAGCGCGACGCCCGAGCCGGCGTACAGCCGCTCCCAGCCCTTGTGCTGGAGCGGGTAGAGGAACGGCACCGGCTTGACCAGGTGCGGGGCGAGCCGCTCCAGGAGCAGGCCGCGCTCCTTGAGGGCCTCGCGGACGAGCGCGAAGTCGAGCATCTCCAGATAGCGCAGGCCGCCGTGGATCAGCTTGCTGGACCGGCTCGACGTGCCGGACGCCCAGTCGCGGGCCTCGACCAGGCCGGTGGTCAGGCCACGGGTGACGGCGTCCAGTGCGGTGCCGGCACCGACCACTCCGCCGCCGATCACCAGGACGTCCAGCTCGCGCTCCGCCATCGCCGCCAGTGCCTCGGCGCGCTGCGCCGGCCCCAGAGTCGCTGTCCTCACCGCTGCCTCCCGATGTCGCAAGACGTGCTCACGTCGGCCGCACCCGGTGGGCGAAGCCCGGTTCATCCCCTTCTCATGCCCAAATTCTGACCGCGTCGTCCGACTTCGGCCACCAGGTGCTGACACCCTGTGGACAACTCCCGCAGAACCCCTGGAAGACACACGAACACAATCACACATAACGGTCATATGTGTACCTAGTCTGACAGTGCACTCGCTCGTCTTGTCCACAGCGGTTGCGTACCTGTTCCGCTTCGGCTACTGGGAAGGACGGCCCACGCCATGCCCGCAGACCTCGCCGTCATCGGACTCGGTCCCTACGGCTTGCCGCTCGCCCAGGCCGCCGTCGCCGCCGGCATCGCCACCATCGGATACGCCACCGGCCCCGAGGCCGGCTCGCTCAGCCCGGCCGAGCTGCGCCGGATGCACGCGTCGGGCTTCCGGCCCGGCACCGACCCGGCCCAGCTCGGCCGGGTGCGCACCGCGGTGATCTGCGCGCCCACCCCGCGCGGCGCCGACGGCGGACTCGACCTCGGCCAGGTCGAGGCGGCGGCCCGCACCCTGGCCGAGCAGCTCCGCCCGCACACCACGGTCATCCTGGAGTCACCCGTGCTGCCGGGCACCACGGAGGAGTTCCTGCGCCCGCTGCTGGAGAAGGGCTCGGGTCTGCGCGCCGGCCGCGACTTCCACCTCGCCTACTCCCCCAGCCGGGTCGACCCCGGCAGCCGCGACCACACCCCCGCCGGCACGCCGAGGGTCATCGGCGGCCTCACCCCCGCCTGCACCGAGTCGGCCGCCGCGTTCTACGGCCGGCTCACCGACAAGGTCGTCCGCGCGCGCGGGCTGCGCGAGGCGGAGACGGTACAGCTGCTGGAGACCAACTACCGGCACGTCAACATCGCGCTCGTCAACGAGATGGCCGTCCTCTGCCACGAGCTGGGCGTGGACCTGTGGGACGTCATCCGCTGCGCGGAGACCAAGCCCTTCGGCTTCCAGGCGTTCCGGCCCGGTCCGGGCGTCGGCGGCCACGGCGTCCCCCAGGACCTGACCGGCCACGCGACCCGCACCCTGCGCATGGTCGAACTGGCCCAGCAGGTCAACAACCGGATGCCCCGGTACGTCGTCCGGCGCGCCGCCACGCTCCTCAACGAGCACGGCAAGTCCGCGCGCGGCGCCCGCGTCCTGCTCCTCGGCGTCACCTACAAGCCCGACCTCGCCGACCAGCAGGGCACGCCGGCCCAGGAGATCGCCGTACGGCTGATGGAGCTGGGAGCGGCCGTCAGCTACCACGACCCGTACGTGCCCGCGTGGAGCGTCCTGGACCGCCCGGTCCCGCGCGTGGACTCCTTCTACGAGGCCGCCGCCGACGCCGACCTCACGATCCTGCTCCAGCAGCACCGCACCTACGACCTCCAGGGGCTGTCGGTGAAGGCGCAGCTGCTGCTGGACACGCGGGGCGCCACGCCCACGGGGGCGGCACACCGGCTGTGAACGGGCGCGTGTCCCGCGGCGGCGGCCCGCCACCCGGCAACCGGCACGCGCACCGGCCGGGGCACGCGCGAGGGGCCCGACATGCGCGAGGGGCCGGCCACCCGTCCGGGTGACCGGCCCCTCGGGCGTCGTGGGAACCAGGGTCTTCCGTTCGGACGGGGCTGGCTCAGGGAGCGGTGCCAGGGCCCGCGAGCCCGGCATGATCCGAACGAGAGGGCCTAGCGGCGGTGCTGGGAGTCCGCCACCGTGACCTCGACCCGCTGGAACTCCTTCAGCTCGCTGTAGCCGGTGGTGGCCATGGCGCGGCGCAGGGCGCCGAAGAAGTTCATCGAGCCGTCGGGGATCCGGGACGGGCCGGTGAGGATCTCCTCGATCGTGCCGACCGTGCCGAGGTCGACCTTCTTGCCGCGGGGCAGCTCCTCGTTGACGGCCTCCATGCCCCAGTGGTGGCCCTTGCCGGGCGCGTCGGTGCCCCGGGCCAGCGGGGAGCCCATCATCACCGCGTCGGCACCGCAGGCGATCGCCTTGGGCAGGTCGCCGGACCAGCCGACACCGCCGTCCGCGATCACGTGCACGTACCGGCCGCCGGACTCGTCCATGTAGTCACGGCGGGCCGCGGCCACGTCGGCGACGGCGGTGGCCATCGGGACCTGGATGCCGAGCACGTTGCGCGTGGTGTGCGCGGCGCCGCCGCCGAAGCCGACCAGCACGCCGGCCGCGCCGGTGCGCATCAGGTGCAACGCGGCGGTGTACGTGGCGCAGCCGCCGACGATGACCGGTACGTCCAGCTCGTAGATGAACTGCTTCAGGTTCAGCGGCTCGTGCGAGGACGACACGTGCTCCGCCGACACCGTCGTACCGCGGATGACGAAGATGTCGACGCCCGCGTCCACGACCGCCTTGGAGAACTGGGCGGTGCGCTGCGGGGAGAGCGCGGCGGCGGTGACCACACCGGAGTCGCGCATCTCCTTGATGCGGGCGCCGATCAGCTCCTCCTTGATGGGGGCGGAGTAGACCTCCTGGAGACGGCGGGTGGCCGTCTCGGCGTCCAGCTCGGCGATCTCGTCCAGCAGCGGCTGCGGGTCCTCGTACCGGGTCCACAGACCCTCGAGGTTCAGCACGCCGAGGCCGCCCAGCTCACCGATGCGGATCGCGGTGGCCGGGGAGACCACGGAGTCCATCGGGGCGGCCAGGAAGGGCAGCTCGAAGCGGTAGGCGTCGATCTGCCAGGCGATCGAGACCTCCTTCGGGTCCCGCGTACGGCGGCTGGGGACGACGGCGATGTCGTCGAAGGCATACGCCCGGCGGCCGCGCTTGCCGCGCCCGATCTCGATCTCAGTCACGTCTTGGGCCTTTCCCTGATGCGTTTCAGCGTCTTCCAGTATCGCCGACGGACACGGCAACGGCGGCCCCGCGTGGTGCGGGGCCGCCGTCGACGGCCGTCACGCGCGCGTGCAGGCGCGTGCGTGCTGCCTGAGAGCTACCTCTTGCTGCTGTAGTTCGGCGCCTCGACCGTCATCTGGATGTCGTGCGGGTGGCTCTCCTTCAGACCCGCCGAGGTGATCCGCACGAACCGGCCGCCCGTCTGGAGCTCGGGCACGGTCCGGCCGCCGACGTAGAACATCGACTGGCGCAGGCCGCCGACCAGCTGGTGGACGACGGAGGACAGCGGGCCGCGGTAGGGCACCTGGCCCTCGATGCCCTCGGGGATCAGCTGCTCGTCGGAGGCGACGCCCTCCTGGAAGTAGCGGTCCTTGGAGAACGACCTGCGCTCGCCACGGGTCTGCATGGCGCCGAGGGATCCCATGCCGCGGTACGACTTGAACTGCTTGCCGTTGATGAACAGCAGCTCGCCCGGGGACTCCTCGCAGCCCGCGAGCAGCGAGCCGAGCATGACCGTGTCGGCGCCGGCGACCAGGGCCTTGGCGATGTCGCCGGAGTACTGGAGGCCGCCGTCGCCGATCACCGGGACACCGGCGTCCTTGGCGGCCAGCGCGGCCTCGTAGATGGCGGTGACCTGCGGGACGCCGACGCCGGCGACCACACGGGTCGTACAGATGGAGCCGGGGCCGACGCCGACCTTGATGCCGTCGGCGCCCGCGTCGACCAGGGCCTGGGCGCCGTCGCGGGTGGCGACGTTGCCGCCGATCACGTCGACACCGGAGGAGTTCGACTTGATCTTGGCGATCATGTCGCCGACCAGCCGGGAGTGGCCGTGCGCGGTGTCCACGACGATGAAGTCGGCACCCGCCTCGATCAGGGCCTGGGCGCGCTCGTAGGCGTCACCGGCCACACCGACCGCCGCGCCGACGAGCAGGCGGCCCTCGGCGTCCTTGGCGGCGTGCGGGTACTTCTCCGCCTTGACGAAGTCCTTGACCGTGATCAGGCCCTTGAGGACGCCCTCGTCGTCGACCAGGGGCAGCTTCTCGATCTTGTGCTTGCGCAGCAGCTCCATGGCCTCGGGGCCGGAGATGCCGACCTTGCCGGTGACCAGCGGCATCGGGGTCATGACCTCGTGCACGCGGCGGCTGCGGTCGTTCTCGAACGCCATGTCGCGGTTGGTGACGATGCCGAGGAGCTTCTTGTCCCCGTCGGTCACCGGCACCCCGCTGATGCGGAACTTCGCGCACAGCGCGTCCGCCTCGGCGAGGGTGGCCTCCGGGTGGATGGTGATGGGGTCGGTGACCATGCCGGACTCGGAGCGCTTCACCAGGTCCACCTGGTTGGCCTGGTCCTCGATGGAGAGGTTGCGGTGCAGGACGCCGACGCCGCCCTGGCGGGCCATCGCGATCGCCATGCGGGCCTCGGTCACCTTGTCCATGGCGGCGGACAGCAGCGGGATGTTGACCCGCACGTTCTTGGAGACGTACGAGGCGGTGTCGATCTCGTCGGGTGCCATGTCCGACGGGCCCGGCAGCAGCAGCACGTCGTCGTAGGTCAGCCCGAGTGTCGCGAATTTTCCGGGCACTCCGTCGACGTTGGCAGTCATGACACCTTCCCCAAATGGCCTTGCTCGGTGCGGATGTCCATGCTAACGGGAAGCGTCGCCAGCAAATTCCACGATGCCGGGTCGCTTCAGGCTTCGTACGTTCGTACGGAAACCGCGGCGCGCCTGTTCAGCGACGGGCCAGCAAGGCCCCGCACAGGGGGGATTACTGTTCGGCGAGCGCACGCAGGCGGCTCAGTGCCCGGTGCTGGGCCACGCGGACCGCGCCGGGTGACATTCCCAACATCTGCCCCGTCTCCTCCGCGGTCAAGCCCACGGCGATGCGCAGCAGGAGCAGTTCGCGCTGGTTCTCGGGGAGGTTGGCCAGCAGTTTCTTGGCCCACTCGGCGTCGCTGCTGAGCAGGGCCCGCTCCTCGGGGCCGAGGGAGTCGTCGGGCCGCTCGGGCATCTCGTCGGACGGCACCGCGGTCGACCCGGGATGGCGCATGGCCGCCCGCTGGAGGTCGGCGACCTTGTGGGAGGCGATGGCGAAGACGAACGCCTCGAAGGGGCGGCCGGTGTCGCGATAGCGGGGCAGGGCGAGGAGCACGGCCACGCAGACCTCCTGGGCGAGGTCCTCCACGAAGTGGCGTGCGTCGCCGGGGAGCCGGGACAGCCGGGTGCGGCAGTAGCGCAACGCCAGCGGGTGCACATGGGCGAGCAGATCGTGCGTGGCCTGCGCGTCGCCGTCGACGGCCCGGTGCACGAGCGCGCCGATCGGCCCGTGGGCCGTGCCCGCCTCGTCGTCGCGCATCGGTCCATGGTGCCTTGCGGCCGTCCGGTCCGTCGCATCGTGTCCGTGGTTGTGCACCGAAGCGTTATGAGCAGGTGCGCCGGCACTCATTCCCTGCGCCCTCCCCTTCCGCTCGACCGACTCGTCCCCGAGAGACTCCACACCTCAAGGATGCGGCATCCGCGCCGAAACGAGCAGCGCGCGTCCGGCGGGCCGCCTCGCACCTCGCCTGTCGGGAGATGGGGCGGGCTGGTGTTCCGGGGCGCGTACGCCCGGAGCGTGTGACCCCGGAGCGCGCGCCGCAGGCGGTTGCCGCCGGCGCATCCCGTACGAGCACGGACACCGTCACTCGGGCGGACGCCGGATGCGATCGCACGGGGCGCCGTTACCCCCGGAAACCATACGGGCACGCACACCGGGTGCCGACCCGGGGCGGGGCCGGGAAGCGGCCCCCGGTCGGCCCGGGATGCGGTTCCGCCGTACGGACCGCGCGGGCCGGAAGCCCGGAGCGGCCGCGCGGACCGGGCCTCCGGAAACCGGGGACGACTGCGTGCGCCGGGTCCACCGATGCCGCACGACATCCACATCCCCGCGGCATCGCGAAGGAACTCACGGCGACCCGAGGCGACACCCGGCGACCCGAGGCGACACCCGGCGACCGGGGGCGGCCTCCGGTGCCCCACCGCGCTTCCGGCGACCTGACGGCACCGACCCGGCACTCGCGCGGCACCCGTTCCGCTTCCCCCGGGCGGTCCGTCCGCCGTCGGGTCGGCCGGCCGGTGGCGAGGGAGATCGGGAGGGAGAACGGTAGGCGGGGCGCTGCCGGGCGGGGCCCGGCAGGAGACGCCCCGCGGAGGCGCCCAGCCGCTACCGGACCAGTCCCCAGCGGAAGCCGAGGGCCACCGCGTGGGCCCGGTCGGAGGCACCGAGCTTCTTGAACAGGCGCCGGGCGTGGGTTTTCACGGTGTCCTCGGAGAGGAACAGCTCGCGGCCGATCTCGGCGTTGGAGCGGCCGTGGCTCATGCCCTCCAGCACCTGGATCTCGCGCGCGGTGAGCGTGGGCGCGGCGCCCATCTCGGCCGAGCGCAGTCGGCGCGGGGCCAGGCGCCAGGTGGGGTCGGCGAGGGCCTGGGTGACCGTGGCCCGCAGTTCCGCGCGGGACGCGTCCTTGTGCAGGTAGCCCCGCGCGCCCGCGGCGACCGCCAGGGCCACGCCGTCGAGGTCCTCGGCGACCGTGAGCATGATGATGCGCGCGCCCGGGTCGGCGGACAGCAGCCGGCGCACGGTCTCTACGCCGCCCAGGCCGGGCATGCGCACATCCATGAGGATGAGATCGGAGCGGTCGGCGCCCCAGCGGCGGAGGACTTCCTCGCCGTTGGCCGCCGTCGTCACGCGCTCGACACCGGGCACGGTCGCGACCGCGCGGCGGAGCGCCTCTCGGGCAAGCGGGGAGTCGTCGCAGACGAGGACGGATGTCATGACCGCCCTCCGCAGCTGATGCGCGTCACCTTGAGCCTCCAGGCTGGTACGGAATCGTCACCTGTGCGGTCGACCGTCTCGGACGCCTGCCCGAGCGCTTGTTTCTTCAACCGCCTCCGCACTCTCAACGACGGTCACTCGAAAGAGTTACGGGGCCGCGTGCCGTCTTCGGCACTCTATGTGAGGGCGTCGACACGGTGCAGACATGCCCGCCGGACCCTCAACTTTTCATCACAACGTATGACCCATTCAGCCGCTTTTCTTCCCGTTTCGTGGTGTCCGGGGCTAGATTCGCAATGAGTCATATTTTCATCTCCTTAGATCGGAGAAGTACGGTCGTTGGCACCGTTTCCGCCCAGAACGGCTACAAGGGGTCACGTAATGGCAGATTTCTCCCGCCTTCCCGGACCGAACGCGGACCTGTGGGACTGGCAGCTGCTGGCTGCCTGTCGCGGCGTGGACAGCTCGCTCTTCTTCCACCCCGAGGGCGAGCGCGGGGCGGCTAGGAGTGCTCGCGAGAACTCGGCCAAGGAGGTCTGCATGAGATGCCCGGTCCGTGCGCAGTGCGCCGCGCACGCACTGGCGGTGCGCGAGCCGTACGGCGTCTGGGGCGGCCTGACCGAGGACGAGCGCGAAGAGTTGATGGGGCGGGCCCGCCACCGCCTGGTGTCGGCGTCGACCACCAGCGGTGACACCGCCCCTGAGCATTGAAGGAACGTTTCTGCAAGAATCCACGACCCACTCCTCAGCGGGCACGCGCGCGCGGCCGTGACCCGCCGGGCAGCTGCTGCACACGGGCGAGGAAGCCTGGACGCGCCCGCCCGCCTGCGCCCCGCCGGCCCCGGCCGGCTGTCCGCGCCGCGCTAGCCGCGTCCTGCGGTCCGCGCCGCGCGGGCCAGCTGTTCCAGCGTCGCCGCCACGGCCGGCACCCGTGCCAGGTCGGGCAGGGTGAGGGCGACGATCTCCCGCCGTACCGCCGGTTCCAGCCGGACCGTCCGCGCACCCCTCGGCCGTACCGACTCCACCGCCAGCTGCGGCAGTACGGCGACCCCCAGATCCGCGCCGACCAGGCCGACCACCGCCGGATAGTCGTCGGTGGCGAAGTCGATGCGCGGAGTGAAACCCGCCTTCTCGCACACCGCGACCAGCTGGCCGCGGCAGCGCGGGCAGCCCGCGATCCAGGGCTCGGCGGCCAGCTCGCCGATGGCGACGGCGTCCGCGCGCGCCAGCCGGTGCCGTTCGGGCACCAGGGCGACCAGACGGTCAGTCAGCAGGGGCCGTACGACGAGATCGTCCCAGTCCTCGGCGACCGGCGCGCCCTCGTAACGGAAGGCCAGGGCCAGGTCGCAGTCCCCCTCGCGCAACAGTTCCACGGACCTCGGGGGTTCGGCCTCCTCCAGGGAGACGCGGGTGCCGGGATGGGCGGCGCGCAGGGCGGCCAGGGCGGTCGGGACCAGCGTGGAGCTTCCGCTGGGGAAGGAGACCAGCCGGACCCGGCCGGCGCGCAGACCGGCGATGGCGGCGACCTCCTCCTCCGCCGCGGTGAGCCCGGCGAGGATGCCGGAGGCGTGCCGGACGAGGGCCTCGCCCGCCTGGGTGAGGCGCATCTCGCGGCCGGCGCGGACCAGCAGCGGGGTGCCGACGGAAGCCTCCAGAGCCTTCATCTGCTGGCTGACGGCCGGCTGGGTGCAGCCCAGCTGGCGCCCCGCCGCGGAGAAGGAGCCGGTGGTGGCGACGGCGCGCAGAACGCGGAGATGACGGGCCTCGATCACTCCCGGAGTATAAGACGGCCTTGGGCGGGACGTCCGATCACGCTTCGGCACTTTGAGGGCCAGGTCCCGTACCGTGCGAGGAATGAAGGTTCTCTCGGTGAATCTGGGCCGCCCCCGGCGCGTGCCCTACACGGGTCAGCCGGACGGGCTGACCGGTATCGACAAGCGGCCGGCCGACGGGCCGGTGCGGGTGGCGGCGCCCGGGCCCAAGGGGATCGGCGGGAGCGGACTCGCCGGGGACGCGGTGTGCGAACGGCGCTACCACGGCGGGAACGACCAGGCGGTGTACGCGTTCGCCCGTGAGGACCTCGACGCGTGGGAGCGCGAACTCGGCCGGCCGCTGGCCGACGGCTGCTTCGGCGAGAACCTGACGACGGAGGGCCTGGACGTCTCCGGGGCGCTGATCGGCGAGCGCTGGCGGATCGGTCCCACGGTGGTGCTGGAGGTGACCTCGGGCCGTGTTCCCTGCCGTACGTTCCAGGGCCATCTGGGCGAGCGCGGCTGGGTCAGGAGGTTCACACGGAAGGGCGCATCGGGTGCCTACCTCCGGGTGATCGAGCCGGGCGAGATCCAGGCGGGCGACGCCGTGGAGATCGTGCACCGGCCGGACCACGGGGTGACGGCGGCGTTGCAGTTCCGCGCGGTCACCACCGACCGGGACCTGCTGCCGGGGCTGCTCGTCGCGGGCGACGCCCTGCACCCGCAGACGCTGGCGGCGGCCCGCGCGTACCTGGCGGCGCGAACCGATTGAGGGGCCGTCACCGCATCGGACCCCGTCGGCCCGGGTCACTACGCTTGGGCCATGACAACGGCTCTGATTACGGGATCGACCGCGGGAATCGGTGCCGCGTTCGCGCGGCGGCTCGCGGCTGACGGGCACGACCTCGTCCTGGTGGCCCGGGACACCGGGCGGCTGCGCGAGCAGGCGACCGAACTGCACGACCGGCACGGCATCGAGGTGGAGGTGCTGACCGCCGACCTGTCCGAGGACAAGGGCATCGAGGCGGTCGCCGACCGGCTCGGCGACCGGAAGAACCCGGTCGACCTGCTGGTGAACAACGCCGGCTTCGGCAACAAGGGCCGCTATCTGGACGTGCCCATGCCGGACGAGCTGAAGATGCTCAAGGTGCACTGCGAGGCGGTGCTCCGGCTGACGTCGGCGGCGGCCGGGGCGATGCGGGAGCGGGGCCGGGGCGGGGTGGTGAACGTCGCCTCCGTGGCCGCCTTCGTCCCGCGCGGTACGTACGGCGCGTCCAAGGCGTGGGTCGTGCAGTTCACCCAGGGCGCGGCGAAGGACCTGGCCGGCAGCGGGGTCCGGCTGATGGCGCTGTGCCCGGGCTTCGTGCGCACCGAGTTCCACCAGCGGGCCGGCATGGGCACGGACAACATCCCGGGCTGGATGTGGCTGGACGCCGACAAGCTGGTCACGGCGGCCCTTGCCGACCTGGCGCGCGGGAGGACGGTCTCCGTACCGGACCCCCGGTACAAGGCGCTGATGGGCCTGGTGAAGGTGACGCCGCGCGCGCTGCTGGGCGGGATCAGCTCGAAGACCGGGCGCAAATACGGGCCGCAGTAGCGCAGGGATGACGCCGCCGTCCCGGTGCCCAGTGGGAGGACGGGGGGACGCCACCGGGCCGGGCGGACCGGGGAAGGGGGACGGCGAGGCGCACGGCGGACAGGGCGAAGGCCCGGTCCCTGGCCGGGACCGGGCCTTCACTCGGGCGCGTGCTCGCTCAGTGAGCGTGACCGTGGCCGTGGCCCGCGGCCTCCGGCTCCTCTTCCTTCTTCTCGACGACCAGGGTCTCGGTCGTGAGCAGCAGGGAAGCGATGGAGGCGGCGTTCTCCAGGGCGGAGCGGGTGACCTTGACCGGGTCGATGACGCCGGCCTTGATCAGGTCGCCGTACTCGCCGGTGGCGGCGTTGTAGCCCTGTCCGGGCTCCAGGTCCGCGACCTTGGAGACGATGACGTAGCCCTCCTGGCCGGCGTTCTCGCCGATCCAGCGCAGCGGCTCGACCACGGCCTTGCGGACCACGGCGACACCGGTGGCCTCGTCGCCGGTCTTGTCCAGGTTGCCGGCCAGGACCTTGGAGGCGTGCACCAGGGCGGAACCGCCACCGGAGACGATGCCCTCCTCGACCGCGGCGCGGGTCGCGGAGATGGCGTCCTCCAGGCGGTGCTTCTTCTCCTTCAGCTCCACCTCGGTGGCGGCGCCGACCTTGATCACGCACACGCCGCCGGCCAGCTTCGCGAGGCGCTCCTGGAGCTTCTCGCGGTCCCAGTCGGAGTCGGTGTTCTCGATCTCCGCCTTGATCTGCGCGACGCGGCCGTGGACGTCCTCGGTCTTGCCGGCGCCGTCGACGATCGTGGTGTCGTCCTTGGTGACGGTGATGCGGCGGGCCGAGCCCAGCACGTCGATGCCGACCTGGTCGAGCTTGAGGCCGACCTCCTCGGAGATGACGGTGCCGCCGGTGAGGGTGGCGATGTCCTGGAGCATGGCCTTGCGGCGGTCACCGAAGCCGGGGGCCTTCACCGCGACGGCGTTGAAGGTGCCGCGGATCTTGTTGACGACCAGGGTCGACAGGGCCTCGCCCTCGACGTCCTCGGCGATGATCAGCAGCGGCTTGGAGGCACCGGCCTGGATGACCTTCTCCAGCAGCGGAAGCAGGTCCGCGATGGCGGCGATCTTGCCCTGGTGGATGAGGACGTACGGGTCCTCCAGGACGGCCTCCATGCGCTCCTGGTCCGTCACGAAGTACGGGGACAGGTAGCCCTTGTCGAAGGCCATGCCCTCGGTGAAGTCCAGCTCCAGACCGAAGGTGTTGGACTCCTCGACGGTGATGACACCGTCCTTGCCGACCTTGTCCATCGCCTCGGCGATCAGCTCGCCGACCTGCTGGTCCTGGGCGGACAGCCCGGCCACGGCGGCGATGTCGGACTTCTCGTCGATGGGGCGCGCCGTGGCCAGCAGCTCGTCGGAGACGGCCTTGACCGCGGCGTCGATGCCCTTCTTCAGGGCGCCCGGGGAGGCACCGGCGGCGACGTTCTTCAGGCCCTCGCGCACCAGCGCCTGGGCGAGCACGGTGGCGGTGGTGGTGCCGTCACCAGCGATGTCGTTGGTCTTGGTCGCCACCTCCTTCACCAGCTGGGCGCCGAGGTTCTCGTACGGGTCCTCGAGCTCGACCTCGCGGGCGATCGTGACACCGTCGTTGGTGATGGTGGGGGCGCCGAACTTCTTGTCGATGACGACGTTGCGGCCGCGGGGGCCGATCGTCACCTTCACCGTGTCGGCAAGCTTGTTGACGCCGCGCTCAAGGGCGCGACGGGCGTCCTCGTCGAACTTCAGGATCTTCGCCATGACAGCGGGAGCCCTCTCCGAAATCAGTGGGTGAAAAGAGACTGCGCCCCGGGCGCCCGGCTTCTTGTCGATTCGCGGGGGCCAGGGGCGCAGCTCAGAGCAGCGAAGTGCTTGAGGTGACTACTTCTCGATGATCGCGAGGACGTCGCGAGCCGAGAGGACGAGGTACTCGTCGCCGTTGTACTTCACCTCGGTGCCGCCGTACTTGCTGTAGAGGACGACGTCACCGACCTTGACGTCGAGCGGCAGACGCTCGCCGTTCTCGAACCGGCCCGGGCCCACGGCGAGGACGGCGCCCTCCTGGGGCTTCTCCTTCGCGGTGTCCGGGATGACCAGGCCAGAGGCCGTGGTCTGCTCGGCGTCCAGCGGCTGGACCACGATGCGGTCCTCGAGCGGCTTGATGGCAACCTTGGAACTGGTGGTCGTCACGATCCGACCTCCCCCTTCGGAGATCTCACGGGGTTGACTGTCTGAGGTGGCGACCAGGTCGATCCGTCGTCGCGGGTGCCGGATCTGCCCGTCGCTGTGTTGGCACTCTCGACTGCCGAGTGCCAGGGCCGAGACTATGACCGCGATTAGCACTCGGTCAAGCGGAGTGCCAATGCGCGCGGCGCGTCGTCCCGATTCGGGGGGTGGCGGAGCGCCCCGCCGACGTACCGGCGGCCGGTGCCGCTCCTACAGATAGTCCTCGAGGCGTCCGACGGTCAGCCCGCGTTCCTGCACCTTGCGCAGCACCCGCGCCGTGCGTTCGCGCAGGGACGGGCCCGTCGACTCGTCCGGGCCCACGAGGACGATGTCGCCGGGGCGCAGCCGGTGCGGGCCGTGGCTGTAGACGAGGCCGGCCGGGGTCAGGGCGGCGCGCCACAGGGCGACCGCCGTGATGCCGCAGTCCGCCGCCGCGCGCAGGGTGGTGGTGTCGTACGAGCCGTACGGCGGGCGGAAGAGGCGCGGGCGGACGCCGAGGCGGGCGCGGAGCCGGTGCTGCTGGCCGCAGATCTCGGCGCGCTGGGAGGCGTACGGCGTGCCGGCCGGCGCCCGGTGGTCGAGGGTGTGGTTCTCGATGCCGGCGCCGAGTGCGCGCAGGCGGGCGAAGTGTCCGTAGCCGGGGCCGGCGACGCTGTCGGTGAGGAACATGCTGACCGGGAGCCGCAGTTCGCGGACCATGTCGACGAAACGGGGGTCCCGTTCGGCGCCGTCGTCGTAGGTGAGGAAGACGACCCGGTCGCGGGTGGGGACGTGGTCGGCCACCGGGGGCAGGGTGTGTGCCCCCGGGCGCACGGAGAGCGGCCGGGCGGGGTGCAGCGGGGCACGCGCGAGCGGTTCGGTCAGCCCCCAGTGGCGGTAGCCGCGGTCGGGGGCCGGGCCGTGCGGGCGCACGCCTTCGGCGGCCTTCTTGCCGAGCCGCTCGATGGGGTCGACGGACGGGGCGCAGCCCGTCAGGAGCAGGGCCGCGGCGAGGACCGCGGCCGGGCCCCGCGGCCTCACAGGTAGTCCTCCAGGCGGGCCACGGCGTAGCCCTCGCGCGTGACCTTGTCCAGGAAGCTGCGCATGTCGTCCACCATCGTGCCGTTCCAGTCGTCGCGGCCGCGGAAATGGGTGAGGACGATGTCGCCGGGGTGCAGGCTGCGGTCCCACTCGCGGTACTCCCAGTGGTCCACGAAGACCTCTTCGTCCCAGATGGGCGCGTATTTGATCCCGCAGGACCTGGCGGCGCGCAGGGTGTCACCGTTGTAGTTGCCGTACGGCGGGCGGAAGACGGTGGGCGCCTTGCCGAACTGCTTCTTCATGATGTCCTGCATGCCGCAGATCTCGTGCCTCTGCTCCTCGTAGGACAGTCCGGGCAGGTAGGGGTGGGTCAGGGTGTGGTTGTTGAGGGTGACGCCCTCTGCCTGCATCCTGCGGAAGTAGCCGTAGTCCTCCTTGACGAGGTAGTCGCTGAGGAAGGCCGTGTACGGGATCTTCAGCTCGCTCATCATGCGCAGGAACGCGGGGTCCTTCTCCGCGCCGTCGTCGATGGTGAGGAAGACGACCTTCTGCCGGGTGGGGATGGTCGTGAAGACCGGTGGGAGCCGCTCCTCCTCCTGCCCGTCCACCTCGAAGCCGTCCCGGGCGGTGATCTCGGGCTTCCTCGCGGGCGGGGCCGGGGGGGTGAGCGGGGTGCGGTCCAGGCCCCAGCGGTGGGCGGCGGCGGCCAGCCGGGCGTGTTCGGCGGCCTGGCGTGCGTGTTCGGCGGCCTGGCGGGTGCGCGGGTCCGGGGCGCGGGCGGGGCCGCCCTGTCCGGCGGCCGGTTCGGTGCCGCCGGCGCAGCCGGTGAGGAGGGCGGCGGCGGCCAGCGCGAGAGCTCCGCAGCGGACGGCCACCGGCACGCCCGATGCCTGACTTTTGTCATTTTGTACTACTACTCGCATGGTGTCGGATCCTCCCAGGCCCCGGCCCCCGCCCCGGGCCGACACCGCCACCGGACGCGCACCATCCACCGACTGGCCCACAATGACCCGGTGAACGACCTCGCTCTGCTCCTCACCCCCGAAGGCCGCGCCCTCCTCGACGAGGTCCGCGACACCGCCCCGGCGGACGAACTCGCCGTCGCCACCCGGCTGCGCCGCGACCACCCCGCCGAGCTGGTGTCGGCCGCGCTCGGCCAGGCCCGGCTGCGGCAGCGGGCGGCGGCCAAGTTCGGTCACGAGGACGCCGGGCGGATGTTCTTCACGCCGAACGGGGTCGAGCAGTCGACGCGGACCCCTGTGGCCGCCTACCGGGCGCAGCGGTTCCGGGACCTCGGCGTCACGTCCGTGGCCGACCTGTGCTGCGGGATCGGCGGCGACGCGATCGCGCTCGCGCGGGCCGGGATCCGCGTGCTGGCCGTGGACCGGGACCCGCTGACCGCGGCGGCCGCCCGCGCGAACGCCGAGGCGCTGGGCCTCGCCGGGCTGATCGAGGTGCGGGAGGCGGACGTCACGGAGGTCGACGTCACCGGGTACGACGCGGTGTTCGTGGACCCGGCCCGGCGGGGCGGACGCGGCCGGATCTTCGACCCGGAGGCGTACTCGCCGCCGCTGTCCTGGGCGGTCCGGACCGCCGCCGGGGCGCCGCTCGCCGCGCTGAAGATCGCCCCGGGCATTCCGCACGAGGCGGTGCCCGGCGCCGCCGAGGCCGAGTGGGTCTCCGACGGCGGCGACGTGAAGGAGGCGGTGCTGTGGTTCGGGACGGGGACGCCGGGTGCCGTGCGGGCCACGCTGCTGCCGGGCCCGCGCACGCTGGCCGGCCGGGGCCTGCCCGATCCCCTGGTGCGGCCGGTGGGGCGGTACCTGTACGAGCCGGACGGTGCCGTGATCCGCGCCCACCTGGTCGCGGAGGTGGCCGAGGAGATCGGCGGCGGCCTCGTGGACCCGACCATCGCCTATGTCACCGCGGACGAGCTGCGGCCCACGCCGTACGCGTCCGCCTACGAGATCACCGACCGGCTCCCGTTCAACGTCAAGAAGCTGAAGGCGCTGCTGCGCGAGCGCGCGGTCGGCACGCTGACCGTGAAGAAGCGCGGCTCGGCGGTCGAGCCGGAGGAACTGCGCCGGAAGGTGAAACCGCAGGGGCCGAACGCGGCCACCGTGTTCCTCACCCGGGTGGCGGGGGCGCCGACGATGCTGGTCGGGGCCCCGGCCCGGGAAGTTGCCGGCGCGCCCCGGACCGGCTGAGAACAGAGCCCGTTCCCTTTCGTGGCGGGTCGGACCGGCCGCACGGCGAACGCCTCTCGGACCTCGGCGGTGCGGCCCGGCCGGGCGGGCCGGGCGGGCAGGCCCGCACGGACGCCGGCCGGCGGGCGGCGGTCGCGCCGGGGGCACGACGACCGGCGGGGCCACCGGCTTCAGGCCCTGCTGCCGGGGTCCGTCGGCCGTCGACACGGCCACCGCCCCGGTTCAGCTCGACCACCGGCCAGGGGGCCACCGGGCGGCGGGGCGGGCGGCCGCACGGGCTCGGCCCTCGGCGGTCTCCCGCAGCCCGCAGGCGAACTGCCACTCCGGGCCGTGCATCCTCAGGGACCGCCGGGTCCGCTCCAGCGCCTCGGCCCGGTCCTCGCACCCCATCAGCGCGTAGCCGCCGACGGCGGACGGGCCGGGGCCGCATCGGGTCCTCGCCGGGCCCGGCGGCGGGGCCGGGGACTCGTCGATGCGCACGTCTGCCGCCCCCGCGGCCCGCCCTACCTCAGCTCGAAGCCGAACGCCGCCTTCGTGTACGGCGCCTTCACCGCCTTGCCGCCGAAGACCAGGGCCGCGTCCGTGGTCAGGCCCGAGGGGCGTCCGCGCAGCACCCACACCGCACCGTTGCCGCCGTCCTCGCCGGGGGCGGCCGCGGCCAGGTCGGCGTGACCGTTGCCGTTGATGTCGAGCAGCCGGACCACGTACCCGAAGGAGTCGTACTGCTCGGCGGTGCCCGGGACGCCCTTGGTGTTCTGGCCGAAGGCCTGGGCGCCGGCGCCGGTCGGCCCGGAGCGGCTGCCGCGCAGCACGTCCACCACTCCCTCGCCGTTCTCGTCGGGCGCGCCGACCGCGAGGTCGTCGACACCGTCGCCGGTGATGTCACCGACCGCGACCGACTGGCCGAACTTGTCGGTCCCCTCCCGGCTGCCGGGGACACCGGGCGTGTCCTGCGTGAACTGCTTCCACGTGTCCCGGCCGCCCAGCCCGGCGGCGCTGCCGTACATCACCCAGACCGCGTTGTCGTCCTGGAACCCGGTGACGAGGTCGTCGTACCCGTCGTCGTCGAGGTCGCCGATCGCGGCCGCGCCGTCGCCGCCCGGGTGGTGGTCGGTGACACGGGTGAGGCCGGCGGGGCCGCTGAGGTAGAGGGTGCTGCACTTGTTGCCGTCGCCGCAGTAGGCGGTCAGCACCAGGTCGGTACGGCCGTCGCCGTTGATGTCGCCGGTGTCGCCGTCGCGGATGTCGATGTACCTGAGGTGGTCGGGGTCGAGCGGGATCCGCGCGGCCGGGTTGCCGGTGCGCTTGAGCGGGCCCTTCCAGATCGTGGCGGTGGTGCCGGCCGGGTCGTCGCCACCGCCGGAACCGGCGCTGAACACGGCCAGGTCGAGGTGCCCGTCGCCGTCGAAGTCACCGGTCTGGGTGCCGGTGGCCGGGATCCGCCTGCCGCCGGACAGCCCGCGCGGCCCGCCCCAGACGACGGCCCCGCCGTCCCGCAGCGAACTGCTGCCGACGACGAGGTCCGTGTAGCCGTCGCCGTCCAGGTCGCCCTCGGAGATCTGCAGTCCGAAGCGCTGCCCCTTGACGGGGTCGCCGGGGACTCCCGCGGTGGCCCGGCTGAGGATCGTGCGGTGACCGGTCGACAGGCCGTGCGGGCCGCCGTACATCACGGTGACGTAGCCCGCCCCGGCCTGACCGCCGACGGTGGCGTTCGGGGCCCCGACGGCCAGGTCGGCGTATCCGTCGCCGTTGAAGTCGTCACGGACCGGTGCGGCCTCGAAGGAGGTGGCGGACGCGGCCGGGACGGTGAGGGTGAGGGCGGTCAGGCCCAGGGACAGCGGCAGCGCCCAACGGGCGTGCGAACGCAGGCGGAACAACGGAAAACCCCCTGGTGTACGGCGACTTGGTCACCGCGGGAGACCCGCGGGCCACCCGGAAGGTTGTGCGGTCCAGTGCGCGGAGGCCCGGAGTGCGCTCGCCGCCGGCGCTGTGACGACACGCACGGCTGCGGCCGGGGGCACGTGTGTCACGCCGGCCCGGCCCCTGCAGGCACCGGCAAGCGGCTGCGGCACGGACGCCGGCGCCCCCTCCCCGCACGCCCGGCGGCGGGCCGGCCCGGCACCACGCCGCCCGCCGGGGCGAGGCCGGCGGCCCGCTACCGACCGCCGCCCGCCGGGCCGTCGTGGCGCCCCGCGCCTCGTGTCGCGTCCCGACAGGAACGTGCGTCCGGGGTGTCAGCGGGATGTCAGCGGAGGCCGCGTCGGTTCCCTCGAAGGAGTCTCATCCCAGTGTCACCGTCGGGACCGGATTACTGCCGGTCCAGGAGGCGTTGAACCCGAAGGTCACCGAACCGCCGTCCGGGACGGCGCCGTTGTAGGACACGTTGGCGCATGACACGGCCGTCCCCGACTGGGTGCAGGCCGCGTTCCAGGCCTGGGTGATCCGCTGGCCCGCGCCGTAGCTCCAGCTCACCTTCCACGAGGACAGCGAGGCGCCGGAGCAGGAGATTCTCACCTGGCCGGTGAAGCCGTTGTTCCACTGGCTGGTGACGGTGTACGTGGCGGTGCAGGCGCCGGGGCCCGGCGGCGGGGTGGTGGTGGAGCCGCCGAGCGCCTCCGCTATGCCGTGGTACGCCGGTTTGGGCTGGTAGCTCTCGTCGTACGGGGTCGCCGCCCCGTAGCCGGGGAAGGTGCCCGGCACCCATGAGTCGGCGTCGGTGAAGCCCCAGACGGTGACGTTGACGCAGCGGGTCACGGCCGCGCACGCGGCCACGACGGACTTGAAGTCGGCCGCCTGTCGGGCAAGTTTCGCGCTGTCGGCCGGCAGCTGCATGCGGACGTCCAGCTCGGTGATCGCCACGTCGACGCCGAGGTCGGCGAAGCGCTGGATGTTCTGCTGGAGCGTCGACGGCACCTGGCCGAGGATCAGATGGGCCTGGAGGCCGACGCCGCCGATCGGAACGCCCTGCTCCTTGAGGGACCTGACCAGGTCGTACAGGGCGGTGGACTTCGCGTTGACGCCCTCGACGTTGTAGTCGTTGATGTACAGCTTGGCGTCCGGGTCCGCCGCGTGCGCCCAGGTCAGGGCGTTCGCGATGTAGCCCGGGCCGAGGCCGTTGTACCAGAGGTCAGAGCGGTAGGTGCCGTCCTCGTTGAAGGGTTCGTTGACGACGTCCCAGGCCGCGATCCTGCCCTTGTAGCGGCCGACCTCGGTGCTGATGTGGTTCTGGAGCAGGCTGCCGAGCTGGGCGGAGGTCCAGCTGCCGTTGCTGAGCCAGCCCGGGTTCTGGCTGTGCCAGACCAGGGTGTGGCCGCGCACCTGCTGGTCGTGGGCCTGGGCGAAGGCCACGATCTGGTCGGCCTCGGTCCAGTTGAAGCTGCCCTGGCTGGGCTCGACGGTCTCCCACTTCATGGCGTTGCCGGGGGTGAGCGAACCGAACTGGCTTCCGGTGATGTCGCCGTAGGCCCCGGTGAGCCGGGAGCCGGTGACGGCGGTGCCGACGACCTTGCCCTTCGCCGCCGCGAGATCGCGCAGCGGGGTGTCGGCGGCGTGCGCCGCGGGCGCCGTGAGCAGCAGCGCCGCGCCGGTCAGCAAGGATGCGAGGGAAGTGAGGGATGCGAGAGGTAAGCCGGTCCTGAGAGATCTCATGGCGGGGGCCTCCGAAAGTTTCGGTCGAACAACCGATTGACTCGGAGCAGTGTGGGGTGGTGCTCGGCACCCGTCAATACATCCGGGCCCTCAGACCGCAGCGGGCGGCGCCGTGCTCGACCGCACCACCAGACTCGTCGCCAGCTCCACCCGGGTCGCCGCCCGCTCCCCCTCGGCGCGCCCCAGCTCCAGCACCAGCCGGGCCGCGGCCTCGGCCATCTCGGTCAGCGGCTGCCGCACGGTCGTCAGCGGCGGGCCCACCCAGCGGGCCACCGGCAGGTCGTCGAAGCCGACCACGCTCAGGTCCTCCGGGACGCGCAGGCCGAGTTCGCGGGCGGCCTCGTACAGGCCGAGCGCCTGGAGGTCGTTGCCCGCGAAGACGGCGGTCGGCCGGTCCGGGCGGCGCAGCAGTTCCAGGCCCAGGCGGTAGCCGGCGTCGTGGTGGAAGTCGCCGGTCACGACGAGCGAGGGGTCCACGGACACACCGGCCGTCTCCAGGGCCGCCCGGTAGCCGTCGACCCGGGCCCGGCTGCACATCATCCGGGACGGCCCGCTGATCGCACCGATCCGGGTGTGGCCGAGTTCCACCAGGTGCCGGGTGGCGGCCAGCCCGCCCTGCCAGTTGGTGGCGCCGATCGAGGGCACGTCCGGGCCCGGGTCGCCGGCCGGGTCCATCACCACGAACGGGATGGACCGGCTGGTCAGCAGCGCCCGCTGCGACTCGTCGAGCCCGGACAGCACCAGCACCACGCCGTGCGGGCGGCGGGCGGCGACCTGGTCGGCCCAGGTCCGGCCCGGGGTGAGCCGCCCGGCCGACTCGGACAGGACGACGCTCAGGCCGGTGTCCCGGGCCACGTTCTCCACGCCCCGGATGACCTCCATCGCCCAGGCGCTCTCCAGTTCGTGGAAGACGAGGTCGATCAGCGGCGACCGGGAGGCCTCGGCGCGCCGGCGCCGGTAGCCGTAGGCGCGCAGCAGTTCCTCGACACGGGCGCGGGTGGTGGGGGCGACGTCGGCCCGGCCGTTGAGGACCTTCGAAACAGTCGGAGCGGACACCCCGGCCTCACGGGCGATCTCGGCGAGGGTCGCCGTCTGCGTCTCTGCGGGCTTCGAAGGCTTCATGCCCGCGATCGTAACCCCAGGGCCCGTCGCGACGAAGGTCCGAGCTCACCACGGATTCCCGAAACATTCGCTACACAATCCGAAACAATACCGGTCCGGGGCACCCGGGGCCCCGCCACCGGACTCGGCCATGGCGGCTCGGCCCCGATCACGGTGGTTCAGGCCGCTGCCTGGTCGTCGACGGGCAGGCCCAGTCGGCCGGCCACGGTGGTGAGGGCCGTTCCCAGGGGCAGCGCGACCCGGGTCAGGGCGTGCCGGTCGCCGCGGGTCGGGTCCCGGTTGACGATCAGCACCGGTTTGCCGGCCTCGGCCGCCTGGCGGACGAACCGGAGCCCGGACATCACCGTCAGCGAGGAACCCAGGACCAACAGCGAGGCCGCCTCCCGGACCAGCGCGCGGCAGTGCTCCACCCGCTGCGGTGGAACCGCCTCACCGAAGAACACCACGTCCGGCTTGAGGACGCCGCCGCAGACCGCGCAGGGCAGCACGCGGAAGTCGCCGACCTGTTCGTCGGTGAGGTCGGCGTCACCGTCCGGGTTGATCCCGGCGGCCACCGGCTCGAAGCCCGGATTGGCCTCCTCCAGCCGCCGGGCGAGGTCGCGGCGCGGACTGAGGGCGCCGCAGGAAAGGCAGACGACCCGGTCCAGGCTGCCGTGGAGTTCCACGACGCCCTCGCTGCCTGCGGCCTGGTGCAGGCCGTCGACGTTCTGGGTGATCACACCCGAGAGCAGGCCCTGCCGCCCGAAGGCGGCCACGGCCCGGTGCCCGGCGTTGGGCCGGGCACTGCCGAAGGTGCGCCAGCCGAGGTGGCTGCGCGCCCAGTACCGACGCCGGGCCCCGGCGTCGGCGGTGAAGTCCTGATAGGTCATCGGGGTGTGCCGGCTCAGGCTCCCGCCCTCGCCCCGGTAGTCGGGGATGCCCGACTCCGTGGAGATGCCCGCCCCGCTGAGCACCAGCACACCGCCGGTGCCCAGCGCGGCGGCGACCGGCTCCGGGTCGGTGGTGCCCGCGGGCAGGTCCTCGGTGGGGGTCCAGCTCAGAGTGGGGCGCATGCGCATGCCGCCAGGGTACGGAACGGGCCGCCTCCACTCCCCGGCGTCACCGAGGGTGACGGGCGCGGCGCGGTGGCCCGAGCCGTGCCGTCCTAGAGGGCGTCGAGGCCCAGCTCGTGGTTTCTGATCGCCTCGCGGACGGCGCCCACGAAGCCGTTCCAGAAGTGGTCGGCGTAGGGGCTGTCGGCGCTCGGCACCCCGGCCGTCGTCCTGCGCTTGGCGGCGCCGGAGAAGTCACCGAACATCGCCTTGCGCAGTGCCGTGGACAGCTCCATCTGGGCGCCGGCGCCGGTACGGGTGCGGTTGACGATGTTGGCCGGGTCGTCGCCGTTGATGGGGTCCGTGGCGCCCGCGAGGACCACGGTCACGTTCCGGTCGGCGTCGGCCGCCGGGGTGGTCAGCCCGTACTTCGTGAAGGCCGCGAGCAGGTTGCGCTTGAGCCGCTCGTCCCGGCCACCGATGACGATCTTCTTCGTGGCCGTGTCGTCGAAGCCGTGCAGGGCGACGGCGTACAGGTTGCCGGTGCAGACGGCGAGGGCGGCAGGGTCGTCGCAGTGGGTGGCGGTGACGTGCTGCGCGGCGGAGTTGGCCAGGGCTTCGAACATCCAGTAGTCGCGCTGCGGCTCTCCGGGCACCGCCGCGCTCGCCGGGTCGGTGCCCGCGTCGAACGGCGTGTAACCGGCGACGGCCAGGCACAGCTCGCTCGTGCCGGCCTCGATCCCGCCGCCGTGCGGCGCGAGCACCGCCGTGCTGGTGACGGGGCTGCTCGTGCCGCGGGCGTTGTCCGTGACCTGCACCGGCGCCCCTATGCGGAACCGGCGCGACCAGTCGGTGCCCTCCTTGGCCGCGGTACGGGTGTACAGGTCGGTGTTCGACCCGTACTGGTCGGCCGCCGCGGCCGGCGTGGCACCGCCGCCCATCACGGCGTTGAGGGTGGGCAGGCCGGCGGCTACGGCGGCGACGGAGGCGAGGACGGTGCGTCTGCTGCTGTTGTTCACATGGCGATCCTGTATCACGGTCCGACGGCCGCCCCGGCCGGGTCTGTCCGGGCATGACAATGGGGAGGGTGACGCGGGCGCCGACGGCCGGGGGGCCGTAACGCCGATACCCCGCCCCCGGGTATCCGGGGGCGGGGTATCGAGTGGAGCGCCGGGCAGGCCTTGCACCTGCATCTCCCCGCAGGAAGCGGGACGTCTTTCCTTGGACCACCAACGCACTGCGTCCGGGCCGGCGTTCCGGCCGTTCGCTGTGTGATGATCATAGCGCAGTCCGGCCGGAAGGATCAACCCGCCGCTCAGCCGTCCGCCACCGCCTCGAACCGCCAGCGGTGCACGGCGCGCGTCACCAGCTCCGCGTCCGGCTCGGGCAGTTCGGGCAGCGGGGCGTCGTAGGGCGCGTCCCACCACGTGATGACCAGCACCCGGTCCTGCGGCGCGCGGAAGGTCTCGCGCCGCGCCGGCCCGGGGGTGAGGGCCTGTCCGCGGACCCAGGCCAGCAGGTCCTCCCCGCGGCCCGCGGCGGCCCGCGCCTCCCACATCAGCGCGACGGTCACGAGTACAGGTTCTCCTTGCTGACCTCGTGCACGTGATCGTGGGTGTGGTCGTGGCCCGGGACGTGCGGGTCGGTCACCGGCAGGGAGGAGTCGGCCGACAGGTCCCAGGCGGAGGCGGCCCGGTTGCGGGCGACCATCTCGGCGCCGAGCGCGGCCACCATCGCACCGTTGTCCGTGCACAGCTTGGGGCGGGGCACGCGCAGCCGGATGCCGGCCGCCTCGCAGCGTTCCAGGGCGAGGGCGCGCAGCCGGGAGTTGGCGGCCACCCCGCCGCCGATCATCAGGTGGTCGACGCCCTCGTCCTTGCAGGCGCGGACGGCCTTGCGGGTGAGGACGTCGACGACGGCCTCCTGGAAGGAGGCGGCCACGTCGCGCACCGGGACGTCCTCGCCGGCCGCGCGCCGGGCCTCGATCCAGCGCGCCACGGCGGTCTTCAGACCCGAGAAGGAGAAGTCGTACGCCGGGTCGCGCGGGCCGGTCAGGCCGCGCGGGAAGGCGATGGCCCGCGGGTCGCCCTCCTTCGCGTACCGGTCGATGACCGGGCCGCCGGGGAAGCCCAGGTTCAGCACGCGGGCGATCTTGTCGAAGGCCTCGCCGGCCGCGTCGTCGATGGTCGCGCCCATCGGGCGGACGTCGGAGGTGATGTCCGAGGACAGCAGCAGCGAGGAGTGGCCGCCGGACACCAGCAGGGCCATCGTCGGCTCGGGCAGCGGGCCGTGCTCCAGCTGGTCCACGCAGATGTGCGAGGCGAGGTGGTTGACGCCGTACAGGGGCTTGCCGAGGGCGTAGGCGTACGCCTTGGCCGCCGAGACACCGACGAGCAGCGCGCCCGCGAGCCCGGGACCGGCGGTGACCGCGATGCCGTCCAGGTCGCGGGCACGGACGCCCGCCTCCTTCAGCGCGCGGTCGATGGTGGGGACCATCGCCTCCAGGTGTGCCCGGGACGCCACCTCGGGCACGACTCCGCCGAAGCGCGCGTGCTCGTCGACGCTGGAGGCGACGGCGTCCGCCAGCAGGGTGGTGCCGCGGACGATGCCGACGCCGGTCTCGTCGCAGGAGGTCTCGATGCCGAGGACGAGTGGTTCGTCAGTCATTGATATCGGTTCCTTGTACGGGGGCGGAGCCCGCAGCGGAGCCGCTGCCGGGTTCCGTGGTCAGGCGCATCACCAGGGCGTCGATGTTGCCCGGCTGGTAGTAGCCGCGCCGGAAGCCGATGGGGGCGAAGCCGAAGCGCTCGTAGAGCCTCTGGGCGCGGACGTTGTCGACCCGGCACTCGAGCAGCACCTCGTGGCACTCGAACGCGGTCGCGGCGCGCAGCAGCTCGGTGAGCAGGCGGGCGCCCAGGCCGGTGCGCTGGTGGTCGCGGGCGACGGCGATGGTCTGGACGTCGGCCTGCTCGCCTGCGGCGACGAGGCCGGCGTATCCGACGACGCGGCCGTCGGACTCGGCCACGAGGTAGCGCCGGGTGGCGTCCGGGCCCCGGGAGTGGGCCAGCTCGGACCAGAACATGCCCCGGGACCAGGCGTCCTCGGGGAAGAGGTCCTTCTCCAGCACCAGGACCGGGTCGATGTCCCACCAGCGCATCTCGCGCAGTGCGGGGGCTGCCGGCTGTGTCACTTGGGGGTGACCACCTTGTAGTTCTTGGGGACCTGGGCATCGGGCCGGCGCAGGTACAGCGGCCGCGGCGCCGGGAGTTCCTCGCCCGCGGCAAGCTTCCCGGCGGCGAGCGAGGCGAGGGACGCGGCGGACACGTGCTCCGGCTCGCGGGCGTCCCCGAACGTGTCCGGGTACAGCAGCGCGCCGGCCCCGACCGCCGGGAGCCCGGCGACCTGCTCGGCGATGTCGGCCGGACGGTCGACGGCCGGGCCGGTCAGGCGGGTGCGCGGGTCGGCGTACGTGGCCCAGTAGACCTCCTTGCGCCGGGCGTCGGTCGCCACGACGAAGGGGCCCGTCTCGATGCCGGCGGCGTGGGCGAGGCCGTCGAGCGTGCACACGCCGTACACCGGGACGCCGAGCGCGAGGCCGAAGGTGTCGGCGGTCATCAGGCCGACACGCAGGCCGGTGTAGGGGCCGGGGCCGGTGCCGACGACGATCCCGGTGACCGCCTCCAGCTTCAGCCCGGCCCGGGTGAGCACGCGGTCGACGGCCGGCAGCAGCAGCTCTCCGTGCCGGCGCGCGTCCACCTGGCTCGACGAGGCGATGACGTCGGTGCCGTCGTGCAGCGCGACGGTGACGGCGGGTGTTGCGGTATCCAGAGCGAGCAAGAGCACGCGAACAGCCTACGGCGCCCGCGCCGCCCGCATGGCCGTCCGGGTCGTACGGTCACCGACTGCTACGGTCTGTACGAAGTACGGCATATCGGATGAAATGGAGGTGGGCGCACGTGGCAGGGACCAGCTCGGGAGTCGTGGCCGTCCTCACCGCTGCGGCCGTCGGAGCGATCGGTTTCCTCGCCTACCGGGCCCAGGCGACCGTCCCGGCGGCCCTGGGTGACACGCCGGCCGCGCACGCGTCCCCCACGTCCGCGCCCAAGGCTCCCCGGGACCGGCGCGACCCGACCGCCCTGCCGGGCGGCTCCGGCACGGGTGAACGGGTGGTGTACTCGGTGGACGACGACCGGGTCTGGCTGGTCGGCGACCGCGACCAGACGCAGCGCACCTTCCCGGTGCGCCCGGGGAACGTGGATCCGCCGCTCGGCACCTACTGGGTGACCTCCCGCTCCAACGCGGTCACCGGGACCGACGGCCGCCCCGTCGAACACGTGGTGCGCTTCACCACCGTGCAGGGCGTGGTGATCGGATTCAGCGCGGCGGTGGGCGACGGCCCCGGCCCGGCGGCCGGTGTGAAGACGGGCGGGATCCGGGAGAACCGGGAGGACGGGGACGCGATGTGGCGCTTCGCGACGATCGGCGTACGGGTGGTCGTGATCCGCTAGCCGGCCCCTGACCGCCACGGCGGTCCGCCGGCCGGCCTCCAGGCACCGGGATGGTCCCCGGGGCCGGGGCGCTTCTAGAACCGCCCTCGGCCCGCCGGGGACGTCCCCCAGCCGGTCTCAGGCCGCTCGGGGGTGGCCCTCCCCCACGGGAAGGACCACAGGCTCCGGCTTCCGGCGCGGTTCCGGGGCCCGCGGTGGCCGGGAGACGGCGTCCGCGGCGGCGCACGACGCCAGCAGATCGCGCATGGACACCCCGTCCGGGGTGGCGGGCCGGGGCCGGTGCGTGGGCCGGGCTGCGGTCATGGACGCCTCCTGGAGTGCGGGGGCGGGCGTAGTTAGGCACACCTAACTACGGGCTGGGTACCATGTGACCACGCCCGGGACGTCCCGCGCAATACGGTGCCGACAGCTTGTCGGGAAGTGCGCCGGCCCTCAGCCGGACAGCGTCTCCAGGCCGGCTCCGGCCCACCGCTCCCCCAGCCCCGCCAGGGTCACGTGCCGCACCTCGTCGGTGGTGTCCCCGACGGCACGGTGGATGACGATCTGGAGCCGGTCCTCGGTCAGCTCCTCGACCTTGCCCTCGCCCCACTCCACGACGATCACCGAGTCGGACAGGGAGACGTCGAGGTCCAGATCCTCCATCTCGTCCAGTCCGCCGGAGAGCCGGTAGGCGTCCACGTGGACCAGGGGCGGGCCGTCGCCGAGGGAGGGATGCACCCGGGCGATGACGAACGTCGGCGAGGTGACCGCGCCGCGCACGCCCATGCCCTCGCCGAGCCCGCGGGTCAGCGTGGTCTTGCCCGCGCCCAGTTCCCCGGTGAGCATCACCAGGTCACCCGCGCGCAGCAGCGCGGCGAGCCGGCGGCCCAGCTCCCGCATCTGCTCGGGCGAGGTGACCGTCAGCCGGGTCTCAGCGCGGTGGTGCGGTGCTGCGGGTGCTGCGGGTGCTGCTGGTCGTTCCATAGCCACTTACGGTAGCTCCTGCGGGCACCGCGCCCGCGCGGGTGAGCAGGTCCGCGAGGCGGTCGGTGACCACCTCCGGGTGCTCCAGCATCACCAGGTGCCCGGCGTCCGGCACGAGCACCAGCTCGGCCTCCGGGAGCAGGTCGGCGATGGCCTCACTGTGTTCGCTCGGCGTGACCAGGTCCCGCACACCGGCCAGCACCAGCACGGGCATCTCCCGGAAGCAGGTGAGCGCCTCGGTCTTGTCGTGGTCGGTGAAGGCCGGGTAGAACTCGGCGACCACGTCGATCGGCGTCGACTCGATCATCCGCTCGGCGAACCGTTCCACCGCCGGGTCGACGTCCCGCCCCGCGAACGAGTACCGCTTGATGATCCCGGCGAACAGGTCGGCGGTGGCCCGGCGCCCCTTCTCCACCAGCTCCGCCTGCTGCCCCAGCGCCCTGAGCACGCCGGGCAGGATCCGGCGCACCGCGTTGACGCCGGCCACGGGAAGGCCGAAGTTGACCTCGCCGAGCCGCCCGGACGACGTCCCCACGAAGACGGTGGCGACGACCCGGTCCCGGATCAGCTCGGGGTACTGGGCGGCGAGGGCCATGACGGTCATGCCGCCCATGGAGTGGCCGACCAGCACCACCGGCCCCTCCGGTACGGCGGCGTCGAGCACGGCCTTGAGGTCGCGGCCGAGCTGGTCGATGGTCAGGGGTACCCGGTCCCGGGCCTGGGCCACGCCCCGCGCGGAGCGCCCGTGGCTGCGCTGGTCCCAGTGCACGGTGCGCACCACCCCGCGCAGGGCGGCCCGCTGGAAGTGCCAGGAGTCCTGGCTGAGGCAGTAGCCGTGGCAGAAGACGACGGTGACCGGGGCGGGCGCCTTGCGCCCGAAGAGGCGGCGCCGGCGCGGGGAGACGTCCGGGCCCACGTCGGGCTCGGTCTCGTCGACCTCGTAGTACAGCTCGGTGCCGTCGTCGGCGTACGCCTTGCCGGGGGTCCCGCGCAGGGTGCCGTACGGCCCGGTGGAGTCCAGCGCCAGCCGGGCCCGGCGGCGCATCCCGCGCCCCACCGTCATCTGCTCGATGGCCACGCCGGCCGCCGCGCCCGCGGCGAGGACGCCGAGCGCGGCGCCGGCGACGCCGGTCGCCCTGCGCCAGCTCCCGGCCGCCCCCGCGGCGGAGGCGGCAGCCGCCGAGGCGACGACGTCGGCCACGACCTCCGCGCTGCTCTCGCTCACGTACCGCTCCTCTTCGCCGTACAACAGTTCGCTGGTGGGGTGAAACGGATGGTGCGCCGGTGCTCGTGCGTGACCTGCGGGACCGCCGTGACCGACGGTCCGGGTTGCCGCTCCCGAACGGGTTACCCGGGTTCCTGCCCGTTCACATAGACGCGGGGAACGCGCGTTCCGATGCGCGTGACGATCTCGTACGCGATCGTGCCGGACGCCTGCGCCCAGTCCTCGGCGGTCGGCTCACCCCGGTCGCCGGGCCCGAACAGCACCGCCTCCGCCCCCGCCGACGGCTCGTCACCGCCGAGGTCCACCACGAACTGGTCCATGGCGACCCGCCCGGCGACCGTCCGCCACTTGCCGTCGACCAGCACCGGGCCGGTGCCGGAGGCGTGCCGCGGGACGCCGTCCGCGTACCCGACGGGCACCAGGCCGAGCGTCGTCGGGCCCGGGGTGACGTAGTGGTGGCCGTAGCTCACGCCGTGCCCGCCGGGAACCCGCTTGACCAGGGCCAGCGACGCGCTGAGCGTCATCACCGGGCGCAGTCCGAGGTCGGCCGGGGTGCCCAGCTCGGGGCTGGGCGAGATCCCGTACAGGGCGATGCCCGTGCGGACCAGGTCGAAGTGGGACTCGGGCAGGGTGAGGGCGGCCGGCGAGTTGGCGATGTGCCGCACCTCGGGCCGTACGCCCTGCTCCTCGGCGTACGCCACCATCTCCCGGAACCGGCCGAGCTGCGCGGCGACGGACGGGTGCCCGGGCTCGTCGGCACACGCGAAGTGCGACCACAGGCCGGTGACGCGGACCAGGCCCGCGGCCTCGGCGCGCAGGGCCTCGGCGACCAGGCCGGCCCAGTCGTCGCCGGGCTGGCAGCCGTTGCGGCCGAGGCCGGTGTCGGCCTTGAGCTGCACCCGTGCGACCCGCCCGGCCTCCCGGGCGGCGGCGGTGACCTCCCGCATGGCCCACATGCCGCTCAGCGACACGTCGATGTCCGCCTCGATCGCCTGCCGCCAGGGTCCGCCCGGCACCCACAGCCAGCACAGGACCCGGCCCGGCAGCCCGGCCGCGCGCAGCGCGAGGGCCTCCTCGGCGGTGGCCGTGCCGAGCCAGGCCGCGCCCGCCGCGAGGGCGGCGCGGGCACAGGGCACCGCCCCGTGGCCGTACCCGTCGGACTTGACGACGGCCATCACGCCGGCGCCCCCCGCGCGGGCGCGCAGGGCCCGCACGTTGGCGCGCAGGGCGCCCAGATCGATCTCGGCGCGGGCCCGCAGGGAGGCGGTCGGCACAGTTGAAGTCTCACTCATGGCGCCCCCAGTGTCTCAGAGGGGGCCGTACGGGCTCCGGGCGCCGTGTCAGGTGCCCGGCCTGCGCCCCCACACGAAGACGCGGTCACCCTTCTTCAGCACGTTCCACAGCGCGCGTGCGTCGGCGAGCCTCAGGTTCACGCAGCCCATGGAGCCGACGGTGGTGTGAATGCTGCCGTAGACGGCGTGGAAGGCCTGGCCGCCGTCGAAGAACTGGGCGTACGGCATGGCCTGGCCGTACAGCGTCGACACGTGGTTCTTGTGCCGCCAGTACACGGTGTGCCAGCCCTTACGGGTGGCGTGCCCCTTGCCTCCGCTGCGCATCGGCACCGGCCCGAACACCACCCGGGAACCCTTCTGCACCCAGGTGAGCTGACGGTCCAGATCGACACAGGCGACCCGGTGGGAGCGCACCGGGCACTTCCCGGCGGCGTTCGGGTTCTTCCCGGCCGAGATCAGCATCATCGTCGACCAGGTGACGGGCCCGGCGAACCCGGCGGCCGGCTTGATCCGGTACGCGATCTGGAACGCCCGGATCGTTCGGCAGTCGGAGGCGGACTGCCTCCCGTCCACCTTCAGCTTCAGCCACCGTTCGACCTGCCGCTGGTACGGGCCGGTCTGCCTGGTGCACGTCACCTTGGCGACGGCGTCCCCCAACGGCACGTACTCGATGAGGTCGTACGTCCCCGGCGCCGCGTCCCTGGGCTCCACCGCGTCCTCCGCCGCACTGGGCGTGTACACCCGCGGCGGCAGAGCCTGGTCGGGCGTGTCGATCTGCCAGGGCTGCGCGGGGCCGGGCGGCACGCCGGGGACGAGACCGGAGAGGGGGACGGGGGCGGGAGCGGGGGCGGGGGCGGGCGGCTTCGGGGAGATGCCCGGGCCGACGGGGGTGGGTACGGCGCGTACGGCGGTTACCGCGGCCACGGCGGTGCCGGTGCTGCCGGCCACCGGAAAGGCCGTGCCGGCGGCGAGCAGCACCGCTGCACCCCGGTACACAAGTCGTCCGCTGATCATGCAATCAGCCAAACGCGGGGACCGCCGGAAACGGGGGTGCCGCGCGGAGGGCGTCACCCGGGGGGCGGAGGCGGCGCGCGTCCGGCGGCGGGCTCGGGGGTCATGGGGGCCGGGCGCGCCGCGGGGATCGGTGCGGGCCCTCCCGGGGGTGTTCCGTTCGCTGCCCGGGCGCGGGTGCGTCGTGGCTGGTCGCGCAGTTCCCGCGCCCCTGAGGCAGTCGGTGCGGGCCCGGGCGTGGGTGGGGGCTCAGGCGCGTACGTTTCGCCAGGCGTGGGGGATGTGGGACGCGATGTCGTGGGCGGCTGCCGGGGCGCCCTGCGGGTGGGGGCCGCCGGCTGCGAGGCGGCCCGCCAGTCCGTGGAGGTACGCGCCCGCGCTCGCCGCGTCCACCGCTGTCAGCCCCGCCGCCAGCAGCGACCCCGCCAGCCCCGACAGCACGTCGCCGCTGCCCGCAGTGGCCAGCCACGGCGTCCCCGTGGGGTTCACCCGCACCGTCCCGCCCCCGGAACCGGCGACCAGCGTCGTCGACCCCTTCAGCAGCACCGTCGCCCGGTACCGCGCCGCCAGCTCCCGCACCGCGGTCAGCCGGGCACCCTCGACCTCTTCCCGCCGTACCCCGAGCAGCGCGGCGGCCTCGCCCGCGTGCGGGGTCATCAGCGTCGGCGCCGTACGCCCCCGTACCGCCTCCCGCCCGGCCAGCCGCAGCCCGTCCGCGTCCAGGAGCACCGGTACGTCCGTCGCGAGCACCTGGGCCACGGTCGCCGCGTCGTCGCCGGCGCCCGGCCCGACCACCCAGGCCTGCACCCGCCCGGCCCCGGCGGGACCGGCGTCGGAGACGAGGGTCTCCGGGTAGCGCGCGAGGACCGCGTCGCCGGCCGGGCCGACGTACCGTACGGCCCCCGCCCCGCCCCGCAGCGCCCCGGACACGGCCAGCACGGCGGCCCCGGGGTAGCGTGCCGACCCCGCGGCGATCCCGACGACCCCGCGCCGGTACTTGTCGCTCTCCGCCGCCGGCTCCGGCAACAGCCGGGCCACGTCGGCGTGTTGCAGGGCCTCGATCTCGGGTACGGCGGGCAGCTCCAGCCCGATGTCGACGAGCCGTACGACCCCGGCGTACTCCCGCGCGGGGTCCACCAGCAGTCCCGGCTTGTACGTGCCGAAGGTGACGGTCAGGTCGGCCCGGAGCGCGGCCCCCCGCACCTCCCCGGTGTCCGCGTCGACCCCGCTGGGCAGGTCCACGGCCACGACGGCGGCCCGGGACCGCGCCACCATCCCGGCGAACCGCTCGGCGCCGGGCCGCAGCCCGCCCTTGCCGCCGATGCCGACGATCCCGTCCACGACCAGGTCGGCCCGCAGGATCAGTTCCTCGGCGGCGTCGGCGGCGGCGACCGTGCCGCCCGCCCGCCGCAGGGCGGCGAGTCCCTCGTGGTGGACCCGTCCGGGCGACAGCGGTACGGCCGTGACCCCGGCCCCGCGCCGGGCCAGCCGCGCCCCCGCGTACAGGGCGTCCCCGCCGTTGTCCCCGCTGCCGACCAGCAGCACCACCCGGCTGCCGTACACCCGTCCGAGCAGTCCGGCGCAGGCGGCGGCCAGTCCGGCGGCGGCCCGCTGCATCAGCGCCCCCTCCGGCAGCCGCGCCATCAGCGCCCGTTCGGCCGCCCTTACCGTCTCCACGCTGTACGCAGTACGCATGGCACCGAGTCTGCCCCGGAATCGCCGCCGCCCACACGCGGGCCGCCGCACGGGTCAGCCCTCGGCGACCACCACGGCCGAGGCGATGCCCGCGTCGTGACTGAGCGACACATGCCACGCCCGCACGCCCAGCTCCGCGGCCCGCGCGGCCACGGTCCCCTTCACCCGGAGCCGGGGCTGCCCGCTGTCCTCCACGAACACCTCGGCGTCGGTCCAGTGCAGCCCGGCCGGCGCCCCCAACGCCTTCGCCAGCGCCTCCTTGGCGGCGAACCGCGCCGCGAGCGAGGCGATCCCCCGCCGTTCCCCGCTGGGCAGCAGCAGCTCCCGCTCCACGAACAACCGGTCGGCCAGCCCGGGGGTCCGCTCCAGTGACGCCCGGAACCGGTCGATCTCGGCGACGTCGATGCCCACCCCGATGATGCTCATGCCGTGCACCCTACGACCACGGCCCCGCCGGTCCCTCCACCGCGACGGCACGGCGTGCCCGGTCACCCGGGCCCGAACCGGCCGCCGTACCGCTCCCCGCGCTCGCCTACGCTTCCGCCATGCCTTCCTCCCCCTCGTACCTCTCCGAGCTCTTCTCCCTCGACGGCCGCACCGCCCTGGTCACCGGCGGCAGTTCCGGTATCGGCCGGGCCGTGGCCGGTGCGCTGGCGCGGGCCGGGGCGCGGGTGGTGGTCGTGGCGCGCGGGGAGGAACAGCTGACCGCGACCGTCGCCGAGCTGGCCGCCGAGGGCTGCCGGGCGGCCTGGGTCAGCGGTGATCTGGGGACCCGGGAAGGCGTGCGCGCGGTCGCCGAGGAGGCGGCGGGTGTCTTCGGGGAGCCGGACATCCTCGTCAACTCCGCCGGGATCAACCTGCGTCCGCCGATGGGCGAGCTGGACGAGGAGGTGTGGGACGCCACGATGGCGGTGAATCTGGAGGCCCCGTTCCTGCTGGGGCAGCGGTTCGGGCCGGGTATGGCCGGCCGGGGCTTCGGCCGGATCATCCACATCAGCTCCCAGCAGGCACACCGGGCGTTCGTGCACAGTGGCGCGTACGGCGTCTCGAAGGGCGCGCTGGAGTCACTGGCCCGCTCGCAGGCGGAGGCATGGTCGCCGTACGGGGTCACCTCCAACACCCTCGTGCCGGGCTTCGTGATGACCCCGCTCAACGCCCGGCTGTCGTCCGACCCCGGGAAGGTGACGGCGCTGGCCGCGCGCACCATGGTCGGCCGCAACGGCCTCGCCGAGGACTTCTCGGGCGCCGCCGTCTTCCTCGCGAGCCGTGCCTCCGGTTATGTCACGGGCCAGTCGATCCACGTGGACGGCGGCTTCTCGGTGCACTGAAGCCCCGCGATCATGACAAGCATCCGCGGCCACTAGTCTTCCTGGTGACCGGTGATCCGTTTCAGCACGGACGCCATCGCACACAACGGGAGGACCCCGCCTTGAAGTTCAGGTCTCTGGGCACCGCGCTCACCACCGCCGCCCTCGTCGGCACGGCCCTCACCGGTGCCGTCGCCACCGCCGGCACCGCCTCCGCGGCCACGCTGCCGAGGGACTGCAGCAAGGCGATCGTCAACGTCAAGGCCAAGGAGACGGTCAACGTCCGCACCTCGCCGAAGACGACGGCCACGGCCGTCGGCATCTGGGGCAAGGGCAAGAAGGGCGGGGTCTGCAACGACGGCAAGGCCTACAAGGGCGGTTCGTACACGGCCTGCGGCAAGAAGAGCAACCTGTGGTACTACGGCGGCGACAAGAAGGACGGCTGGGTCCCGAAGACCTGCATCAACTGGTGACCTGCGTGCGCTAGGGCCTCTCTTTCGGATCTTGCCGGGGTCGCGGGGTCGGCACGCGGCGCCCGCGATCCCGGCCGGCCTGATCCGAAAGGCAGGCCCTAGCTGTGCTGTCCCGGCACGTTGGTGACACGCGGGCTGGGTGCTTGAACAGGTGAGGGCCTTCTGGGTTCGGTGTGGATTGCGACATCTGCACCAACG